>JANNZD010000435.1:0-4096 GCA_031410435.1 Betaproteobacteria bacterium | reverse complement strand
CAGCCCAGCCCGGACGGCCTGGCCCAGGCCTTCATCCTGGGCCGGCAGTTCGTGGCCGGCCACCCCAGCGCGCTGGTGCTGGGCGACAACATCTACTACGGCCACGACTTTGCCGCGCTGCTGCAGCGCGCTGACAGCCGCCAAACCGGCGCCAGCGTGTTTGCCTACCATGTCACCGACCCTGAGCGTTATGGCGTTGTCGAGTTCGACGCCCACAAGCAGGCCCTGAGCATCGAAGAAAAGCCCGCATCGCCCAAGAGCAACTATGCCGTCACCGGCCTGTACTTCTACGACAGCCAGGTCTGCGACATCGCTGCGGCCATCCAGCCGTCGGCGCGCGGCGAGCTGGAGATCACCACCGTCAACGCCACCTACCTGCAGCAGGGCCAGCTGGCGGTGGAGATCATGGGCCGCGGTTATGCCTGGCTCGACACCGGCACCCACGACAGCCTGATGGAGGCCGGCCAGTTCATCGCCACGCTGGAAAAGCGCCAGGGCCTGAAGGTGAGTTGCCCCGAGGAGATCGCCTACCGCAGCGGCTGGATCACGGCCGCGCAGCTGGAAGCGCAGGCCCAGCCGATGCTGAAGAACGGCTATGGGCAATACCTGATGCAGGTGCTGCGCGAGAAGGCGTTCTGAGCGGATCGCACAGGTTCACATGTTCACGTAGTTGTGGCTACACTTGCCCTGCAAGGAGCCGCCAACATGTCGAACCTGACGCTTTCCGTGGATGAAGACCTGATCAAGCGCGCCCGTGTGCGCGCCATCCAGCAAGGCACGTCCTTGAGCGCCAAGGTGCGTGAGTTCCTGCAGCAGTACGCGGACGAGTCGGACGACCAGTTGAATCGCCAGCGCCAGGCCGCCACCCACAAGCTGCTCGACACCATGGCGGCGGCCACCGATCAGTCGCAGCCTGCTGCCGCTGGCACATCACCCAGGCTGGGCACCTTGCGGGACGCCTTGTACCCGGACGACTTGCGCAGCCGGGATCTGGCCGCGCAGCAGCCCGCCGGCAAGTAGCGCGTGCTGGCCTTCTTCGACACCAACGTGCTGGTGTATTGCACCGACAGCACCGACCTGGCCAAACAAACCCGGGCCCGAAGCCTGGTGGCCGAACACGCTGGTGCGGGAGAAGCCGTGACCAGCACCCAGGTGCTGATCGAGTTGTTCCACACCCTCACCCGCAAGCAGAAAGTGCCGCCGGCCCTGGCACAGTCGCTGGTGCTGGGCTTTGCCGAATGGCCGGTGATCAGCAGCGATGCAGCCCTGGCCGCGGCGGCCATCGACAAGTCCCTGCACTGGCAGTTGTCGATCTGGGATGCGATGGTCGTCGAGGCCGCCCTGCGCAGCGGCGCACCCACGCTTTACACCGAAGACCTCAACGCAGGTCAGCGCTTTGGCAGCCTGACGGTGGTCAACCCCTTCCAGTGAGCTGAGCGCCAGCGGCGCAGGTCACACCAGCTTGCGGGCTACGGCGTAAGCGGCACAGGCCTGTACAAAGGCCACCAGCATCGGCACCTGGCCATGCGCTTCTTCAACGGCCTGCGCCAACAGGGCCGGGTTGCGGATGTATTCGTGAACCATGCGGTTGCGCAATGCCCGGGCAGCCAGCCAGGTTTCACTGGGCTGCGCCAGCAGGCCCAGGCGTGCCGCCCGGTCCAAATTGTCAAGCACGCTGCCCAGTGGCTCACCCACGCAGGCCAACAAGGAAGGCAGCAACTTGTCGCCTGCGGTGTCCTGCAGGCGCGCAAATCGCGCAGAAAACGCATCCAGACGCTCAGCCAGCATCAGGTCATCCCGCAGGCTGGCCGCCCGCTCGGCCGTGAAAGGCTGGGCGAACAAGCGCTGGTCAGTGGCCTGCAGATGCTCGGCTTCCAGCGCCACGGTCTCCAGCAAGAAGGCCAGGCGCAAGCGCTGTGCGTCAACCATCACAGGCCTTCAAGACGATGCCATCGGCGCGCGCCAAGCGGTGGACAGGCTCTTCAGCCATGCCCGGCGCCGCCAACAGCACATCGACCCTACGTTCACCCAGCAAGCGCTGCAAGCGGGCCGTGAGTTGCGCCGCCAGCCAGACAGGCCTGGCCACCGGACGGGCGCAATCGACCAGCAGATCGATGTCGCCACCGCGCAGCGCATCGTTCAGCCGCGAACCGAACAATCGAACACTGGCGCCTTCGCCGGCAAGGTCCTGGGTGGCGGCCAGGATGGCCTCGACTTGTTCAGGCGTGATCCGCATGCCCGGATGCTAGCGCAGGCGGCTCACCAGCCCAGCGCCAGGAAGTGCGGGCTCTCGAAGCCCGGCTTGCCATACAGCAGCGGGCCGGCGCCGTCGGCGCGCTCCACCCGGCCGCCGGCCGCGGCCAGCACCGCATGGCCGGCGCCAATGTCCCATTCCATGGTGCGGCCCAGGCGCGGGTAGAGGTCGGCCTGGCCGGCGGCGATCAGGCACAGCTTGAGCGACGAGCCAGCGGTGCCGGTGCGGGCCACCCGCTGGCCGGGCAGATAGCGGGCCAGGTAGGCCGCGACAAAGGCATCCTGCGCCGCCGCGTCGCCATGCGATCGGCTGGCCAGCACCGTCAGGCCATCGGCCGGCAGCGCACGGCAGTGGAGTGCACGGCGGCCGGCGCCATCCTCCACCCAGGCGCCCTGCCCCACGATGCCCGCATACAGCGTGCCGGCCGGCCCGCCCACGGCCGGCGCCAGCACCACGCCCAGCACCGGCCGGCCCTGGTGGATCAGCGCGATGTTGACGGTGAACTCGCCGTTGCGGGCCACGAACTCGCGGGTACCGTCCAGCGGGTCGACCAGCCAGAAGGGCTGGCCCGGCAGCAGCACGGGCACATGGCCGGCGGCCACGTCCTCTTCGGCCACGATGGCCAGGCCGGGTGTCAGGCGGCGCAAGCCGGCCAGGATCACGCCTTCAGCCTGCTGGTCAGCCAGGGTGACGGGTGACGCATCGGCCTTGCTCTGCACCGTGAAGGGCGTGGTGTAGATCGCCATCACCCGGGCGCCGGCGTGGCGGGCCAGTTGTTCCAGCAGGGGCAGCAGGGCGGGCAGGTCAGGCAGATGGGGTGGCATGGGCGATCACAAGAACAACAAGGGCCGGCAGACGACGGGCTTGCGCACCATCGCACGGATCCTGTGCCCGGGGGAGATTGTCGGCCCGCCACCCGCACCCGGCCGGGCCATGCCCGCAGGCCGCAAGGCACAATTACTGGCTGTACAGCTGCCCAGGCCTGGCCCACCGGCCCGGGCGCCCGGGCGGCGCCGGCCACAGCGCCCAACGCCCGCCAACAAGACATCGCACCCTTCATGAAAACTGCATTGATCACCGGCGTCACCGGCCAGGACGGCGCCTACCTCGCCGAACTGTTGTTGAAGAAGGGCTACGAGGTGCACGGCATCAAGCGCCGGTCATCGTTGTTCAACACCGACCGCATCGACCACCTGTACCAGGACCCGCATGTCGACAACCAGCGCTTCAAGCTGCACTACGGTGACCTGACCGACAGCACCAACCTGATCCGCATCGTGCAGCAGGTGCAGCCCGACGAGATCTACAACCTGGCCGCGATGAGCCATGTGGCGGTCAGCTTCGAGGAGCCCGAGTACACCGCCAATGCCGACGGCATCGGCACGCTGCGCCTGCTCGAAGCCATCCGCATCCTGGGCCTGCAGAAGAAGACCCGCTTCTACCAGGCCAGCACCAGCGAGCTCTACGGCCTGGTGCAGGAGACGCCGCAGAAAGAGACCACCCCCTTCTACCCGCGCAGCCCGTATGCGGTGGCCAAGATGTATGCCTACTGGATCACCGTGAACTACCGCGAGGCCTACGGCCTGTACGCCTGCAACGGTGTACTGTTCAACCACGAGAGCCCGCTGCGCGGCGAGACCTTTGTCACCCGCAAGATCACCCGCGCGGTGGCGCGCATCGCACTCGGCCTGCAAGACTGTCTCTACCTGGGCAATATGAGCGCGCTGCGCGACTGGGGCCATGCGCGCGACTATGTGCAGATGCAGTGGCTGATGTTGCAGCAGGACGCGCCCGAAGACTTCGTCATCGCCACCGGCGTGCAATACAGCGTGCGCCAGTTTG
>JANNZD010000434.1:0-15137 GCA_031410435.1 Betaproteobacteria bacterium | reverse complement strand
CACCAGGCTGATGCCCCAGGTGGCCAGCAAGGTCTCCAGCGGCCGGCCATAGAGCCAGCGGATCACGCTGCGCTCCAGCACCGCGCCGACCACGGCGGCGCTAAAAAACGCCGCCGGGATGGCCGCCACGATGTAGTAGTCAAAGACCCCCGGCAGGTACTGCTTGAACAAGTTTTGCACCACATAGGTGGCGTAGGCGCCGATCATCATCAGCTCGCCATGGGCCATGTTGATCACGCCCATCAGGCCGTAGGTGATGGCCAGGCCCAGCGCCACCAAGAGCAGGATCGAGCCCAGGCTGGCGCCGGTAAAAAGCAGGCCCAGGCGCTCGCCCCAGGCCAGTTGGCCCTGCACGCTGTCGATAGCCCCCTGGATCGCGGCCTTGGCCGTGGCGTCGGTCTCGCTGCCCAGCTTCTCAAGCAGCAGCGAGCGGGTGGCGGGTGAGCTGCTGCCCGACAGCGCCTTGGCTGCCGCCGCCCGCTTGGCCGCATCAGTGCTGGAGATCAGCACCGCTGCGCGCAGCAGCACCAGCTTGGCTTTGAGCTCGGGGTCGGTCTCGGCCGCAATCGCCTTGTCGATCAGGCCGAGCTTGCCCTCGTCAACCTGGTCCTTCAATTCGGTGATGGCCGCAGCGCGCACCGCCCGGTCGGGCGAGACCAGTTTGAGGACAGCCATCGCCGACTCCAGCTCGCTGCGCATGCGGTTGTTGTTGACGGCATCTTCGGCGTCGGCCGGCAGCGTGGCCACCGCACCGCTGGCGGCCTCCAGCGCCTTGCCGTCATTGACGATATAGGCCCGCCCGGCGCTGGTCTTGACCGCGTCATCGAGCAGGGCTTTGACAAAACGCTCCAGCGCCGGGTCGGCGGTGGCCACCACCTCGTTGAGCGCCTTGACGCGCTCATCGCTGTCACCGGCGGCGATGCGGCCGGCTTGCTCGGGGGTCAGTGCGTGGGCCGGCTGCGTGATCGTGAGGGCCGTCAAACAGAACAAGCAGGACAACAATCGCGATCGCACGGCTTCCCCAGGCAGGCATCAGGGCGCGGCACGGCCCAGGGCCGCACCGCGCAACTCAATTACTTCTTTTCCGGCTCGTCTTTCTTGCCCTTGTTCTCGGCGATGAAGGGGCTCCAGGGCTGGGCCTTGACCGGGCCCTTGGTCTTCCACACCACGTTGAACTGGCCGTCGGCCTTGATCTCGCCGATGAACACCGGCTTGTGCAGGTGATGGTTCTTCGGGTCCATGGTCGACATGAAGCCGCCCGGCGCCGGGAAGGTCTGGCCCGCCATCGCGGCAATCACCTTGTCGGTGTCGGTGCTCTTGGCCTTCTCGACCGCAGCCTTCCACATCATGATGCCGATGTAGGTGGCCTCCATCGGGTCATTGGTCAGCGCCTTGTCCTTGTGGCCGGCGATGCCCTTGGCCTTGGCGTAGTCGCTCCACTTCTTGACGAACTCGGTGTTGGCCGGGCTCTTGATGCTCATGAAGTAGTTCCAGGCGGCCAGGTGGCCGACCAGCGGCTTGGTGTCCACGCCACGCAGTTCTTCTTCACCCACGCTGAACGCCACCACCGGCACGTCGGTTGCCTTCAGGCCCTGGTTGCCCAGTTCCTTGTAGAAGGGCACGTTGCTGTCACCGTTGATGGTGGAAACCACCGCGGTCTTCTTGCCCTCGGAGGCGAACTTCTTGATCTTGGCGATGATGCCCTGGTAGTCGGCATGGCCGAAGGGGGTGTAGTCCTCCATGATGTCGGCGTCAGCCACGCCCTTGCTCTTCAGGAAGGCGCGCAGGATCTTGTTGGTGGTGCGCGGGTAGACATAGTCGGTGCCCAGCAGCACCCAGCGCTTGGCGCTGCCGCCGTCCTTGCTCATCAGGTATTCCACCGCGGGGATGGCCTGCTGGTTGGGCGCGGCACCGGTGTAGAACACGTTCTTGCTCAGTTCCTCGCCCTCGTACTGCACAGGGTAGAACAGCAGGCTGTTGAGCTCCTCGTAGACCGGCAGCACGCTCTTGCGCGACACGCTGGTCCAGCAGCCGAAGGTGACGGCCACCTTGTCCTTGCTGATCAGCTGGCGCGCCTTCTCGGCAAACAGCGGCCAGTTCGACGCCGGGTCGACCACCACCGGCTCGAGCTTCTTGCCCAGCACGCCGCCCTTGGCATTGATCTCGTCGATGGCCATCAGCACGGTGTCCTTGAGCACCGTCTCAGAGATCGCCATGGTGCCCGACAGCGAGTGCAGCACGCCGACCTTGATGGTCTCCTGGGCGAAGGCGGGCACGGCATACAGGCTCATGCCCACCATGGTCAAGGCAGCCACCGCGCTGAGCTTGGCGGCGAAGGTGCGACGGGACGTTTTCATCTGGCTCGACTCCTGGGTGGGCGGGTATGCCCTGTGAATGGATGGCGCCAGTCTCGCCATCCCCGACCCATCGGTACATACGACAGATGGCGTATGGCCGGCCGCCCGGAAGTGGGTCGGGCGGCCAAGTCAGGCCGTGGGTTTCCCCCGGTTGATGCCCTCCGCGACGGGTGCGAGAGTCGGCCCTGTTGTTCATTTCATATGACGATTGGAGACCCGCCGATGCGCCCCTTGCCCACCTTGCCGCAGCCCCTGGCCGCCATCACCCGCCGCGCACTGTTGGGCCTGAGCCTGGCCGCCTGCACGACCGCCGCCCTGGCGCAGACCTACCCGGACCGGCCGATCACGCTGATCGTGCCCTGGGGCGCCGGCGGCGGCACCGACGCGGTGGCCCGCATGATCGCCAGCCTGGTCGAGCGCGACCTGGGCCAGCCGGTGAACGTGGTCAACCGCACCGGCGGATCGGGCGTGGTGGGCCATTCGGCCATCGCCAGCGCGGCGCCCGATGGCTACACCCTCGGCATGATCACGGTGGAGATCACCATGATGCACCACCAGAAACTGACCGAGCTGGACGGCAACAGCTACACCCCGATCGCCTTGGTCAACCTCGACCCGGCCGGCCTGCAGGTGCGCGCCGACAGCCCCTACAAGAGCGTGGGCGATGTGCTGGCGGCGATCAAGGCCAACCCGGGCAAGTTCAAGGCTTCGGGCACCGGCCAGGGCGGCATCTGGCACCTGGCGCTGGCGGGGCTGCTCAAGGACGCCAAGATAGACCCGGCAGCTGCACCCTGGGTGCCCAGCAACGGTGCCGCACCCGGCCTGCAGGACCTGGCCGCCGGCGGGGTCGAGTTCGTGCCCTGCTCGCTGCCCGAGGCGCGCTCGCTGATCGATGCCGGCAAGGTGCGCTCGCTGGTGGTGATGAACAAGACCCGCTCGGCCTTGTTCCCCAATGTGCCCACGCTGAAGGAGGCCACCGGCTCCGACTGGGCCACCGGCGCCTGGCGCGGCATCGCCGCACCCAAGGGCCTGCCCACCCCGATCGCGGCCCGGCTGGAGGCCAGCGTCAAGAAGGCATACGACAGCAAGGAGTACAAGGATTTCATGGCCCAGCGCGGCTTTGGCCTGCTGTGGGGCAACGGGTCGGAGTTCGCCGGCTTCATGGCCAAGGGCGATGCCGACATGAAGGCGGTGATGACTGCCGTCGGCCTGATCAAGTAAGCCGCCATGCGGTTGATCGATCAACGCGTCGGGGCGGCACTGGCGCTGCTGGCGCTGGCCGTGCTGTGGTCGGCACGTGCCTTCCCGGCAGTGCCGGGCCAGAAGCTGGGCGCCGGCTTCTTGCCGATGCTGGTGGGCGCCGGCCTGCTGCTGTGCGGCCTCGGCCTGATCTGGCGCAGCCACCGCAGCCTGGTGGGCTATGACGACCCGGCGGCAGTGCCTGAATCGTCGCGGCGCGACCTGGTCAGCGCCTTCACTATCGTGGGCTCGGTGGTGCTCTACGTCGCGCTGGCCGACAAGCTCGGCTTCCTGCTGATCGCGCCGCTGTGCCTGCTGGCGGTGTTCCGGGTGCTGCAGGTGCGCTGGGCACCGGCGCTGGGCTGGGCCCTGGCCGGCTCGCTGCTGGTGCATGTGGCCTTCTACAAGCTGCTGCGGGTGCCACTGCCCTGGGGCGCGCTGCGCCCGTGGTACTGACATGGACGCGCTTGCCACCGCCTTCGGGCTGGTGTTCCAACCCTATGTGTTGATGGTGATCGGGCTGTCGGCGCTGTACGGCCTGTTCGTCGGCGCCATCCCCGGCTTGACCGCCACGATGGCCACCGCGCTGTTGGTGCCGGTCACCTTCTTCATGGCGCCGGTGCCGGCGGTGGCGGCCATCGTCACCGCCACCGCGATGGCGATCTTCTCGGGCGACATCCCCAGCGCGCTGCTGCGCATGCCGGGCACACCGGCCAGCGCGGCCTATACCGACGAGGCCTTCAACCTCACCAAGAAGGGCCAGGCCGAGCTGGCCCTGGGCGCCGGCCTGGTGTTCTCGGTGCTGGGCGGCATCTTCGGCGTGCTGGTGCTGATCGTGGCCGCCCCGGCGCTGGCCGAGGTGGCGCTCAAATTCAGCAGCTTCGAGTACTTCTGGCTGGTGATGCTGGGCTTCACCAGTGCGATCTTCATCGCCGGCAAGGATGTGCTCAAGGGTTGCGTTTCGATGCTGCTGGGCCTGCTGATCTCCTGCGTGGGGCTGGAGAACCCGGCCGGCGCGCCGCGCTACACCTTTGGCAGCAGCGAGCTGATGGGCGGCATCTCGCTGATCCCGCTGATGATCGGCATGTTCGCGATCAGCGAGGTGCTGCGCTTTGCGCTGGCCAAGGACAAGCCCGAGATGGCCACCGACCGGCCTTTCGGCAATGTGTTCGCCGGCATGTGGCAGTTGATGAAGAAGTACCCGCTGCAGACCCTGCGCGGCTCGGCCCTGGGCACGCTGGTGGGCGCGCTGCCGGGCGCCGGCGCCGACATCGCGGCCTGGATGTCGTATGCGATGAGCAAGCGTTTCTCGAAAGAGCCCGAAAAGTTCGGCACCGGCCATATCGAGGGCATCATCGAGGCCGGCGCGGCCAACAACTCGGCCCTGGGCGGGGCCTGGATCCCGGCGCTGGTGTTCGGCATCCCGGGCGACTCGATCACCGCCATCGCCATCGGCGTGCTCTACATGAAGAACATGAACCCCGGGCCGATGCTCTTCGTCAACAACCCGCAGAACATCTATGCGGTGTTCATCGTCTTCCTGCTGGCGCAGCTGCTGATGCTGCCCTTGGGCTGGATGGCGATCCTGGTGGCCAAGCGCATCCTGCAGGTGCCGGCCAAGCTGCTGATGCCGCTGATCCTGCTGTTCTGCATCGTCGGCAGCTTTGCCATCAACAACACCCTGTTCGGCGTGATCGTGATGCTGGTGGCCGGGCTGGTGGCCTTCTTCATGGAGCGCTGGGGCTTTCCGGTGGCGCCCACCATCCTGGGCGTGGTGCTGGGCACCATGCTGGAAGAACACTTCTTCAGCAGCCTGGTCAAGGCCGACGGGGCTTTGCTGCCCTTCTTCGAGCGGCCGATTGCCGGCGCGCTGGGGGCGGCCACGCTGCTGATCTGGCTGTGGCCGCTGGGCCGGCGCTTGTTGCGGCGCGCTTGAATGCCCGGCAGGCCAGGCCGCGGCCTCAGGTCGGGTCCACCAGCCCCATGCCGATCATGCGCAGCGCCGTCATGCTGGGTGCGAAGAAATAATCGCCACCCCGAGTGGACACGAACTGCGGCAGGCCCTGGGCCACGAAGGGTGCATGGCCGCTGGCCGGGTCGGCTGCGATCACGAAGCGCGCACCGGGGCCGTGGTTGCCCACCAGCGGGCAACTGTCGTTGCCGGCATTGAAATCGAGGCCGAAGTTCAGCCACTGCTGCTGCACGAATTCAAACTGCCGCGACAGCGAACTGCAGTGGCTGAGCATCACGATGCCATGTTCGCCGTCGGCGCTGTCGCGCGCGCCATAGGGCAGGCCGCGGCGCAGGATGCGCCGGCGGTTGTTCAATGCGCTGCCCATGCGGTCCTCGGGCGCGGCCTGGATGCGCGGGTCAAGTGAATCCCGGGTATTCATGCGCCGCAGGTGGGAGGTGACCGGGCAGCGCAGGCCCTGGGGGTCGTCGCGGTAGCGGAACGACACCAGCGCCGCATCGCGCTCGGCGCTGCCCTGCAGGTAGCGCTGGTTGAAGGCCCGCCAGGCCTGGATGTCGGGCGCGGCCATCAGCGGCACGCCGTCCTGCCAGCGGCCAGCCATCTTGGCCAGCAGGGTGTCTCGGGCATCGGCCAATGCGTCGAAACCCCAGGCCCGGGCCAGTTGCAGGCTGGTGGCGTCCACCCATTGCTCGAACGCCGCCACATGCTGGTGCAGCTTGCGGTAGCTGAAGAAACTGCCGTTGCGGCTGAAATCCAGTGGCATCGCGCCGCCCGCCACTTCTTGCGCCTCGTCGGCCCAGCCCAGCACGAACTCGCCGGTGGCCAGCGGCCGCCAGCGGCCCTGGCCGTCCACCGCGCCCTGGCCCAGCGCCAATGCGGTTTCGGCACCGTCGGGATACTGGCCGACAAAGATCGGATCGCCGATGGCATCGATAAAGCCGAAGTGCTCCATCGGTGTGGCTTGCGTTCCCGCCATGCGGGCCGACAACTCCTGCCATTGGCTGGACCGGCCGCGATGGCCGCTGAGCAAGCTGAGCGCGCCCGGCCGGCCAGCGCCCAGGCTGTCGATCAGGTCCATGATGGCCTGGGTTCGGGCCGCCAGCTCGGGTACCGGGCTGCCATCCTCGGCCATCTGGGCATTCAGCGTGATCAGGATATGCACCGAGGGCTGGTCAGCCTGCCAGACCCGGTCCCATTGGTCGGGGGTGTTGTCCAGCAGGTCGTCGCCCAGAATCGACGCGCGCGCCAGCATGCCGTCCATGAAGTCGTCCGGCAGGCCCCGCAGGGTGCGCGTGGGCAGGCCCAGCGCCAGCAGGCCACGGTAGGTGAAGGCCAGGTTCAGCGCCACCTGCGGCCGGGTGACCGGGTTGGCGCCCACCGGCACGCCCTTGCGGGTGGACGGCCAGCGCAGCGCGGTGGTCACGCGCAGCCGCAAGGTCTCGACGAAGGCCCGCCCGACCGCCGCTTCGCCCACATGCACCAGCAGGTAACGCGCCTTCGGAAAACCCAGCCGCCCATAGGCGGTGAGGATATTGCCTTGGATATCGGCCAATTCCAGCAGGTCGCTCATGCTGCCTCCGCCTTCGCCGCCACTTGCTGGTGGACCGGCAGGCCCACACCGTCCGACCGGATCACGCCCGGCGCCTGGGTCGGCGCGGCCAGGTCGCCGGGCTGCAAGCGCTGCACGAACTCGCCAAAGCGCCGGTGCACGCTGGCGTCATCCTGGCCCTGCAGTTCGGCCGCCAGCAGTGCAAAGTGCTGCTGCACATGCAAGGCCTTCAGCACCGAACGCAGGTCGGTGCCGGCACCCGTGGGGAAGGGCTGCATGCCCTTGCGCCACAGGGCCACCCCGGCCACGGCCAAGCCGGCCAGCAAGGCCACCGGCAGCCCCAGGGCCAGCCACCACCAGGACGCCCGCATGGCCATCACGCCCCAGACCGCCAGCGCCGCCACCAGCAGGGCCACAGCGGCGATGGCCTGGCCCACCTGCGGCAGGGTGTAGCCGTGCAGATCGGGCATGGGTTCGTAATAATCGTTGAAGCTCATCGTCGTCTCGACCTGGCAGCGTTGCAGCCAATGGCCGAAAGTCGCGCCGTCGCGCACCTGCTCGAAACCCCAGCAGGCCGAGAAAACGGCCCGCAACTCGGCCTCGGACCCCGCCCACAAGCCGCTGGCCCAGCTGGCCAGGCCGCCGTCGGCTTCGTCGGGGCGGGCATCGAACTCGGCGTTGAACATCAGGTAGGGGCATTGCAGCCGGTCTACCGGCTCGGCCTGCAGCAGGTTGATCTTGCGCAGTGCCTGCACCAGGGCATTGCCACCGTCACGGCCGTTGTACATGGGCTGGTCGATCACCGCCGCGCGCACGAAGTGGGTGCGCAGGCAGCGTGCAAACGGGCTGTTGAAGGGCGACAGCGCGGTGGCCGGGCTCTGCCGGGCGGTGGGCAGGCTGGACAAGGCCTCGCGCAGCAGATGGCTGGGCACGGTGAAGCTGCCGTCAGGGCGCACCAGCGGCTCGGTGCGCACCGGTATCAGGGTGCTGAGAAAGTAGTGCCCACCGTCGATATTGGCCATTCAGATCCCCTTGCCCCAGGCCGCCTGAACCCAGGCCTGGCGGTTGCGGTCGGCGTTGGTGGTGTCGTTGCTGGCCACCGGCGCGAAGCCGGGCGAACCCAGGTCGTTCTGGACCGCCACCAGGGCCTGGCGCCAGGCCGACGCAAAGCCGGCCGGGGTGCTGCCGGCATGGGCCTGGGCCAGTTGCAGCACCGCCCGGCGCACCCGCATCGCGCATTTGATGTCGCGCTGGGCCGAACCCGGCGTGGCGTTGTAGTAGTAATCGGTATCGACCTGGTTGCTGCGGATGTAGTCCTTGAACGGCGTGATCGGTATCGACTTGGGGTATTTGCTGGACGAATACCAGAACAGGTCCAGCCCATTGGGCAGGCCATCGGAGAAGGCGTCGATGTACTGGTCCCAGGTACCGTTGAAATTGCTGCAGAACATCATGTAGTCGTTGTTCAGCCGCTCGGGGCCCTGGCCCAGATCGGGCCACTGGTCGCGCCGGATGATGAACCAGCGCGCGAAGTGGATGATCGACAAACCCAGCAAGCCGGCCAGCTGGTCTGGCAGGGCGCGCGAGGCGATGAAGATGAAACGGTTCAGCCCGGTCATGCGCGGGCGCATCGGCGTCAACACGTTCATGGCATAGGCTTTGCCGGCAACATTGCTCATGGCGGGTTTTCCTTTTCGCGGTAGCGGGGCAGACCCGCCAGCGGACCATCGCACCCGTGCCGGCGGATGTCCATCCTGCTGCGCGCCTGCGCCCCCCGAACCCTGGGTTCAAGCTAGGGGGCTGGCCGCGCGGCATCACCCGGGGCACCCGCTTTCGGCACTGCGACATTCAACAGACTTTGCCAGCGGTGGGCGCACCAGCAGCCAGCCGGGGCTGACCGTGGCAGGCGAACGCGACGACATCTGCGCCATCGGCCAGACCCTGGCCGCGCAAGACCTGGCCAGCAGCCTGCGGCCCTGCCTGCGCACCCACCCGGTACAGCCCGGTAGAGGCCAAGACGGCGTGTTCAGCGGCAAGCGCTGGCAGCGCCCCATCTAGCCGCTGGTACTCGATGTGATCCACCGTTCGCAATGGGGGCCGGCAGGCGCCGGCCCAGGCGCCCTACTCCACCACCTTGACCCACTGGCCGGGTCGCAACTCGCCACCGCTGTACACCCCGTTGAGCAGGCGCAGCTGCCGCTCGGCCTGCGGCAAGGGCGAGCGGCGCACCAGTTCGGCCAGGCCCCCGGCCGGCAAGGGCTGGCTGCGCAGCAGCCAGGGCCGCGCGGCGCTGCGGTCGGCGGCTGTCAGCGGCCGCAACGAGGCTTCGGCCTCGGCCAGCCCGGGCCGGGCGCGCTGCAGTGCGGCGGGGTCGCGCGCCGCCGCGCTGAGCGCATAGGTGCGGCCGCCCGGGCCGCTGACCAGGGTCAGCTCCAACGCCTGGGCCTGGCCCTGCGCATTGCGCACCTGGCCGGTGAAATGGGTGGCGTCCAGGCCATGGATCTGCAGGCGCTCGCTGCGGCCCTGGATGGGCTGGAAGACCTTGCGCAGGATCTCGTCATGGCTGCTGCCGGCATCGGCAGGCAGCGCGCGCAGGATCAGCGCGGCATCTTCGTCCGGGCTTATCACCCTCACCGCATCGCTGCCATTGCGGATTTGCCAGCCGGGCGGCGCGGTCAAGGCCAGGCCCAGCGGCACATGGACGAACAACTGCCCGCGCACCAGGCCCTGGGCCGGGCTGTCACCGAAGGGGATGCCGTCGATGGCCCGCAGGTAGCGCTGCCGGCCGTCGTCGGCAAACGGGCCCGGGTAGGCTGAGGCGGCCTGGCGGATCTGCTGCAGGCGCTGGTCATTGCTGGGGTGCGAGGCCAGCCAGCTCAGGCCCGCAGGCCCGGGCTTGCCGGCGGCGCGCGCGCTGTCGGCGGCAAAGCGTTCCTGGTCTTTCAGCGCCGCGATCACATCCACCATGTTCTTCGGGTCGAAGCGGTTGCGTGCCAGGTACTCGGCGCCAAGCTGGTCGGCCTGCAGTTCCTGGTCGCGGCTGTAGGACGCCACCAGCCCCGCCGCCACGGTTTGCGACACCTGGCTGGCGGCCTGGGCCGCGCCCTTCACGCCCAGGCCCTCCAGGCCCAGGCCCAGCACCGTGGCGGCCAGCACGCCCAGGCTGGCATCCTGCTGGCGGGTGGCGCGCTGGGCCCCATGGCGGGCACTGACATGGCCGATCTCATGCCCCATGACGCCCGCGAGGTCGGCCTCGCTGTCCAGGTAGGCCAGGATGCCGCGGGTCACATAGACATAGCCGCCGGGCAATGCAAAGGCGTTCACCTCCGGGATGTCGAGCACGGTGAAATGCCATTGCAGGCTGCTGCGGTGGGACTGCCGGGCCAGGCGCTGCCCCAGGCCGTCGACATAGGCCTGCAGCGCCGGGTTGGCCAGGGCGGTGTACTCGGCCAACACCTGCTGGTGGGCCTGACGGCCTTCGGCCACCTCGGCCGACTCGTCCATTACGCTGCGCTCGGCCCGGCCAGTCACTGGGTTGCTCACGCTGCTGGTGGCACAACCCGTGAGCATCAGCGCAGCACCCAGTGCCCCACCCAGCATTGCCCTGCCGGCCCGGCGCAGGCCTGGCCATGTCTTCCTGATCATCTGCATCTCCTGGCTGCGGCCCGATACCGGGCCCGAAGCCGCTTCTAGCATGCCAGCCGCAAGCCCGGGGCCGCCTGCCGGGGCCGTGACTTGTTGCGTGCAACCCCGCTGAGTCGTAAAGCCCCGAGATGGCCGTGCAATATGCACGCGCAAGCAGATTGAGTGCGGCAGTGATGCTCGAAACTCCTCAAGTTATTGAACACAATCTCACTGCGCCGGGGCAACTGCTCTTGGGACAAGATACCTGGCGCAACAGGCCTTACAAGCTGCAATCACCCCATGTGCAGCCTGGGCGGCCTGGACAAGGCCCTTGATTGCCGCATCGACCGGATGTTGATCAAGGGCGGAATTCGCCAGCCAGTGCAGCGCGCAGACGCTGCTTCGGGCCCCAGGCCTGCTGGCATGGCAATGGCAAGCGCACCAGGCAGATCTGCCCGGCTCGGTGTGCCCAGCAAGAAACTGTTTCCCATTGATCGGCATCGGCTGGAGCCTGCGCTCTTGGCCCTTGCCCGCCACGCCATGGCGAAAGGTCTCGGGCAATGGATCTGTCGCCAACTTCCGCCGGCGCCCCGGGGCCGGACTTGGCCGCTACTGTTTCAACCATTCCAACCATAGCAATCGAGAGAGAGAGACCCCCATGAGCTTCACATCGGAATTCAAGGAATTTGCCATCAAGGGCAATGTGATGGATCTCGCCGTCGGCGTGATCATCGGCGGCGCATTCGGCAAGATCGTCGACTCGCTGGTCAAGGACTTGATCATGCCCATCGTCGGCAAGATCTTTGGCGGCCTGGACTTCAGCAACTACTTCATCCTGCTGGGCAACCCGCCGGCCGATTTCAAGGGCGCGATGACCTATGCCGACCTGAGCAAGGCCGGCGTGCCCCTGCTGGCCTATGGCAACTTCATCACCGTGGCGATCAACTTCCTGATCCTGGCCTTCATCATCTTCATGATGGTGCGCCAGATCAATGCACTGAAGAAGGCCGAGCCGCCGGCCCCGCCTGCCCCGCCCGCCGCCACGCCCGAGGACGTGGTGCTGCTGCGCGAGATCCGCGACGCACTGCGCAAGTGAGCCCCCCAAGAACCCACTGAAGCGAGAAGCCATCATGGTCCAAACCCTGGCCGCCCTTTTGTCCTGGATCGCCATGCTGGCGGTCATCAGCATTGCCGTGATGGTCTCGGGGGTCTGGCGCCCGCGCGGCGTGCAGGCTCCCGCGCTGGACGGTCGTGCCGACCCGCTCGACCTGGCACAAGCCCGGGCCCGCGCCGAGGCGCTGGCCCAGTCGCGGGCCCGCAGTGAAGCCGCACGCCGGCAACGCCGCGCGGCCTGACCCACCCGCCAGGGCCGGCGCACGCGCCGGCCCTGGCAAATCCCGATGGCCGCTGACGGCCCGGGCCGGCCACACTGCGCGGCACAGCCGCACGCGCACAAACCCGATGGCCACCCTCTACCACTACCCCGCGCCCGGCGCCCTGCCCGGCGCTGCCCCCCTGGTCTGGCAGGACCGCAAGCGCCTGTGGTGGTCGCTGTCGGTGGTGTATCCGCTGTTGCCGCTGCTGGGCATCTGGACGCATTGGCAGACCGGCTGGCAGATCGCGCTCGGCCTGCCCCTGCTGATCAGCTATGGCCTGCTGCCGCTGCTCGACGCCTGGGTCGGCGAGGACGGCAACAATCCGCCCGAGGCGGTGGTGCCCCTGCTGGACGCTGACCGTTACTACCGCTGGCTGACCTGGGCCACGGTGCCGCTGCACTTTGTCGCCCTGATCGCCTGTGCCTGGTGGGCCGGTACCCAGGCCCTGGCCTGGTGGGCGCTGCTCTTGCTGGCCTATGTGGCCGGTACCGACGCCGGCCTGGGCCTGAACACCGCCCACGAGCTGGGCCACAAGGCCAGCCGGGTGGAACAGTGGCTGGCGCGCCTGGCCCTGGCGGTGCCGGCCTATGGGCATTTCACGGTGGAGCATGTGCGCGGCCACCACCGCTGGGTGGCCACGCCCGAAGACCATGCCAGCGCGCGCATGGGCGAAAGCATCTACCGCTTTGCGCTGCGCGAGCTGCCGGGCGGGGTGCGCCGCGCCTGGCAGATCGAATCCGCGCGGCTGCGCGCGCTGGGCCTGTCCCCCTGGGGCCCCGGCAACACCCTGCTGCAGTCCTATGCCATCACCGTGCTGCTGCAGGGCGGCCTGATCGCGGCCTTCGGCGCGGTGATGCTGCCTTTTCTGCTGGTGCACAACCTGGTGGCCTGGTGGCAGCTCACCTCGGCCAACTATGTGGAGCACTATGGCCTGCTGCGGCGCAAGCGCAGCGGCGCCGGCCCGCACGAAGGGGGCACCGGCTACGAGGCACCGCAACCCCACCACAGCTGGAACACCAACCACCTGGTGACCAATCTGGTGACCTTTCACCTGCAACGCCATTCAGACCACCATGCCTACCCGATGCGCCGTTACCAGAGCCTGCGCGATTTCGACCAGCTGCCGCGCCTGCCCAGCGGCTACTTCGGCATGTTCCCGCTGGCCTATGTGCCCTGGCTTTGGTTCAAGGTGATGGACCCCCGCCTGTTGGCCCTGCCGCAGATCCAGCACGACCTGTCCCGGGTCAACCTCGACCCGCGTGCCCGACCACGCCTGCAGGCGCGCTACGGCGCCCGCCCGCCGGGCTGAGCCGGGCCGGTACAGGCATGGATCCTGCTGCGGCACCAGGGGATACTCCGCCCCTGTCGCGCACCCAGCGCGCTAACCGACCCCTCCTGACGGCCCCTGCCCATGACACAGCCTCCCACCCTCGAAACCGTCACCCAATCCCAGATCCACCTGATCGGCGGTGAAAAAGGCGGCGTCGGCAAATCAATGGTGGCGCGCCTGCTGGCGCAATACTTCATCGACCACCAGATGCCCTTTGTCGGTTTCGACACCGACCGCTCGCACGGTGCCCTGCTGCGCTATTACGCCGGCTACGCGTCGCCGGTGGTGGCCGACCGTTACGAGGCATTGGACGCGATCATCGAGAGTGCGGCCGAGCAGCCCGGGCGCCGCGTGCTGGTGGACCTGGCAGCGCAGACCCATGCGCCGCTGGTGAAGTGGATCGAAGACTCCGGCGTGCTCGACCTGGCCGATGTCAGCGGCGTGTCGCTCACCTACTGGCATGTGATGGATGCCGGGCGCGACTCGGTCGACCTGCTGGCCCGCCTGCTCGACCAGTTCGGCCCGCGCCTGCGCTATGTGCTGGTGCGCAACCAGCTGCGCGGCGACGATTTCAGCCAGCTCGACAAATCCGGCGAGCAGGCGCGCGCGCTGGCCTTCGGCGCCCAGGTGATCACCCTCAAGCACCTGCATGACCCCGTGGTGCAGAAGATCGACGCGGCCAATGCCAGCTTCTGGGCGGCCCGCAACAACACCGCCAAGGACGGCCCGGGCCTGGGCCTGATGGAGCGCCAGCGCCTGAAGATCTGGTTCAACCACGCGATGGCCGAGATCGCCAAGGTGGCGGTCTGACCCGTCCGGCGGGCTGCCGCCCACGCTCATAGGCCGTTAAGCGATCTCAGAAGCGGCCCGGCCCCAACAGCCGCCCCAGCCGCCCCAGCACCAGGCCGGCCGCCGCCGTGCGGGTCTCGACCCCCAGCTTGGGCAGGATGTGCTCCATATGCTTGGTGACGGTGCGCGGGCTGGTGCCCAGGATGTCGCCGATATCGCGGTTGGTCTTGCCGCGCGCCACCCAGTGCAATACCTCGGCCTCGCGCGCGGTGAGCTTGAAGCTCAGCATCATGGCCTCCAGCAGCGCGGCATCGTTGGCCTCGCTGGCCACCACCAGCCACTCGGCATCGGCGGCATCCTCGGGCCCGGTCGGTGCCGGGGCGGTGCCGGGGTGGGTAGCCTGCGCCGCCTCGCCCATCGGGTGCATCTCCAGGGTCAGGCGGCGGCCACCGCGCGCCGTCACCAGCGGCAAGGGCGCCTGGCCCGCAGCCCGCTGGGCCGCCTCGCGCCGCACCCAGTCGGTCAGCGGCACCGGCGCGAACGGGCCTTCGCTGCCGAAGTAGTCGCGCAACAGGCTGCGTGCCAGGCCGGTCTGCCAAAGCAACCGGCCATCGGCCGGCCGCACCACCAGGGTGGCATGGCCGAAGGCGTCCAGCGCATTGCGGGCCTGGCGCTGCACCCGGGCCGACTGGGTGTGGGCGGCCATGCGCACCAGCACCTCGCGCGGCTGGATCGGCTTGGTGACGTAGTCCACCCCCCCGGCAGCGAATGCGGCCACCACATGCTCGGTCTCGGTCAGCGCGGTCATGAAGATGATCGGGATGGCGGCGGTCTCGGGCGCGGCCTTCAGGCGCCGCGCGACCTCGAAGCCGTCCATGCCCGGCATCATCGCGTCCAGCAG
>JANNZD010000433.1:0-9119 GCA_031410435.1 Betaproteobacteria bacterium | reverse complement strand
GTGAGGCGTTGCAGCATCTGCCCGGTGGTCGGCAGCGCGGAGCGTTCGATCTGCGTGGCGGGATCCCACAGTTTCGATCGCACGAGCGCCTTCGGGCATTGGGGGTAGATGCGATCGACGGTGACCACGATGACGCACGCCGGCACCTTGTCGCCCATCGCGAAGCTCTGGCGCAGGTCGGCGTCGATCGACAGCACGGCACGGCCGTTGATGCGCATCGTCTCGTTGACACCAGGGATCAGGAACAGCAGCGCCACGCGAGGGTCGCGCACGATGTTGCTCAACGAATCGACCCGGTTGTTGCCGCGCCGATCGGGGATCATCACGGTTCGCTCGTCGACGACGCGCACGAAGCCGGCGGGGTCGCCGCGTGGCGAACAATCGAGCCCCTCGGGCCCCGCCGTCGCCAGAATGACGAACGGCGCCGCGTCGATGAACTGCCGATAGTCGTCGGTGATGTGATCGAGCTCTTTCATGAGCGACGTCTTCACCGGATCGCCGTAGATCGCCTCGAGCTGTTGCAGGTCGGTGATCAACTGTCGGTCATCCACACCCAGAAACTACCGCCATGACCCAGCTGCGGCGGCTTCAATTCACGGCCGGGCGAACGGCTGCGGCTCGGCTTCTGTGGTGGCACCGGCCAGTGCAGGGTTCATCCTGAACGACGGATCGTGACGCAAGATCTCGCGACGAGCGATGGTCATCTTGTGCACCTCGTCGGGGCCGTCGGCGATGCGCAACGTGCGCATGTGGGCGTACATCGAGGCGAGCGGCGTGTACTGCGTGACGCCGGCAGCGCCATGCACCTGGATGGCCCGATCGATGACCTTCAACGCCATGTTCGGCACTGCCACCTTGATACCCGAGATCTCGGTGGCGGCCGACTTGTTGCCCACGGTGTCCATGAGGTGGGCGCAGCGCAGCACGTACTCGCGGGCCATGTCGATCTCGATGCGCGACTCGGCGATCCAGTCCTGGATGATGCCCTTCTGGGCGACCAGCGTGCCGAACGTGGTGCGCTGGAGCGACCGCTTGACCATGAGCTCGAGCGCCCGCTCGGCCACGCCGATGGAGCGCATGCAGTGGTGGATGCGCCCGGGCCCGAGGCGCACCTGCGAGATCTCGAAGCCGCGGCCCTCACCGAGCAGCATGTTGTCCTTGGGCACCCGCACGTTGTCGAACACGATGTGCATGTGGCCATGTGGCGCATGGTCTTCGCCGAACACGTGCATGGGGCCGATGATCTTCACGCCCGGGGTGTCCTTGGGCACCAGGATCATCGACTGCTGCTTGTGCGGCGGCGCGTCGGGGCTGGTGCGCACCATCGTGATCAGGATCTTGCAGCGCGGGCTGCCGGCGCCGCTGATGTAGTGCTTCTCACCGTTGATCACCCACTCGTCGCCGTCCAGCACCGCAGTGGTGGCGATGTTCTTGGCGTCCGACGAGGCATGGTGCACCTCGGTCATCGAGTAGGCCGAGCGGATCTCGCCGTTGAGCAGCGGCTTGAGCCATTGCTCCTTCTGCTCGGGCGTGCCCACGCGCTCCAGCACCTCCATATTGCCGGTGTCGGGGGCCGAGCAGTTCATGCACTCGGACGCCAGCGGGTTCTTGCCCAGCTCGGCGGCGATGTAGGCGTAGTCGAGGTTGGACAGGCCCTCGCCGGTGTCGGCGTCCGGCAGGAAGAAGTTCCACAGCCCCTCCTCCTTGGCCTTGGCCTTGGCGCCGTTGAGCAGGTCAAGCTGGCCCGGGGCATATTGCCAGCGGTCTTCGCCGGTCCGGTTCTCGCCCAGCGCGTTGTACTTCTCACTCATCGGGTCGACCACCTCGGCGATGAAGCGCTTGACATGCTCGTACAGCGGCAGCGACTTCTCCGACATGCGCAGGTCGTTGAGCGGGTCGTTGGGGCTGAGGGAGAAGGCAGAGGCGGCGGTGGTCTTGGCAGTGGTGCTCATGAGGATGTCCTTTGGTTCACGGGGTCAAGGCGGGTGGATGGGGCCGGCGCGCGGCGCACCGGGGATGCAAGGGGGCTAACCGGTCGGCATCACAGCAGCAAGGCCTCGTCGATGGCCTGCTCCAGGTCGAGCACGGTAGTGCAGTGGCTCAGGTGGGTGCAGTAGGGCTGGTACTGCAGCATGCAGCTGTCGCCACTGCCCCAGCGGCCCTCGGGCTCGGGGCACAGCCACAGCACCCGCCGGGCCCGGTCGGCCAGTGTGGCGAACAGGTCCAGCCGCGGGTCGGTGTGGTTGCTACGGCCGTCGCCCAGCACCAGCAGCGTGGTGTGGCGGTTGATCAGGCCCTCCGGCAGCGCGCTCAGGTCGGCCAGAGCATGGCCATAGTCGGTGGCGCCGCCGCCGGCTTCTTTCAGGATGGTGGCGATCGCATCGTCAAAGGGCTGGTGGGCCAGCACCGCGCCCACATCATGCAGGCGGTTGGAGAAGGCAAAGGTGCGCAGGTCGGCCACTTCGTCATGCATCGCATACAGCAGCAGCAGAAGAAAGCGCACATGCGCCATCACCGAACCCGACACATCGCACAGCACCACGATGCGCGGCCGGTCGCGCCGCTTGTGCTTGAAGTGCAGCTCCCAGGGCATGCCGTCGTGGCCGGCATTGGCGCGCAGGGTGCGGCGCAGGTCCAGCTGATGGCGCAGCAGCACCCGGCGCCGGCGCGAGTGGCGCGCCGCCAGGCGCTTGGCCAGGCGTGCCACCACCGCCTTCATGCGGTCCATGTCGGGCGGGCTGACCCGGCCCAGCGGCCGGGCCACCGCCACCTCGGTGAGAAAGGCCTCGGTGGCGGCGCGGCCATGCAGCTCGAAGCGCTGCTCCACCAGCGCCCGGGCGCGGGCACGCAGGGCCGGGTCGGGCGCAGGGTGGCCCAGCGCCGCCAGCAGGCGTTGGGTAAAGACCGGCAGCTGCGAGACGAAGCGGATCTCGTCCACCCCCACCGCCTGGGCCGCACGGGCCAGCGCGATGTCGAGTTCCAGATCAGTGCGGGCGTCGCCCGGCAGGCTGGCGGCCGGCGTGGCCGAAACGTCCTGGGCGGCGGAGCCCGCACGGACAGCGGCCGGCGCCGCGAAATAGCGCTCGAACACCTCGTCATGCAGCCGCTTTTCGTCCTCCGATTTGGCCAGCACCAGGCCCAGCGTGGTCTTCAGATGCTCGCGCTGTGCATAACCCACCAGTGCCACGGCACGCGCGGCGTCCAGGGTCTCGGCGGTGGAGGTCTCGACCCCGGCCGCGCGCAGGGCCCGCACAAAACCGGTCAGCGCCTGTTCCATGCGGTGGGCTGGCTCAGTCCGCCATGACAGCCGGCGCGGCCAGCGCTGCCTGCAGCAGGCCGGCCAGGCGGGGCCGCACCGCCTCGATGTCACTCTCGCGCTTGAGCAGCACGTTCAGGGTGTCGCGCACCATCTCGGCCTCCAGCGTGGGCGCATGCAGCAGCAGCAGGGTGCGCGCCCAGTCGATACTCTCGGCCATCGACGGCAGCTTGCGTATGTTCTCCTTGCGCAGCGCCTGCACAAAGGCCACCAACTGGCCCAGCATCTGGGCGCCGGCCTCGGGCACCCGGGCGCGCAGCACCTGCAGCTCCAGCGTGGGCGTGGGGAAGCCGATGTGCAGGTGCAGGCAGCGGCGCTTGAGCGCGTCGCCCAGCTCGCGGGTGTTGTTGGACGTGAGCAGCACCAGCGGCGGCACCTGGGCCCGGATGGTGCCGATCTCGGGGATGGTGACCTGGTAGTCGGCCAGCACCTCGAGCAGCAGGGCCTCGAAGGCCTCTTCAGACTTGTCGACCTCGTCGATCAGCAGCACGCTGCCGCCTGGCTGCTCCATCGCCTGCAACAGCGGCCGCGGCTGCAGAAAATCGCGCGAGAAGAACAGGTCCTTGAAGCCCGCCAGGCGGCCGAAGGCCGCGGCCAGGCTGTCGCTGCCATCGACCAGCAGGCCGATCTTTTCCTTCAGGATCTGGGTGTAGAGCAGCTGCTTGCCGTATTGCCATTCGTACAGCGCCTTGCTGTCGTCCAGGCCCTCGTAGCACTGCAGGCGCAGCAGCGCAAAACCCAGGGCACGCGCGGCCGACACCGCCAGGTCGGTCTTGCCCACGCCGGCCGGGCCTTCAATCAGCACCGGCTTGCGCAGATGGTGGGCCAGGTAGAGGGCGGTGGCGACCTGCCGGGTGGCGATATAGCCCACACCGGCCAGCGCGGCGGTCAGGGCCTCGGGTGACGCCAGGGCGGCGAGGGCGGCGGCGGGCAGGGGCGGCGCCGGGGCGCGGGCTTCGGTCATCAGGCCAGTCTTTCGCAGAGGCGCCAGGGCGGCAAGCGCCTGGGCGACAGCGTTGCACAGGGTTTGTGCGCCCCAGCCTGCGCCGCCAGCAGTCTTGCCGGTGACAGCCCGGCCGCGCCGGCCCGCCTAGGCTGGCTGCCCATGCCTGCCCTGCCATGCCCGCCCAGTGAATCGCCCCTTGCCGCCGGGAGCCGGGGCTCACTCGCGCTTCATCTCGCGCATGCGTTGCATCACCGGGCCGTCTTCGCGGTAGGAGTAGCAGGTGTTGACCAAGGCATCCAGGCGCCAGATGCGCACCGGCTCGGGCTGGCCCGGCTGGCGCGGTGCATAGGCGATGCTGGCAAAGGCCTGCACCGCCGCCGCCGCCATCGCGTCAAGCAGGGCCAGCACATGGGTGCAGCCGGCCACGCCGTCCAGCTTCTCGCGCAGCGCCTTGCGGAAACCCCGCGCCATGGACAAACCCACCAGGGCCTGGAAGTTAGGGTTGACCTCGCTGCAGCCCTCATAGGGTGTGGACGGCATGGCCGAGACCAGGGCCACGATATTGCGCTGGCGGTCCAGGGTCAGGCGCAGCTGCATGTTGTGCAGCGCCGAGCCCGGCTGGCAGCGGCCGCGCCAGGGGCTGTCATAGGCATAGGGCCGGGTGTCGATGAAACGCCCGTCCACGTCCACCAGCCCGTCGTCGCGCCGAAAGCTGCGGCAGACGATGCTGCGGGTGTGCGCCGCCTCGCGCGCCACAGGCGCGGGCAGCAGCCAGCCGCCGTCCAGGTCTGCATGCAGGTCTTCGCCGGGCACGGGCATCTCGCGCATCCTCTGATTCATTGACAGCCATCCTCGCACAGCGCCCCGCCCGCCGTCGCTCACCCAGGAGACAGCCATGCCCTACATCAGCGACCGCCTGGTCCACGATGCCGACAGCCACCTGATGGAGCTGGACGATTGCCTGGACGCGCACTTTCAGCCCTCGCTGCTGACGCGCTTCCATGCCTGCGCCGGCTACCAGGCGGCGCTGGCCCGCGGCCTGCGGCCGGGCCGCAGCCGCGAGGCGCATGCCGACCCGGTATTCCGCGCCGGCGTCGCGGCCGGCCTGATGCTGCGCAAGAACCACGAGGCGCATGGCGCCTTCATCGCCGACGACCGGCCGCGCGCGCTGAATCTGCTGGGCCTGGCCAGCCAGCTGGTGTTCACCACCTTCTGCCTGGGCAACTTCAACCTCGACCAAGGCGACGACCTGGTGCTGGCCTATGCCGCAGCGGATGCCCACAACCGGATGATGAACCAGTTCTGCGCGGTCGACGCCCGCCTGCTGGCCACCGCCTATGTGCCGCTGGAAGACTTCGACCGCGCCCTGGCCACTGCCCGGCTGGCACTGCAGGGCGGCGCCAAGGCCTTGATGGTGCCGTCGCTGTGCCCGCGCCGGCATGGGCCCAGCCACATCGGGCTGGACCCGGTCTGGGCCCTGGCCCAGGAGGCCGGCGTGCCGGTGCTCTTCCATGTGGGCGGCGAGGAGAAGATGAACCCGGTCTACAAGCGCAACGGCCTGCCACCGGTGCCCGACTTCCATGGCGGCGACGACAACTTCACCTCGGTCAGCTACATGGCCATCCCGCAGGCGCTGATGCAGACCCTGTCCACGCTGGTCTTCGACGGCGTGTTCGACCGCCTCCCACGCCTCAAATGGGGTGCGATCGAGCTGGGCGCGGCCTGGTTGCCGGGCTGGCTGCGGGCGATGGACTCGGCCGCGCACGCCTTCCGCCGCAACGAGACCCGGCTGCAGCGGCTGTCGGCCCGGCCCAGCGAGATCGCCCAGCGCCAGTTGCGTGTCACGCCCTATCCGCATGAAGACACGGGCTGGATCGTGGCCCAGGCCGGTGAGCAGATGACGATGTTCTCCACCGACTACCCGCATGTCGAAGGCGGCCGGGCACCGGTCAAGCGCTTCGACGGGGCCCTGGCCGGCTGCAGCCCGCGGGCGGTGCAGCGCTTCTATGCCGACAACTTCATCGACCTGATGGGCCCGGCGCTGGCGCCCGCGCTGCGCCGCCCGGCCCACCCCACCCCTGCTTGACCCTGCCCAAGGCCCTCATGACCACCTCCACCCCCCTGCTGCAAGGCATACGCGTGCTCGACTTCGGCCGCTACATTGCCGGCCCCTATGTGGGCGCGATGCTGGCCGAGTACGGCGCCGATGTGATCCGCATCGAGAAGCGCGGCGGCAGCGAAGACCGCTTTCCGGCCCAGCTGATGGACGATGCCGATGGTGGCGTGGGCGCGCTCTTCATGCAGATGAACCGCAACAAGCGCTCGGTCACGCTCAACCCCGGCAGCGCGCAGGGCCGCGAGGTGGTGGCCCGGCTGGTGCGCAGCGCCGACGTGGTGATCGCCAACATGCCCGAGGCCACGCTGATCGCCAGCGGGCTGGACTACGACACGCTCAAGGCCATCCGCCCCGACATCATCTTCGTCACCAACACCGCCTTCGGGCCGGTGGGCCCGCTGCGCCAAAACGTGGGCTTCGACACCCTGGGCCAGGCCATGTGCGGGTCGGTCTACATGACCGGCCAACCAGGCGCGCCCACCCGCGCGGCAGTCAACTGGGTCGACTTTGGCACCGCGCTGCACTGTGCCTTCGGCACCCTGGCCGCGCTGATGGAGCGGGCCCGCAGCGGCAAGGGCCAGATGGTGACCGGCGCGCTGCTGGCCACTGCGGTGACGCTGGCCAACTCGACCCTGATCGAACAGGCGGTGACCCAGATCAACCGGGTGCCCACCGGCAACCGCGGCCAGACCTCGGGCCCGCTCGACATCTATGCCACCCGCGATGGCAATGTGCAGGTGGCCGTCACTGGCCAGCCGCTGTACGTGCGCTGGGCCAGGCTGATGGGCGAGCCGCAGTGGCTGAGCGACCCGCGCTTTGCCGACGACGACAGCCGCGGCCGCCACGGCCTGCTGCTGAGCGAGCGCATGGCACGCTGGTGCGCCGAGCGCACGACCGACGAGGTGATGGCGCAAATGGGCGAGGCCCGCGTGCCCTGCGCGCCGGTGCTGTCGCCCCAGCAGGCGCTGGACCATCCCCAGGTGCAGGCCCTGGGCATCCTGCAGGCCACGCCCTACCCCGGCATGGCGGTGGACCCGCCGGTGGCCGCCGTGCCGATCTGGATGACCGAGACCGCGCCCGTGCCGCGCACCCGGCCGCCGCTGCTGGGTGAACACACCGAGCAGGTGCTGGCTGAACTGGGCTATAGCAGCGAACAGATCGGCGCGCTGCGAGCGGCTCAGGTGATCTGAGGCGCGGCGCCGGATGCAAGCCTGCCGGGCCGGCCGCCTGCCGCCAGATCGAACAAGCTGGTCGCCTCCAGGTCCAGCACCTCGGCGCCCGCCACATTGAACAGCTGCCAACGCCAGCGCAGGATGCCCAGCGTGGGTTTGCTGCTGGCGCGGCGCGCCTCCAGCACGGTGGCGCGCAGGCTCAGCACATCGCCGGGGCGCACCGGGTTCGGCCATTTGACATAGGCCAGGCCGGGCGAGGCGAAGGATTCCGAGCCGGCCAGCGCCGTGTCGGCCACCAAGCGCATCGCGATGCCGCAGGTCTGCCAGCCGCTGGCGATCAGGCCGCCGAAGGGGCCTTGCGCGGCGGCGGCCGGGTCGGTGTGGAACCACTGCGGGTCCCAGGCGCGGGCGAAGGCCAGCAGCTCGGCCTCGCCCAGCGCGAACGGCCCGGCGCTGATCACCTGGCCGGGGTGGAAGTCGGCGAACTTCACGCCGCCCCCTGCTGCTCAGGCTGGCGCAGCAACCAGGGGCTGCTGCGATAGCGCTCACCCCGGTATTGCGCGTCCAGCGCGTCCAGCAGGCCCAGCAGTTGATCGACTGGCCAGCGCGCCAGCCAGTCGAACGGGCCTGCGGGATAGTTGACGCCCAGGGTCATCGCGGCATCGGCGCCGGCGGGCGTGCACACGCCCTGCAGCACCGCGTCGGCGGCCTCGTTGATCAGCATCGCCACGGTGCGGGCCACCACCAGGCCGGGGCTGTCGGCCACCGACAGCGGCGAGTAGCCCAGCGCCGCCAGCCAGGCCGGTGCCTGCTGCTGCCAGGCGGCGCTGGCGCCCGGCGCCACCGTGTAGGCCAGCGCGGTGCCGGGCGGGCTGGGCAGGGCCAGCGGGCGGTCGAACAGTGCCACGTCGGCGCTGCCCAGTGCGGCCACCCAGTCGCGGGTGCAGCGGCCGTCGGTCAGCACCAGGCGGGCGCCGTCGATCGCCAGGCCGGTCCAGCCCGATGGCATGTCGCGCGCAGGGCCCCAGCCCTGCTCGGCCAGGGACTGCACCGCCGCCGCGAACAGCGCATCGGCGATCGGCCCGTTGCCATGCACCGTCACCTCGCCAGCGGTGCGGGGGGCTTGATGCACCGCCACTGGCAGGCTGCGGTCGCCCTCGGGGTAGCGGTAGAAGCCCTGGCCGCTCTTGCGGCCCAGCAGGCCGGCGTCCACCATCTCGCGCTGCAAGGGCGAGGGCTGGTAGCGCTTGTCCTGGCAGTAGGCGTCGTAGACCGAGGTGGTGACCATCAGGTTGGTGTCGTGGCCCACCAGGTCCATCAGCTCGCAGGGCCCCAGGCGGAAGCCCGCGCCGCGCAGGCAGGCGTCGATCACCGCCGGGGTGGCGGCCTGCTCCAGCAGCAGGGCCCAGGCCTCGGCGTAATAGGGCCGGGCAATGCGGTTGACGATGAAGCCCGGCGTGCTCTTGCAGTGCACCGCCACCTTGCCCCAGCGGCCGGCCAGCGCAAAGACAGCGTCGGCGGCCGCCGCATCGGTCTGCAGGCCCGAGACCACCTCCACCAGTTTCATCA
>JANNZD010000432.1:0-19623 GCA_031410435.1 Betaproteobacteria bacterium | reverse complement strand
CTGATTCCCGAGATCAAAAGCCGCCTGTTGTTCCTCGAAGAAGTCGGCCTGGGTTATCTCACGCTGGACCGGGGTGCACCTACCCTCAGTGGTGGTGAAGCCCAGCGCATCCGCCTGGCTGCGCAGTTGGGCAGCAACCTGCAGGGCGTGTGTTACGTGCTGGACGAGCCCACCATTGGCCTGCATGCACGTGACAACAAAATCCTGCTCGGTGCCCTGCAAAGTTTGAGCGACAAAGGCAATACGCTGGTGGTGGTAGAACACGACGAAGACACCATTCGCCACGCCGACCACATCATCGACATCGGCCCCAGCGCCGGCAAACGTGGTGGCCGTCTGGTTGCCGAAGGTTTGGTGACCGACATCCAGAACGCCACCGAATCCCAAACCGGCCGTTACCTCCTGCACGCCATGAAACACCCGTTGCAGGCCAGACGTGTTGTTTCTGCCAAGCCTCTCCACCACTGGCTCACCGTGCAAAACGCCACCATGCACAACCTGCAGGCGGTCACTGCAAAAGTGCCCCTGCAACGCCTGGTCGCCATCACCGGTGTCAGCGGCTCAGGCAAGTCCACCCTGGCCCGCGATGTACTGCTGGCCAATGTACAAACGGCCGTGCAAAAACGCAGCACCAAAGCCGGTCGCGATGCCCTGGCCGCAGGCGAAAAAATCAGCTGGACCGGTTGTGAAGAAGTCACCGGCTACGAGGTGGTGGACCGCGTGCTCGAAGTGGACCGGACCCCCATCGGCAAAACCCCGCGCAGTTGCCCGGCCACCTACATCGGTTTCTGGGACATCATCCGCAAACTTTTTGCCGATACGCTGGAAGCCAAGGCACGCGGTTACGCCGCCAACCGCTTCAGCTTCAACACTGGTGAAGGCAGGTGCCCGAGTTGTGAAGGCCAGGGCATACGCACCATTGCCATGAGTTTTCTGCCCGACGTGAAAGTGTTGTGCGAAACCTGCCGGGGCGCACGGTTCAACCCCGAGACCCTGGCCGTAACCTGGCGCGGCAAAAATATTGGCGACGTGCTGCAAATGGAGGTCGATGAGGCGGTGGAATTCTTCGCCGCCATGCCCAACATCAGCCACCCCGTGCAGTTGCTCAAAGACGTGGGACTGGGCTACCTCACGCTGGGCCAGCCCTCGCCTACGCTGAGTGGCGGCGAGGCGCAACGTATCAAACTCGTCACCGAGTTGAGCAAGGTGCGCGACGACATCACCCGGCGCGGCCAGAAGCCGCCGCACACGCTGTATGTGCTGGACGAGCCCACGGTGGGCCTGCACATGGCCGATGTGGAGCGCCTGATCAAGGTGCTGCACCGCCTGGTGGCCGGCGGGCACAGCGTGGTGGTGATCGAGCATGACCTGGATGTGATCGCCGAGGCCGACTGGGTGATCGACCTGGGGCCCGAGGGCGGCACCGCTGGTGGCACGGTGGTGTGCGCCGGCCCGCCGGAACTGCTGGTGGCGCGTGGCACCCACACCGGGGTGGCATTGCGGCCGGTGTTGGCGCGCTGAGCGGCAGCGCCCTGTCTACACTTTGGGGCTCAAGGGCTCCGCACGAGGCAAGACTTCATGACGATTTCACGCTGGTTTTTCTGTTTGTGGGTTTTGGCTGGCTGCAGTGCAGGCGCCTGGGCCCAGGCCATTGCCTTGCCTGCAGGGGTGGTGCAGGTGCAGGCGGTGGAAGGCATCAGCGAATACCGGCTGGCCAATGGCCTGCAGTTGCTGCTGGTGCCCGATGACAGCAAGCCCACCACCACGGTGAACGTGGTCTACCGGGTCGGCTCGCGCCATGAGAACTACGGCGAGACCGGCATGGCCCACCTGCTGGAGCATCTGCTGTTCAAGGGCACGCCCACCACCCGCAATGTCTGGTCTGAATTCACCAAGCGCGGCCTGCGTGCCAACGGCACCACCTGGTTCGACCGCACCAACTACTTCGCCAGCTTCGCGGTCAATGACGACAACCTGCAGTGGTACCTCAGCTGGCAGGCCGACATCATGGTCAACAGCTTCATCGCGCGCAGCGATCTCGACACGGAAATGACCGTGGTGCGCAATGAGTTCGAGCGCGGTGAGAACAACCCTGGCCGGGTGCTCTTCCAGAAGCTGTTGTCGGCCATGTACGACTGGCACAACTACGGCAAATCGACGATAGGCGCGCGCACCGACATCGAGAACGTGGACATCGCCCGGCTGCAGGCCTTCTACCGCCAGCATTACCAGCCCGACAACGCCACGCTGGTGGTGGCGGGCCGCTACGACAGCGCCCAGGTGCTGGCCTGGGTGGCACGCTATTTCGGTGCCATCCCCAGGCCGGCGCGCAGCCTGCCCGGCACCTACACCCTCGACCCCGCGCAGGATGGCGAGCGCCTGGTGCAGGTACGCCGGGTCGGCGGCACGCCGCTGCTCTACTTGGGCTACCACGTGGTGCCGGGGGCCCATCCTGACTTTGCGGCGGTGCAGATGCTCGACCTGGTGCTGGGCGACACCCCCGGTGGCCGCCTGCACAAGCGCCTGGTCGAGACGCGCCTGGGCACCCAGGCCTTCAGTGCCTTGTTCCCCCTGGCCGAACCCGGCAGCCTGCTGCTGGGCCTGGGGCTGGCGCCCGGGCAGGATGTGGACGCCGCCCGCCATGCGATGGTGGCGGTGACCGAGGGTTTGGCGGGCGAGCCGGTGACCGAGGAAGAATTGGCGCGCGCCCGGCGCAGCTGGCTGAATGCCTGGGACCAGGGCTTTGCCGACCCCGAGCGCATCGGCGTCGCGCTGTCCGAGGCGATTGCCCAGGGCGATTGGAGGCTTTACTTTCTGCAGCGCGACCGGGTGCGCGCGGTCAGCCTGCAGGGTGTCAACCGGGTGGCCGCCACCTACTTGAAGCGCGACAACCGCACGCTGGCGATCTATGCGCCCACCGACAAGCCCGAGCGCGCGCCCACACCGGCCCGGGTGGATGTGGCCGCGCAGTTGCAGGGTTACCGGGGCGATGCCAGCGCCACGGCGGCCGAGGCCTTTGACCCGACGCCGGCCAAGCTGGACCAGCGCACCCTGCGCAGCAGCCTGGTTGGCTTGCAGGTGGCGCTCTTGCCCAAGGGCACGCGCGGCCAGGTGGTGCAGGCGCAGCTGGTCTTGCGCCACGGCGATGCCGACAGCCTGAAGGGCCTGGCCGCAGTGGCCGAGGCCACGGCGGCGCTGCTGGACAAGGGCGGCGCTGGGCTCAACCGCCAGCAGATCGCCGATGCGCTGGACGGCTTGCAGGCCCGGGTGTCTTTCGACGGCGCCGGCCAGACCCTGAACCTGGGCATCCAGACCCGGCGCGACCGGCTGCCCGCACTGATCACGCTGCTGGGCCGGCTGCTGCGTGAGCCGGCCTTCGAGGCCGGCCCGCTGGAAGAATGGCGCCGCCAGCGCCTGTCCAGCCTGGAACAGCAGCGCAAGGAGCCGGATGCGCTGATCTCCAACCGCCTGGCGCGCCATGGCAACCCCTATGCGCCGGGCGATCTGCGCCATGTGCCCGATTTTGACGAGCAGGTGCAGGCCGTGCAGGCGGTGCGGCTGGAGGATGTCAAGGCCTTTCACCGCCGTTTCTACAGTGCCGCGCAGGGCGAATTTGCCGCGGTGGGTGACCTGGACAGCGCGGCGGTGCGCCAGGCCCTGCAAACCGCACTGGCCGGTTGGCGCCAGCCGGCCGACGGCCCGCAGCCCTTCACCCGCATCCCCCGGCCGCTGGTGGACGCGCCGGCCTTGCGATTCGTGGAGAACACGCCCGACAAGGCCAATGCCAATCTGCGCGGGCGGCTGGCGCTGCCGCTGAACGACAGCGACCCCGCGCATGTGGCCCTGACCCTGGCCAACTACATCTTCGGCTCGGGCGGCAGTTCACGGCTGTGGAAGCGCATCCGCGAGACCGAGGGCCTGAGCTATGACGTGCGGTCGGTGCTGAGCGTGAACCCGCTGGATGTCAACAGCAATTGGCAGATGAGCGCGATCTTCGCGCCGCAGAACCAGGCCAAGGTGGAGGCGGCGGTGCAGCAGGAGTTGGCGCGTTCGCTCGACGCCGGCTTCACAGAGGTCGAATTGTCCGAGGCCAAGAAGGCCTTGCTCAATTTCCGGCGCTTGTCGCGGGCCCAGGACCCGGTCCTGGCCGGCCAGCTGGCCCAGGACCTGTACCTGGGCCGACGCTTCGAGTGGGCCCAACAGATCGACGACCTGTTGGCGGCGGCCACGCTGGCCCAGGTGAATGCGGCCTGGCGCCAATACATCCAGCCGCAAAAGCTGGTGCTGGGTTGGGGTGGCGACTTCAAGCAGCCGTGATCGGGCCCAGCGCGCGCGGCGGGCCAGTGGGTCAGCCCTGCGCGTCGAACTGGCGCCAGTTCTTGCCCTTGTACTGGGCGTAGAAGGCCTTGATCGCCAGCATGTCGGCGTCGATGTCCCCGGTGGGCTGGAACACCGGCCCCAGGCCGCTGAGCTTGCGCGGGTAGTCCATATAGGCCAGCACGATGGGCACGCCGGCCTGGTGGGCGATCCAGTAGAAGCCGGTCTTCCAGTGGCGGGTCTTGCTGCGCGTGCCTTCGGGCGGCACCACCAGCGCGATGCGACCCTCGGCCTGGCGCAGGGCCTGGGCCGACGCGGCCACCAGTTGGGTGGATTTGCTGCGGTCCACCTCGATGCCGCCCAGCCAGCGCATCAACGGCCCGAAGGGCCAGCGGAAGATGCTGCGCTTGCCCATCCAATAGATGTCGATGCGCAGCGCGAACGCCACCATCAGGGTGTAGGGCAGGTCCCAGTTGCTGGTGTGCGGCGCGGCGATCAGCACGCACTTGGGGTGCTGAGCCTGCGGCTGGCCTTGCAGGGTCCAGCCGGTGAGGCGCAGGAAGGCCGCTGAAAACACCCGCAGCGCATTGTTGACGCCCGGTGTGGTGAAGATCGTGCGGTGCATGGTCTGGCGCGCCGGGAGGCGCCGGGGTCGTGGGCGTTGCGGCCGGATTGTGCTGCAGCCCGGCCCGGGGCCTGCGCGCTGCGCCGCCTACATCAGGTTGCCGGCCGCCGTAGGGCGCCAGAGTTCGGCCGGCACCGTGGTGGCCAGGGCCGGGTCGAGGTGGCCGTCGGGCGTGTCGGCCGCCTGGCCCAGCATGGCCAGCGCCTGCTGCTGCAACTGCTGCGCGTCATCATGGTCGCCACAGCGGTCGAGCACATCGCTGGCGCGCAACAGGATCCGCAGTTCCCAGTGCGGGTCGGTGGTGCGGGGCGCCAGGCGGGCGGCCTCGAAGGCCAGGTCGCGGCAATGGTCCAGGGCCTTGCGCAGGCTGGGGCCGGATGCGCCGTAGGCCCGGCCCTGCTCGACCGCGCTGGTGGCCACTTCGGCCAACGCGCATTGCAGGTCGGCGCGCAGATCTATTGCGCCCATCACCTGGGCCCAGCGCATGGCCTGGGCCAGGTGGGTCTGGGCCGGGCTGTAGGCCTGCAGGCGCGACAGGGCGATCGCCATGTCCTTGTGTGCATGGCACATCAGCGCCGGCTGGGTCGCGCCCGACGCGGCCTCGGCCAGGTCCATCAGGCGCATGGCCTGGCGCAGGTGTTCGCGCAATTTGCCGTCGGACAGTGCCAGGCCGTCGGCCCGGGCGTTCTGGTGGGGGGTCGGTTGCGGGTTGAAGGGTGCGCGGTCTTTGGCCATGGAGTGTCCGGTGCTGGGCTGCCGGCAGGCATGCCCCGGCTTGGGCTGGATACTAGGGGCGGGCCGGGGCCAGCAGTCCCCCCCGGCCGAGGGGCGCTGGCCGGCATGGCCGGCTGCAGCGTGATGCGCATCACGGCCCGGAACGGGGCCAGCGATGTTGCGTTATTTGCTGCGGCCCCGCGTTTTCTGCAATGGCAAATGCGGCAGGCTGGGGCACCATGCAGGCCGCGTCGGCGTCATTGCCGTCATGATCTCAATCGCCTTCAGGAGTTGCCATGCCCCAGCGCAAGCCGCTTGTCCGTCCGTCCCTGGCCCTGGCTTTGGCTGCCCTGTGGGCCGGACCGTTGGCGGCCCAGACCGTGCTGACCCTGTCGTCCTGGGTGCCGCCCACCCATACCCTGACCGAGGGCCAGAAGGAATGGTGCGCGATGCTCGAGCAAAGGGCCGCCGGCAAGGTCAAGTGCCAGGTCTTGCCGCGCGCGGTGAGCGCGGCGCCGGGCACCTTCGACGCGGTGCGCAACGGTCTGGCCGACCTGTCCTTCACGGTGCACGGCTACACCCCAGGCCGCTTCGTCACCACCCAGATGGTCGAATTCCCCTTCATGGGCAATTCGGCCGAGGTCACGTCGGTGGCCTTCCAGCGCATCTATGCCAAGACACCAGCCATGGCCGACGAGCACAAGGGCGTCAAGGTGCTGGCGGTGTTCACCCACGGCCCGGGCATCGCGCTCAACACCAAGAAGCCGGTCACCAAGGTCGAGGACCTGGCCGGCATGAAGTGGCGCATCGGCGGCGGCATGGTCAACGAGATCAGCAAGTCCCTGGGCATGAATGTCACGCTCAAGCCGGCGCCCGAGAGCTATGAGCTGCTGTCCACCGGCGTGATGGACGGCACCTTGTTTCCGGCCGAGTCGGTGGAGAGCTTCAAGATCGACAAGGTGATCAAGCATGCCACCACCTTTCCGGGCGGGCTGTACAACACCAGCTTCGTGTTCATGATGAACCCCGCCAAGTTCGACGCGCTGCCGCCCGAGGTCAAGAAGATCGTCGACGAGATGTCGGGCGAGTTTGCGGCGCGCATGCTGGGCCGTGGCTGGGACAAGGTCGACCGGCGCGGCCTGGCCTTCATGCAGGCCTCGGGTGTCACCTTCACCAAGGCCGACCCGGCCTTCGTGGCGGCCATCAAAGCCAAGACCGGCGGCCTGGAAGAGACCTGGGCCAAGGCGGCCGAGGCCAAGGGCATGAAAGACCCGAAAAAGGCCCTGGCGGAGTACCGCGCCGAGATCGCCAAGCTCGAAAAGTGAAGCCGGGCGCCGGCGCCTGTGACGCGCCGGCCGCCCTGCGATCCGGCGCCGCCTGGGGCGGGGCCCAAAGGGAGACATTGCCTTGAGACGCCTGCTCGATACGTTGTGCGGCCTGCTGGCCGGCCTGGCGCTGTTTGCCATCATGGCGCTGACCCTGGTGGACGTGCTGGGCCGCAAGCTGCTCAGCCAGTCGCTACCCGGCTCGCTGGAACTGACCGAGATCCTGATGGTGGTGGTGATCTTCGCGGCGATGCCGCTGGTCTCGCTGCACGGCGAGCATGTGGTCTTTGACTCGCTTGACGACCACCTGCCCCGAGGCCTGCGCCGCATCCAGCAGGCGGCGGTCGACCTGCTGGTGTTCGGCGCCCTGCTGGGCCTGGCCTGGCTGATGGGGGACAAGGCCCTGGCCATGGCCGGCTACGGCGACACCACCGCCCAGCTCAAGCTGCCGCTGGGGCCCTTCGTGGGCTTGATGAGCGTGCTGTGCGCGGTCACGGCCGCGGTCCACCTGTTGCTGCTGCTCAATCCGGTGGCCCATCACCACCCGGGCGTGGACGAGCCCGGGCACCTGCCTGGGGGCGCGACATGACCGAGGCCTTGCTGGCCTTCGGCGCGGTCTTCCTGCTGGCGTTGCTGCGGGTGCCGCTGGCCTTTGCGATGGGCGGTGTGGGCTTTGTCGGCCTGGGCCTGATGCGGGGCTGGGGCCCGACCGCCGCGTCGGCAGCCCAGGTGGTCTACGACACGGGCTTTGCCTACACCCTGTCGGTGGTGCCGCTGTTCATCCTGATGGGTAACTTCGTGGCCAAGGCCGGGCTGGCGCATGAGCTGTTCCGGGCGGCTTATGGCTTCATCGGCCATCTGCGCGGCGGCCTGGCCCATGCCACCATCCTGGCCTGCGCCGGCTTCGGCGCGATCTGCGGCTCGTCGATCGCCACCGCCGCCACCATGGCCAAGGTGGCCTACCCGTCGATGAAGAAGCTGGGCTATTCGGACTACCTGTCCACCGGCGTGATCGCCGCCGGCGGCACCTTGGGCATCATGATCCCCCCGTCCACCATCATGGTGATCTACGGCATCGTCACCGAGACCCATATCGGCAAGCTGTTTGCCGCCGGCATCCTGCCCGGCCTGCTGTGCGCCGCGCTGATGATGGTGGGCGTGAGCTGGATCACCTGGCGCGACCCGGCCGCCGGCCCGGCCGGCGAGCGCACGTCCTGGCCCGAGCGCTGGCGCGCGCTGCGCGACATCTGGGGGGTGGTGGTGCTGGTGATCGTGGTGCTGGGCGGCATCTACGGCGGCGTGTTCACCGCCACCGAGGGCGCCGGCATTGGCGCCTCAGGCGCCTTCTTCTTCGCGCTGGCACGAGGCGCACTGAGCCCCCGGGTGCTGCTGCAGGTGCTGGTGGAAAGCGCCCGCACCACCGCGATGCTGTTCACCATCCTGATCGCGGCGATGATGTTTTCCAACTTCATCAACTTCACCAGCATGCCCACCGACCTGCGCGAGGGCATCACCCGACTGGGCCTGTCACCGCTGATGGTGGTGGGCGCGATGATGGTGGTCTATGTGCTGCTGGGCACCATCATGGAAGAGCTGTCGATGGTGCTGCTCACCATTCCGGTGTTCTTCCCCATCGTCACCCAGCTGGGCTTCGACCCGGTGTGGTTCGGCGTGTTGATCGTGCTGGTGGTGCAGATCGGCCTGATCTCGCCGCCGGTAGGCATGAACCTGTTCGTGCTGAACGCGCTGCTCGAGGGCGTGACGCTGGGCCAGATCTTCCGCGGCGTCTGGCTCTTTGTGCTGGTGCTGGTGGTGGCGCTGGGCATCGTGCTGGAGGTGCCTGGGTTGGCGTTATGGCTGCCCAGCTTCATGAAGTAGCGGCGATGCGCCGCGGTTGCCGCAGGCGCTGCTGCCAAGCCTTGCGCAGCCGCCAGCCCAGCAGCACCGCCACGATGACCGCATAGATCGACCATTCGGCAAAGTCGTTCTTGCCCGCCCGCATCCAGAAGAAGTGCAGCAGGCCCAGCAGCACGATGGCGTAGACCAGCTTGTGCAGCGTCTTCCAGCGCCGGGCGCCCAGGGCCTTGATCGCGCGGTTGAAGGACGTGGCCGCCAAGGGCGTCATCAACATCATCGCCAGGCTGCCCACCAGGATGAAAGGGCGCTTGGGGATGTCCTTGATGATGTCGCCCAGGTCCAGGCTCATGTCCAGCCAGGCGTAGCAGAGAAAGTGCGTGAGGCCGTAGAAGTAGGCAAACAGGCCGAACATCCGCCGCAGCCGGGCCAGGGCGTTCCAGCCGGTCGCTTCGCGCAGCGGGGTGATGGCCAGCGTGATGCACAGAAAGCGCAGCACCCAGTCGCCGGTGCCGCGGATCAGCGCCTCGGCCGGGTTGGCGCCCAGGGTGTTGGCCAGCGCGCCCCATAGCAGTTGGGCAAAGGGCAGCAAAGCCAACGCAAACAGCAGCGGCTTGGTGGCAGGGTGCAGCAGCAGTTTGTTCATGGCGTTTCTGCGCGCGGCGCTGGCGGGCAGCGCTGCCGCTCAGAAGTTCTTGGCCAGGTCCAGGCCGGTGTAGAGCGAGGCCACCTGGGCCTCGTAGCCGTTGAACATCAGGGTCGGGCGCTTCTTGGCGAACACGCCGTCTTCGCCGATGCGGCGCTCGGTGGCCTGGCTCCAGCGCGGGTGGTCGACCTTGGGGTTGACGTTGCTGTAGAAGCCGTATTCCTGCGCTGCGGCCTTGACCCAGGCGGTCTTGGGCTGCTGCTCGACGAAGCGGATCTTGACGATGGACTTGGCGCTCTTGAAGCCGTATTTCCAGGGCAGCACCATGCGCACCGGCGCGCCGTTCTGGTTGGGCAATACCTCGCCGTACATGCCGAAGGTCAGCAATGACAGTGGGTGCATGGCCTCGTCCATGCGCAGGCCCTCGACATAGGGCCACTCCAGCACGCGTGAGCCGACGTAGGGCATGGTCTTGGGGTCGGCCAGGGTGTGGAACTCGACAAACTTGGCATTGCCGGTGGGCTCGACCTGCTTGATCAACTCGGCCAGCGAGTAGCCCACCCAGGGGATCACCATTGACCAGCCCTCGACGCAGCGCAGGCGGTAGAGCCGCTCTTCCATCGGGCTGAGCTTGAGCAGATCCTCGATACCCAAGGTGCGCGGCTTCTTAACCTCGCCCTCGACCACCACGCTCCACGGCCGGGTCTTCAGGGTGTGGGCGTTCTTGGCCGGGTCGGCCTTGTCGGTGCCGAATTCGTAGAAGTTGTTGTAGCTGGTGGCATCCGTGCGCGGTGTGGGTTTGTCCATCGTCAGTGCGCCGGCCACCGCGCTCTTGCCGGCGGCCAGCGCGGCACCCTTGGGGGCGCCCTCGGCAGCCAGTGCCTCGCGGCCTGCCCAGCCGGCCAGGCCGCTGCCCAGGGCGCCGGCGGCCAGCTGGCGCAGCCAATGGCGCCGGCCCTCGTAGGCGGCGCGGGGGGTGATCTCGGACGGGACGGGGTGGTCGAAGCCTCGGTCGGCAGGGCGGTGCATCTGAACTCCTGGAAGATGGGGGTAGGTCGCGGGCGGGCATCAAACCTTACGCGGCTGCACCCCGGCCTGGATGCGGCGGGCTGCTTACAACTCGCCGTAGCTGTGCAGGCCGGACAGGAACATGTTCACGCCCAGGAAGGCGAAAGTGGTGACCACCAGCCCGCTCAAGGCCCACCAGGCCGAGACCGAGCCGCGCAGGCCCTTCATCAGTCGCATGTGCAGCCAGGCCGCGTAGTTGAGCCAGACGATCAGGGCCCAGGTCTCCTTCGGGTCCCAGCTCCAGTAGCCGCCCCAGGCCTCGGCGGCCCAGAAGGCGCCCAGGATGGTGGCGATGGTGAAGAAGGCAAAGCCTACCGCGATGGCCTTGTACATCAGGTCGTCCAGCACTTCGGGCGCCGGCAGGCGCGCGGCAATGCGCTGGCGCCCGGCCAGGATGCCGCCGACGATCAGCAGGCTGATGCCGAAGTACACCGCCCAGTAGCTGGCCGACGCGCTGAGCTTGCTGGCCCGGAACACGATGGGCTCGAAGCACAGCACCAGGCCCAGCAGGCCCAGCGGCGCCAGCTTCCACCAGCGGGTCTCGCTGGCATGGCGCTGGATCAGGTAGGCGAAGGCCACCATCGCGGCCAGCGCGAAAGTGCCGTAGCCGATGAAGTTGGCCGGCACATGCAGCTTCATCCACCAGCTTTGCAGCGCCGGCACCAGCGGCTGGATCTGCGAGGCGTCTCGCGCCACCGTGTACCAGATCAGGAAGCCCACCGCCGCGCTGACGATCAGCATCACGAAGGCCCCCAGCGCCTTGGTGCGGTAGTGCTGTTCGAAGTAGAGGTAGAACAGGGTGGTCAGCCAGCAGAACAGCACGAACACCTCGTAGAGGTTACTGACCGGGATGTGGCCGATGTCCGGGCCGATCTGGTGGCTCTCGAACCAGCGCACCAGGGTGCCGGTCAGGGCCATGAAGACGCCGGCCCAGGCCAGGCGCGAGCCCAAGGTGAGGCCGGTGTTGTCGGTGCCCGGCCGGCCGGCGGTGCCGCCGGCGCTGCCGGCCTTGGCCAGCAGGCCGATCCAGTACATCACCGTGCTCATCGCAAACAGCACCGCCATCCACAGGATCGCGCTCTGGCTGGAGATGAAGTACTTCAGCAGGAAGACCTTGTCGGCCTGGGCCAGGTCGGCGCCAAAGGCGTCCGGCGTGCGGTTGTACAGCGCGATGGCAACCAGCGTGGCCGCGCCCACGCCCAGGCCCAGGCCGCGCAGCGGGCCCCAGAACCAGCCCAGCGCCACCAGCGCCGGCACCGCGCCGACCAGGATGGCCTGCTCGTAGCCGTCCATCGAGCCCTGGTAGCGCTGGAAGGCATAGGCCGCGCCCAGCAGCACCAGCGCAGCAAAAGCCCAGTCAAAGGCGCTGCGCTTGGCCATCTTGCCGACGAGGCCGGGGCGGCCCATCGCGATCGTCTTGGGGGCGGTGGTGGTGTTCATGGCGATTCCTTCACGCGGGCCCGGGGGCCGGTGGGTCGGCGGCGGGCAACAGGGCCGCCTTCAGCAGGACGAACTCGGCGTCCAGATCGAGCGTGCGCCGGGTGGTGGACAAGGCCGCCTGCAGATTGGTTCCGCCGCCCTCGGCCGGCTGCAGCCACACCCACAGCCGCTTCTCGCGGATGTAGAGCATGGTGAACACGCCGATGATCAGCAGCACCGCGCCGGTGTAGACCAGGGTCTTGCCCGGGGCGCGGGCCAGCTGGAACACGCTGGCCTGCACCTGGGTGAAGTTGCTGAGTTGCAGCAGCACCGGCGCCGGGTAGTAGGCCGCGTCCGACAGCGACAGCACGGCCTGGGTCATGAACCGGCTGGTGGCCTCGTCACCCGGCAGCGGCGGCTGGCCGGCGGCTTGCTGGGCGATCTGGGTCAGCTCGAACAGGCAGCCGTTGAGGATGCGCAGCAGCACCTCGGCGATGCGCGCCCGCTCGGCCTCGGGCACGCTGGCCTCGACAAACTGCGACAGCGCGGGCAGGCCGCCGGCCTCGGCCAGCCGGCCCTGGGCCTGGTCGTCTGCGCTGCGCGGCACGGCCTGGGTGCCGGCAAACAGGCCGAGCGCGCGTTCGGCGGTCTGGCGCAGTTGTTCGGCCATCTGCGGCTTGTCGGCCGGGCTGGCCTGGCTGACATAGCGGCGCACCGCCTTGTCCACCAAGGCCGGGTCGCGCAGCGCGGCATGCAGGCGGTGCCAGGTGTCCATGCTGCCCCGGGCGTCGGCAGGGATGCGCAGGTAGCGGAAGGCCTCGGCCGGGGTTTCGCGCACGCCGGCCAGGTAGACCCGCTGGCCGTCCAGCTCGACCGGCAGCATGTAGTTGTTGTACTCGCGGGCCTGGCCGCTGGCGTCGCGCAGCTTGTAGCTCACCGACGGGCCGATGTTGTGCAGCTGCTTGCCTTTGTCGCCCTTGGCGCCCGAGCCGAGATGTTTGTCCAGTGACTTGGCCAGATCGACCCGGCGCACATCGGTGGCGCTGCCGCTGGCGTTGCCGCCTTCCGGGCTGGTGCCGAGGTTCTCGACATTGATCACCCGCAGGCCGGCAAATTCCAGGGTCAGCTTTTCGAGGCCGTCGTCGTTGCGCAACTCGGTGCGCCCGCCCACCGTACCGCTGACCTCGAAGGGCGCGCCATTGCCGCGCATCGGCAGGGCCTTGAGGGTGAGCTGGCTGCCGCCGTCATCAAAACTGCTTTGGTAGATCGCCACGCCGCGGTGGAAGGCCGGCTCGTTGACCTTCACGGTGGCGGCGGTCTTCAGCCCGGTGTCATGGTCGTGGATCACGATCTGGCTGGCAAACAGCTTGGGCATGCCGGTGTCGTAGTACTCGACGATGAACTTCTTCAGCTCGATGTCGAAGGGCAGGTCCTGCAGCACCACGCCGTCGCTCATGTTGAGCACCGCCACGCCGGCGCGCGCGCCCTCGGGTACCAGCAGGTTGCCGCGGAAGGTGGGGTTGCGCTCGGACAGGCGGTGCTGCGCCGGCACGTCGGCGATCATGCCGCCGCCGGCGAAAGGCGTCTTGCCCAGCAGCAGCATCTGGGCCCGCACGATCAGGTCGCCATCGAACAGCCCGCCCAGGCAGATCAGCACGATGGATGAATGCGCCGCCAGGTAGCCGACCTTGTTGGCCATGCCCTTGCGGGCGGCCACCATCGTGCCGTTGCTGCGCAACTGGGCCCGGGCGCGCCAGCCCTGGGTGATCAGCACCTGGTTGACCTGCGCCAGCACCTCCTCGGGTGTGCCGGCCAGGGTGCCGGCGGCCTTGTGGTGGAAGGATTTGAGCGAGGACTCGCGCACGCCCTCTTTGAAGCTGCGCAGCTCGGCCAGGATCTTGGGCAGGTTGCGGGCGATGCACAGGCTGGTGGAGGTGACCAGAAAGGCCAGGATCAGCAGAAACCACCAGGCGCTGTAGACAGCGTAGATGCCGACATGGCCGAACAGCTCGGCCCAGAACGGGCCGAACTGGTTGACATAGTTGTTGAAGGGCTCGTTCTGCTTGACCACCGTACCGATGATCGACGCGATGCAGATCAGGGTCAGCAGCGAGATCGCGAAGCGCATCGATGAGACGAGCTCTATCGCATCGCGCAGCGCACGCGGCCCGGTGCGAGGCACCAAACCGGAGGAGGTCAAGGACATGACTGGGATTATCCGGGGTCAATCTGCCGCGAGGACGGGCGCCCAAGCAAAAGGCCGGTCACCGACCGGCCTTGCGCATGCACAAGCTGGACAGCGCTTGCGTTGCCGCAAGCCCGCGCCGGGCTTAGCGCAGGCCGGCCACGTAGTCGGCCACGGCCTTGATTTCCTTGTCGCTCATGCGCGAGGCGATGGCCGTCATCTGGGCCGAGTTGTTGCGCGCACCCGAGCGGAAAGCCACCAGCTGGGCCTCGGCATAGTCGGCATGCTGGCCGCCCATGCGCGGGTATTGGGCGGGGATGCCGGCGCCGGTCGGGCTGTGGCAGCCGGCGCAGGCCGGCACCTGCTTGGCGGCGATGCCGCCGCGGTAGATCTTCTCGCCCAGCGCCACCGTGTCCTTGCTCTTGGCGAAGCCCGGCTTGGCCTGCTTGCTGGCATAAAAGGCAGCCACGTTCTTCATGTCCTCGTCGCTCAGCGCGGCGGCCATGCCCGACATCACCGCATTGGCCCGCTTGCCGCTCTTGAACTCGGTCAGCTGCTTGACCAGGTAGTCGGCATGCTGGCCCTGCAGGATGGGGTTGGCCGGGCTGCCGCGCGAGCCATCGGCGGTGTGGCAGGCGGCGCAGACCTGGGTGGCCTTTTCCTGGCCCTTGGCCAGGTCAGGCTTGGCGGCGGCCTGGGCTTCGGCGGCCGATGCGGCGGGGGCCGCGAACGAGATCAGGGCAGACAGCGACAGGGCGAGCAGCGACTTCATGTCGTGAAACCTTGAGATATCAGGCCTGTTGTCCTTGGCTGCAAGCGGCCCGGGCCGCTTGCAGCGCCGGTTGAGCGGCCTGTAGGTGGGGAGGAATGGCGGGGATGAAAAAGCAGTTTGGATGGGGTAAACCCGTCGATTTTACAATGCTCCATGAACACCCGCGCCGACAACCGAAACCAGAACGCCGATATCCCCTCTGACCCCGCCGTGCGCGAGGCCTTGTCCTGGACCCAGAGCGCCCGCTTTCTTACCACCGCCAGCCTGCTCAGCCAGTTGCCGGCACCGGGCCTGCCCGAGGTGGCCTTCGTGGGCCGCAGCAATGCCGGCAAGTCGACCGCGATCAACACCCTGGCCCAGCACCGGCGGCTGGCCTTTGCGTCCAAGACACCCGGCCGCACCCAGCACATCAACCTGTTCGAGTTGGGCCCGCTGGGCGCGGCCGACGGGCTGTGGGCCGATCTGCCGGGCTATGGCTATGCAGCGGTAGCGCGCGGCGCCAAGCTGCGCTGGCAACAGGTGATGGCCGACTACCTGGCGCGGCGCCATTCGCTGTCGGGCATCGTGATGCTGGTCGACAGCCGGCACGGCTTCACGCCGCTGGACCAGCAGTTGCTGGATTTCGTCTCCGAGCGGGTGGGGCGCGGCGAGGTCAAGCTGCTGGTGCTGCTGACCAAGGCCGACAAACTCAACCGCAACCAGCAGGCGCGCTCGCTGGCGCAGGCACAGAAGGCTCTGGCCGGCCTGGCCACCGATGTGGCCGACATCGGCGTGTCGCTGTTCTCGGCACTGTCACGCCAGGGCCTGGGCGACGCCGCCCTGGTGCTGCACCAGTGGCGCCTGGCGGCGGCCCGCACCGACCTGCCGGCGCAGCCCGCCCCGGCCGGCCAGGCGGCTGCGGCCGGCGCGGCCGATCCGGTGGCGTGAAGCGCCGGCCTGTCCCCGGCAAGACGGCGGGCCGGCAGGCGCTGCCGGCACACTGCCGCGCATGAGCCCCACCTGCTTCACCCAGGCCCTGCCGCATGGCGTGACCCTGCAATGCCGTGCCACAGGCGCGCCGGACGCACCCCGGCGGGCACTCTTCCTGCATGGATTTCCCGAGGCGGCCTTTGTCTGGGACGCGGTGATGGCCCAGCTGGGGTCGGCCGGGTTGCGCTGCGTCGCGCCCGATCTGCGCGGCTATGGCGGCAGCAGCGCGCCGGCCGAGGTGGCGGCCTACCGTGCCAAGCACCTGGTGGCCGATCTGGACGCCCTGATCGACGCCAGCGTGGCCCGCCCTGGCGCACCCATCGACCTGCTGGTGGCCCATGACTGGGGCGGCGGCGTGGCCTGGAACTATGCCGCGCTGCGGCCGCATCGCGTGCGCCAGCTGGTGATCATCAATTCACCCCACCCCGGCGCGCTGCTGCGCGAGCTGCGCGACAACGCCGAACAGCAGGCCGCCAGCCTGTATATGAACGCGCTGGTGCAGCCCGATGCGGCCGCCCGCCTGGCCGCTGACGACTTTGCCGGGCTGTGGGCCACCTTCGAGCGCCACGGCACGCCAGACTGGCTGACGCCGGCGCTGCGCGAGCAGTACCGGGCGGTCTGGCGCCAGGGCCTGGACGGCGCGCTCAACTACTACCGCGCCTCGCCGCTGCGCCCGCCGCGCGATGCCCAGGACCACAGCCTGCACCATCTGCAGCTGCCGGCCTCGGTCGTGCAGGTGGCGGTGCCCACCAGCGTGCTCTGGGGCGATGCCGACCATGCGCTGCGCCCCGGGCTGCTGGACGGGCTGGAGGCCTGGGTACCCGGGGTGCGCATCCACCGCCTGGCCGGTGCCAGCCACTGGATCGTGCACGAGCGGCCCGACTGGGTGATCGGCCACTTGCGCAGCCTGCTGGCCGGCCAGTGAGGCCGGCGGCGCAGGCCGTCGCGTGGCGGCCTCAGGGCCGGCCGATGAACAGCGCCAGCGCGGTGCGGCGCTGCTCGGGCGCCCAGGTCAGGCCGACATGGAGCGGACCGATGCCGGTGTCGGCGCCCAGGAACAGGCTTCAGGAACAGGCTCATGCCGGTGTGCAGCCGGGTCAGCGCGATGTCGCTGCGCTGCAGCCAGGCGTTGCCGGCCTCCAGCGTGCCACCCCGGACGAATCCGCGGCTCAGGGTGGAGGTCTGGCTCAGGCGCCGGTACCGGCCCAGGCGCAGCCGCAGCGCATGGTTGCCGGTCAGCTGGCCTGCCCTGGTAGCCCGACAAAGCTGGAAGCCGCCGAGCGGGTAGCGCCCCACGCCATGGGCCTTCTGTTGCTGGTCGGCGGTCTGCAGCAGGGCCGAGCACCGCAGGCTGTGGGCGCCGAAGCTGCGCACCAGCAGGCCATCGGCCTCGATCCGGTGGAAGCTGCCTTGCAGGTCGCCATGACGCTGGCCGACCCAGCCCTCCAGGGCGCCGCGGTAGCCCGATTGCGGGAAGACCGCGAAGTCTGGCCGGCGCCGGCGCGCCCAGGGTCGCCCCGGCTGCAGCCTGCGCCAGGGCGCCGCCCGGCCTCAGGCTTCACGCAGCAGGCGGTCGGCAGCGCGCCGCACCAGCGACCGGGGGCGCAGCGGCCGCGCCAGTGATTCGGCCAGCAGCCGCGCCAAGGCCGGTTGGCGCAGGGCCCAGAGCCGGCCCTGGGCCGGCTCGAGCAGCAGCACCATCTCGCTGCCGGGCTCCTGCCACAGCGCCATCAGGTGGCGCCAGCGGCCTTGCAGGTGGCAACGCAGGTGGGTGCCCGGCGTGCTGGCCTGCGCCGCGTCCAAGCTGGCGCTTGGCCGGCGCTCGGGGGCGGGCTCGGGCAGCAGCTTGGCCGGCACCGTGTCCAACGTGCCGATGTCCAGCGGCACGGCGGCGGTGGCCGCCGAAGCTTCGTCGCGGGCGATGCGCTGCAGGCGCGCGATCTGCGGGCCGGCAGCCGCCACGGCCTGGTCCAGCGCATGCTGCCGGGCGGCGGCCAGGCGCACGATCGCCCAGGTGAAATGGGCCGCCTTCACCTGGGGGGTGCCGGCCAGGTGCTCGGCCAGGCTGTTGCCCAGGGACAGCAGGCGCGCCAGCAGGCCGGGGCTGCTGCATTCGATGTCGAAGGCCAGCTGGTTCATCAGGCGCCAGGCCGGGTGGTCATAGGCCTCCAGCGGCGCGGCATCGGACTGCACCAGCCGCAGGATGACGGGCTGCAGCCGGGCCAGCAGCTCATGGGTGTGATCGGCCAGCCCGCGCTCCTGCCGCATAGCGTGGAACAGGCGCGCCAGCAGCTCGACCCGCTGGGGGTCGGCGGCTGCCGGTGCGACCGGCGGCGGCTTGGGCTGGGCCGGGCCCTGGGCGGCTGGGGGTGGCGGCCGCGCCGGGGTGTCGGGCGCCAGCCAGGCGGCTGCCTTGCCGGCCTGCAATTCGTGCAGGCCCTCGCTCGGCCGGTAGCGGCTCAGGTCAGACCCCCAGGCCGTGCCGCCGCCGAAGACGATGGTGCGGTAGGCCGCCGGCTCCACCCCCTGGGCCTGCAGGCGTTGGCTCGCCGATGCATAGGCCCGGCGCAGGGTCTCGGCCAGGGGCTCGGCCGCGTCATGCATGAAGGCGACCTGCACCGGCTTGCCCAGTGGCAGGCGTTGCACGCCCAACCACAGCGCCCGCGCAAAGCGCTCCGGCCCGAAGGGGTTGGTCTCGCGCGCGACATTCAGGTCATGCACCAGCGCCGAGGTGTAGGTGTGCAACTCGCGCAGTTCGGCCTCGGCCTCCTGCTTGACGAAACGGGCACAGCGGGCGATCTCGATGTCCACCGCCACATCGTCTTCGTCGATCAGGGCCAGGTCCTGCGGCCTGGCCGGGCGGCCAGCGCCGGACCGGGCAGCGTTGCCCGGCACCGGGCCCGGGGCCAGGCCGGCCGGGCCGGCCGTGCCCGGGGACGGTGCCAGGTCGGCCAGGGTCATTTCGCGCAAGGCGCGCAAGGTCTCGGCCACCAGCGCGCCGCGGTGCATCCGCAAGGTGCGGGCCGGGTCGGGGTCGCCGGGCTGGTGATGCGGCAGGCGCATGCGCCAGCGCTCGTGCACCGCGTCGATCACCGTGTCGAGGGTCATCGGCACGCGCAGCAGTTCTTCATCGATGAAGTCGGGGAAGGCGGGCTGGCGCGACATGCCGGGAGGTTATCAGCCCCCCGCGCGGCCCAAACCCTGAAAACCGCCGCGCAGCCCGGCCAAGTCGGTGCCCGCGGCGGCTTGGCCTGCCGCCAAACGGGACGGGCCACCCGAAGGTGGCCCGTTGCAGGCGGAAGCCAGGCAGCCAGGGCTGGATAGCCTGTCTGACGCTGACCCGCCGGTGCCGGGGCCGCCCGGGGGCAGCCCCTGGGATCACATGTCCATACCGCCCATGCCACCCATGCCGCCCATCCCACCCATGCCGCCACCGCCAGCGCCGCCGGCTTCTTCCTTCGGCGCCTCGGCCACCATGCACTCGGTGGTCAGCATCAGGCTGGCCACGGACGCTGCGTTCTGCAGGGCCGTGCGCGTCACCTTGGTCGGGTCCAGGATGCCCATTTCGATCATGTCGCCATACTCGCCGTTCTGGGCGTTGTAGCCGTAGTTGCCGGCGCCTTCGAGCACCTTGTTGATCACCACGCTTGGCTCGTCGCCGGCATTGGCGACGATCTCGCGCAGCGGCTGCTCGACCGCACGCAGCACGATCTTGATGCCGGCTTCCTG
>JANNZD010000431.1:0-7304 GCA_031410435.1 Betaproteobacteria bacterium | reverse complement strand
GACTAATTGCGAATCGTTCTTGTTATGATTGGAGCCTTACCTCGCTTCGGCTGGCCTCGATCCAGCAACCGCCATGACCGCATTCCGTCCTGTCCTGCGTCGCCTGACCCTGCTGTTGGCCCCGGTGGCTGTGCTGCTGGGGGCGCCGGTGCCGGCTGCGGCCCAATCCGGCGCCACGCTCAACCTGTACTCGGCGCGCCACTACCAGACCGACGAGGCGCTGTATGCCAACTTCACCAAGGCCACCGGCATCAAGATCAACCGGCTGGACGGCAAGGAAGAAGAACTGGTCGAGCGCATCCGCAACGAAGGCACCGCCAGCCCGGCCGATGTGCTGATCACGGTGGACGCCGCCCGCCTGGAGGTGGCCGACAGCCTGGGCCTGTTCCAGCCGCTGCAGAGCAAGCTGCTGGACGAGCGCATCCCGGCCGGCCTGCGCACGCCCAACTGGGTGGCCTTCTCGACCCGGGCCCGGGTGATCGTCTACAACAAGACGGCGCTCAAGCGCGAGCAGGTGCAGACCTATGCCGACCTGGGTGCCGCGGCGCTCAAGGGCCAGGTCTGCATGCGCTCGGGCAGCCACCCCTACAACCTGTCGCTCGGCGCCGCCGTGATCGCGCACGAGGGCGAGGCCAAGGCCGAAACCTGGGCCCGGGCTCTGGTGGCCAATTTCGCCCGCGCGCCCAAGGGCGGCGACACCGACCAGATCAAGGCAGTGGCGGCCGGCGAATGCGGCGTCACCATCTCCAACACCTACTACCTGGCCCGCCTGATGCGCAGCACCAAGGCCGAAGACCAGGCGGCTATAAATGCCGTGGGCATCGTCTGGCCCAACCAGGCCAGCTGGGGCACCCATATCAATGTGTCGGGTGCGGGGGTGCTCAAGCATGCGCCGCACCGCGAAGCCGCCGTGCGCTTCATGGAGTACCTGGCCGGCGACGAGGCGCAAGCCTACTTTGCCGACGGCAACAACGAGTGGCCGGTGGTCCAGGGCAGTGCCAAGGCCAACCCGGTGCTGGTGGCGATGGGCCCTTTCAAGCCCGATGCGCTGCCGATCGGCGAGCTGGCGGCGAATGCGGTGAAAGCCCAGAAGGTGTTCGACCGCGCCGGCTGGAAATAAGGCCTGCAGGGCCGGTGCGGGCCAAGCGCCGGCAGGCCGCGCCGGCCGCCGACGCACGCAGCGCGCCGGGATGACGCAGACTCCGGCCTTGCCCCCTTTGGAGACTGCCTGATGCCTGAAGCCGCGCCGGACACCGCCGCCAGCGAGCGCGCGCCGGAACCCGAACGCCTGCACCTGCACATGCCGGTGGATGTGCGCAGCACCGCCCTGGCCTTGATCGCGGTGGCCGCCACCCTGCACACCCTGCACTGGGCCAGCGCGGTGTTCATTCCGCTGCTGCTGGGCCTGTTGTTCAGCTATGCGCTCACACCCCTGGTAGACCGCCTGCAACGCTGGCGCCTGCCGCGCGCGCTGGCCGCCGGCTTGGCACTCATCGCGGTGCTGGCCGGGCTGGGCTCGCTGACCTGGTCGCTCAGCGACGACGCGTCGGCGCTGGTGGCCTCGCTGCCCGACGCGGCCGACAAGATGCGCGACACCCTGCACAACCAGCGCGGCGCGCCCGAAGGCGCCATCGACAAGGTGCAACGCGCCGCCGCCCGGCTGGAACAGGCGGCCGAAGAGACGGGCGCCGCGCCGGCCACCACCAGCAAGGGCGTGACCCGGGTGCAGATCGAAAAGCCCCACTTCAACATCAAGGACTACCTGTGGAGCGGCACCCTGGGCCTGGTAGGCCTGCTGGGCCAGGCCCTGGTGGTGTGTTTCATCACCTATTTTCTGCTCGCCTCGGGCGACCGTTTCCGCCGCAAGATGGTGCGCATCGCAGGCCCCACCTTGAGCCAGAAGAAGGTCACCTTGCAGGTGCTGGACGAGATCACCGGCCAGATCCACCGCTACCTATGGGTGCAGGTGCTCACCAGCGTGGGTGTGGGCCTGGCCACCTGGCTGGCGCTGCTGTGGATCGGGCTGGACCGCGCGGCGGTCTGGGGCGTGGCCGCGGCGGTGCTCAATCTGGTGCCCTACCTGGGCTCCATCGTGCTGGCCGGCGGCCTGGCGCTGGTGGGCTTCGTGCAGTTCAGCAGCCCGGAGATGGCCCTGCTGACCAGCGGGGTCTCGCTGCTGATCCACACCATCTCCGGCAACCTGATCACGCCCTGGCTGACCAGCAAGGCCAGCCAGCTCAGCCCCGTGGCGGTGTTCATCGGCGCGCTGGCCTGGGGCTGGCTGTGGGGCGTCTGGGGCCTGCTGCTGGGGGTGCCGCTGCTGATGGTGGCCAAGGCGGTGTGCGACCGGGTCGAAGACCTCAAGCCCATCGGCGAATGGCTGGGCGATTGAGGCTGCGCACCGCTGCTCACCAGCCCGGCTTGATGTAGGCGTCCTTGACCTTGCCAGCCAGTTGCTCCAGCGCCTGGCGGGCCTGGGCCTCGTCACCAAACGGCCCGGCCACCACGGCATAGAAGCCCTCGCGCAGATTCGGGTAGTCGCGGGTCTCGATCACCCGCAGCGGCAGGCCCAAAGGCTGGAGGGCATGCAATTGCGCCTCGGCGTTCTCGCGCTGGGTGAAGGACCCGGCCACCAGCAGCAGGCGCCTGGCCGGCGGGCCGTACCAGAGCTCCATCTTGCCGGGCTTGACCTTGTCGCCCAGACCCGGCACCCACTTCAGCACCAGGCCCTGCAGGCCCGGGCTGGCCTGCATCCAGGCAGCGGCCTGGCGCGCCCCGGGCAGATCGGCCTCGTGAAAGTAGCGCAGCTCGGGCGTGGCCGGGCCGGCCCGCACCTTCTCGATGCCCGGCGCGTACAGCTGCTGGGCGCTGGCGCGGCCGCGCAAGGCCTCGGCCGCTGCGCGCTGCTCTTCGGCCTGGAACTGGATGTAGAGCGTGGCCTGGCTGGCCTGGGGCCGCATCACCTGGGCCAGCTCGGGGTTGCGGCGCAGCGCCTCCTGCCAGAGCTGGGCCTGGGCCTCGACCTGGCGCAGCGCATTCACCCGGTCGGCCTCGTCCTGGGCCTTGGACTTGAGCGCCGCCTGTTGCGCCTTTTCGTCCTCGCTGCGCTTGCGCGCAGCCTCGCGGTCCTGGTAGATCACCTGGGCCGCCATCAGCACCGCCAGCAGGGCCATCAACATGCTCAGCACCGCGCGCCGTTTCATGCGCCGGGCATAGCCGGCCTGCACCTCGGCCTGGGCCTCGGCCCGGGTGCGCGCCTTCTGGTCGAGCTGGGCCCGGTGGGCCTGCTCAGCTTCGCGGGCCTGCTCGGCCTGGCGGTCGGCCAGGCTCTGGTCGAGAAAAGCCATCGCCGCGTCGAAGCCCGGCGCCAGGCGCGCTGCCCAGGCGGCGTTCGGGCGGGCCTGGGCGCGCCAGTCGAGCGCGCCCTGCAGGTCGGGGTCACGCCACAGCCCGGCATCGCCCTGGGCATGCAGGGCTGCGGTCTCGGCCAGGCGGCGGTAGCGCTGGGCCGATTGGGCCTCTTCATCGGTCCAGCGCCGCAGCCGCTCCCAGACCCGCATCAGGCTCTCGTGCGAGATGTCGACCACGCTGTCGGCGGCCAACGGCTCGTCCTCGGGCGGCATCAGGAAGGACCGGCTGGGCTTGCGGAACACCGCCAGCACCGGCGCCAGCTGGGCCGGCGTGGCCTCGGTGATCTCGCACAGTCTGTCCAGCCGGGTGGGCCGGCGCACCCCGCGCGGGTCGGTGGCACGGTCGGTCAGGGCCTTGAAGACCCGCTCGGCCAGGGCTTGCGGCGCGCCGCTGCCCAGTTCGGCCAGCGCCCGCTCGGCATGCAGGTCCAGCGCATGGGCCATGGTGCCGATGGCCTCGTAGTGGGCCAGTGCCAAGGGCTGGTCGGGCCTGCCTGCGGCGGCCCAGCCGGCCCAGGTGCGGTTCAGCGCATGTTGCAGGATGGACAACTGGTCGGGGTTGTCGCCCACGTCATTGACCAGCCGTGTCAACAGGGTCGGGCTGATCGACGCGCCCGCGCCCTGGGCCGGGCCGGCAATCGCGGCGCGGCGCTCATCGCGTGACAGCCGCGGCACCAGGTATTGGCCGGCATTGATGGCCTCGGCCAGGCCGCTGAACTGGGTGCAATCGCCGAGAAAGTCCGAGCGCATGGTCAGCACCACGTAAATCGGCACCTCGGCCTGGCCGATGGCCTCCAGCAAGAGCTTGACCAGCGCCACCGCATCGGGCGCCCGCTGCTCGGCCTGGGCCAGTGCCCGGTAGCGGAACAGCTCCTCGAACTGGTCCACCACCAACAGCAGCGGGGTAGCGGCCGGCAGGCGCGCCTGCTCCACCAGGTCGATCAGGCCGCGCTTGCTCAGGCGCAGGGTGGCGCCCACCAGGTCGGCCTGGCGCACGTCCACCGCCGCTGCAGCGGCCGGCAGCGCCGGCGGGTCGAACAGCAGGCCGGGTGCGGCCAGGGCCTCGGCCAGTTCGCCGATCGGGTCGAGCCCGGGCCGGAAACTGGCAATGCGCCAGGCCGAGCCGGCGCAGGACATCAGGCCGCGCTGCAGGGCCGGCCGCAGGCCGCAGTTGACCAGTGAGGATTTGCCGCAGCCCGAGCTGCCCACCACGGCCAGAAAGCGCGCCGCCGCCAGGCCGTCGACCAGGGCATCGACCTGGCTCTCACGCCCGAAGAACAGGTGGGCCTCGTCGGGCCGGAACGGGCGCAGGCCCGGGTAGGGGTTGTGGCTCATGCCCGCCCCCCCGGGGGGCTATCGCCGCGCTGCCGCAAGACCGCGCACAGCGGCTGCAGCAGGACGGCATCGAAACCGGCGCGGGCGTCGATCAGGCCGGGGTCGGCCAGGTCGGCCAGGTCAGCCTTGTCGGGCGTGCCCGGTTCGGCCAGCCAGGTGAACAGCGGCAGCGCCGGGCCGCTGCGCTGGCCGCGGCGCTTCTGCAGTTCGCTGTCGGTGGTGCGCTTCCAGGCCTCGTCACCGGCGCCGTAGAACAGCAGCAGGGCGTCACAGCTGGCCACCAAGCGCTCATTGGCCTCACGCACGGCGGCGGCGCTGCCCTCGAAGGCCGGCAAGGCCACGTCCACACCCTGGTCGCGCAGCCAGCGCCGCAAGGGCACACTGGCCTTGCGGTCACGCTCGTCGCACAGCAGGTAGACCAACGGCGCCCGCGTGTTGTTGCCGCGGTCCGGCGGCGCGGGCGGCGGCGCCTGGGCCAGTTTCTGCAGCGTGGCATGCATGGCGGCCTTGAGCTGCTCGAGATCGCCGGTGAGCAGATCAGCGCCAAACTGGGCCTCGTCGTCTTCCAGCAGGCTGCGCAAAAAGGCCTGCTGCTGTGGCTGGGCCGAGGTGGTGCCCTCGGGCAGCCAGATCAGCCGGGTCAACCGGCCCTGGCGGCATTGACGCGCCGCCAGCTCGTTCTGCAGCACGCTGATCGACTTGTCGCCCTGGCCGTCGGGCACCGCGCCATAGACCCCGCCCACCAGGTGGATGGACAAGGCGCATTGCGCCAGCATCGCGGCGCAGTCGGCCCCGTAGCGGGCCTCGTCATCGCGGGGCAGCGGGCGGTCGGGCAGCACCTGCAGGCCATGCAGCCGCAGCTCGGCCTCCAGCAAGGCGCGCGCCTCACGCCGGTCGGCCGTGCATTCGGCCAGGTAGACCCGCGGGCCGCTGGCGGGGCCGGGCGCGCCATCATTGGCGGCTGAGGCCGGGCCGGCCTGCAGGGTCTTGAGCTGCTGGGCCAGCTCCCAGGCCAGGATGCCGACCATGCGGAAATAGCCCTCGGAAAAGCGCACCCCGTAGGCCGGGTCGAGTTCGAGCGGTGCACCATCACAATCCGTGAAGAATTCGTAACCCTTGGTGTCACGCACCTGCGGCGGCAGCGCACCCTGGTCGGCCACCGGAGTCTTGACCACCTTGAAAACCCGCGCCTTGTTGCCCGGCGCCAGGCCGCCGCTGCGGGCGGCCAGGTCGCAGAAGGTGCTGAGCTCGCGGCGGCACCAGTCGGACGCCAGATAGCGCGGTGTCAGCACCGACACCAGCAGGGCGGTGCGGCCGAACTGCTGCACGATCTCGTCGGTGAAGACATCGTTGCCGCGCAGCTTGTCGTCGCGCCAGATATGGGCCACGCTGCCCAGGCGCATGCTCAGCTGCGCCGCCAGCGTGGCATGGAAGCGGGTGACCCAACCCAGTTGCTCGGCTGTGAGCGGCTGGTTGTCGATGTGGGCGTAACTGATGAACAGGTCGTGCTCGTAGGCCATGGCGACACCGGTGGGCGCCGCTTGCGGTCGCGGCCCCCGCAGTGTGACGCCCCAGGCTGCCGGATGCCATCCCCTGCGCGGCAAACCGACAAACGCGGGCCAGCACACCGGCCCGGGGAAAGGCACCGCTCCGTCTGGGCCGGCAGCCGCCCGTGGCGGCAGCCGATGCGCGCGCGCTGGGCCTGGTCCACCCAGTGGCCGTCTCGCCGTTCACACAGGCGCGCAGGCGCGACGCCAGCGGCGACCTGCCTGCGGCAGCGCCTCAGGCGATCGGCGGCACCGGCAAGCGCACGTCGCCGCACTGGGCCCGGTGGCGCAGCGCATGGTCTATCAGCACCAGCGCCAGCAGGCTCTCGGCGATCGGCGTGGCACGGATGCCCACACAGGGGTCGTGGCGGCCGAAGGTTTCCACCGTGGTGGCCAGGTTCTGCCGGTCTATCGACGGCCGCGGGGTACGGATCGAGCTGGTGGGTTTGATGGCGATGCGCACCACCAGGTCCTGCCCGGTGCTGATGCCGCCCAGCACGCCGCCGCCGTGGTTGGTCTCGAAGCCGGTCGGGGTCAAGGCATCGCCGTGTACGCTGCCGCGCTGCGCCACCACGCCGAAGCCGTCGCCGATCTCCACGCCCTTGACCGCATTCAAGCCCATCATGGCCCAGGCGATGTCGGCGTCCAGCTTGTCGTAGAGCGGCTCGCCCAGGCCCACCGGCACGCCGCTGGCGCGCACCTCGATGCGGGCGCCGCAGCTGTCGCCGTCCTTGCGCAACGTATCCATATAGGACTCCAGCCGCGGCACGATGCCGGCGTTCGGGGCGTAGAAGGGGTTGAGCGGGATCTGCGCCGCGTCCTCGAAGGGGATCTCGATCTCGCCGAGCTGGCTCATCCAGCCGGCAAAGCGGGTGCCGTGCTGCTGCAGCAGCCACTTCTTGGCTACCGCGCCGGCGGCCACCGTGGGGGCGGTCAAGCGGGCCGACGAGCGGCCGCCGCCGCGCGGATCGCGCAGGCCGTATTTGCGCCAGTAGGTGTAGTCGGCATGGCC
>JANNZD010000430.1:0-11664 GCA_031410435.1 Betaproteobacteria bacterium | reverse complement strand
CAGGCGCAGCCGGTCGCCCACGGTGGGGCCGTACATCTCGGCATAGGCGCGCCGTCCGATCGTTGCCATGTCAGAGCTTTCCTTGGATCTGGGCTTGGAAGCCCCAGACCTCGCGGGCGCCGGCATAGTCGACCAACTCGACCGTGCGCTGCTGGCCGGGCTCGAAGCGCACTGCGGTGCCGCTGGCGGTGTTCAGGCGCATGCCACGGGCGGCGGCGCGGTCGAAGGCCAGCGCGCCGTTGGTTTCGGCAAAGTGGTAGTGCGAGCCCACCTGTATCGGCCGGTCGCCGGTGTTCTGCACCACCAGGATGTGGGTGCGGCGGCCGGGGTTCAGGGCATGCTCGCCCGGGTCGGTCAGCAGTTCGCCGGGGGTCATCGTGGGCTCACTTGCGGCGGTTCAGCCAAAAGCCGGCGGCGGCGGCCACGGCTGCGCCCAGGAAGAGCAGCGCGTCGCTGGCATGCCAATGCGCGCTGCCGGGCAGGCCATGGCCGGTGTGGGCCTGGGCCAGGCCAGACCACAGCGCCAAACCAGTCGCGAGGGTTTGCTTCACCATGGTGCGCTCCAGAAGGCTCATTCAATGGGTTGGTGCACGGTCACCAGTTTGGTGCCGTCCGGGAAGGTGGCCTCGACCTGGATGTCCGGGATCATTTCGGCGATGCCGTCCATCACGTCGTCGCGGGTGAGCACGGTTTTGCCCTCGCTCATCAACGCGGCCACGGTCTTGCCGTCGCGGGCGCCCTCCATGATCGCGGCGCTGATCAGCGCCACTGCCTCGGGGTGGTTGAGCTTCAGGCCGCGGGCCCGCCGCCGCTCCGCCAGCAGGGCGGCGGTGAAGATCAGCAGCTTGTCTTTTTCGCGCGGAGTCAGGTCCATGGGGGCTCGGCTTGCAGGTTTGGTGCCATCCTAACCAAGCGCTGCAGGGTGCACCGTTCCGCTTGTCCATGGCGTGGCCTGTTGGCGACAGGCCGACCGGGCAGGCGCCGGATCGCGGGTCGTTGAATCGTCATATATTTCGAGAATAATGGAAACATTGGTCGATCATCGGGCACGCGGCAGGCGTGGAGGAGCAGGCAATGCGAGTCGGTATCAATGGCATGGGCCGCATCGGCCGTCTGGCCTTGCGCGCGGCCCTGGGCGCGGCCCAGCGCCCGGCGGATGATCCGCGCGCTGGCAACCGTCTGGAGGTGGTGCACCTGAATGAACTCCAGGGCGGTGCGGCGGCCACCGCCCACCTGCTGGCCTTCGACAGTGTGCAGGGCCGCTGGCGCGCCGACATCGTTGCCGACGGCGGCGATGCCCTGCGCGTCGGTGATCGCACGCTGGGCTTTTCGGCCCATGCCCGCACGGCCGACATCCCCTGGGGCGACCTGGGGGTGGACCTGGTGCTGGAGTGCACCGGCAGGTTCCTGACGCCCGAGACGCTGCAGGGCCACCTCGACCGCGGCGCCCGGCGCGTGATCGTGGCTGCGCCGGTGAAGTTGGGCGAGGTGCTGAACATCGTGGTCGGCGTCAACGAGCAGCTCTACGACCCGGCGCGCCACCGCATCGTCACCGCCGCGTCCTGCACTACCAACTGCCTGGCGCCGGTGGTCAAGGTGGTGCACGAGGCGCTTGGCATCCGCCATGGCCAGATCACCACCCTGCACGACCCGACCAACACCAACCGGGTGGTCGACGCGCCCCACCCGGACCTGCGGCGCGCACGCAGCGCGATGCTCAGCCTGGCGCCCACCACCACCGGCAGCGCCACCGCGATCGCGTTGATCTACCCTGAGTTGAAAGGCAAGCTCAACGGCCATGCGGTGCGGGTGCCGGTGCTCAATGCGTCGCTGACCGACTGCGTGTTCGAGCTGCAGCGCGAGACCACCGCCGACGCGGTGAACCAGCTCTTTGCCGCCGCCGCCCGCGGGCCGCTGGCCGGCATCCTGGGCTATGAGGCGCGGCCGCTGGTCAGCGCCGACTACGCCGGCGACACCCGCAGCGCTGTCATCGACGGGCTGTCGACGCTGGTGACCGACGGCACCCTGCTGAAGGTCTACGCCTGGTACGACAACGAGATGGGCTATGCCTGCCGCATGGTCGACCTGGCCTGCCACCTCGACGGTCTCGGCCTGTGAGCACCCTGCCGCCGGCCCGCCCGGCCACGCCGGCACAGCCCAGCGGCAGCCGCAACTACGCCATCGTCACCGCCGCCTATTGGGGCTTCACCCTGACCGACGGCGCGCTGCGCATGTTGGTGCTGCTGCATTTCTACCGGCTGGGCTATTCGCCCTTCACGCTGGCCTTCCTGTTCCTGCTCTACGAGGCCATGGGCGTGGTGGCCAACCTGCTCGGCGGCTGGCTGGCCACGCGCTATGGCATCCAGCGCATGTTGGTGGTGGGCCTGTGCACCCAGATCTGTGGCTTCCTGTTGCTGTCGGCGCTGTCGCCCGGCTGGACGCCGGCGATGGCGGTGGCCTGGGTGGTGCTGTCCCAGGGGGTGTGCGGCGTGGCCAAGGACCTGACCAAGACCGCCAGCAAATCGGCCATCAAGCTCACGGCCGGCCAGGCCTCGGGCCAGTTGTTCAAGTGGGTGGCCTGGTTCACTGGCAGCAAGAACGCGATGAAGGGGGTGGGCTTCTTCCTCGGCGGGCTGCTGCTGCAAGGCCTGGGTTTCCAGCGCTCGCTGTGGGCCATGGCCGGCCTGCTGGGGCTGGTGCTGGCCGGCGTGGCGCTGTGCGTGCCGCCGCTGATGGGCCGGCAGCAGGCGTCGAGATCGGCGCGCGAGTTGTTTGCCAAGAACCGGGGCATCAACCTGCTGGCCGCCGCCCGGGTGGCGCTGTTCGGTGCGCGTGACGTGTGGTTCGTGGTCGGCGTGCCGGTCTTCCTGTATGCCTCGGGCTGGACCTTCACGATGGTGGGCGGCTTTCTGGCCGCCTGGACCATAGGCTACGGCCTGGTGCAGGCCCTGGCGCCGGCGCTGGTGCGGCGCAGCGCCGACGGGCTGAGCAGCGAGGTGCAGGCGGCGCGCGGGTGGTCGGCACTGCTGGCCCTGGTGCCTGCCGGCCTTGCCGTGGTGGTGGCACTGAAGCCGCCGCACCTGGAGTGGCTGGTGGTGGGCGGCCTGGGGCTGTTCGGGGTGGCCTTCGCGGTCAATTCCTCGGTGCATTCCTACCTGATCCTGGCCTTTGCCGGCAGCGAGAAGGCCGCCGAGGATGTCGGCTTCTATTACGCCGCCAATGCCCTGGGCCGCTTCATCGGCACGCTGCTGTCGGGCCTGCTCTACCAGTGGGGCGGCCTGCTGTACGCGCTGGGCGGCTCGACGGCGATGCTGCTGGCCTGCTGGGGGCTCACCTTGATGTTGCCGGCGCGCCGCGCCCCGCCTGTCACCCCGGCGCTGGCGCCCGGGGCGGGCCGATGAAGCCGCCGGCGGATCCGCAGGCGGCACCGATGGACGAAGCGCCTGCCGTGGCGGCCCTGGCCGCCCTGGCCCAGCCCATGCGCCTGCGCGTGTTCCGCGCGCTGGTGGGCGCTGGGCCGCCTGGCATGACGCCGGGCGCGCTGTCGGCATTGCTGGGCGTGCCGGCGTCCACGCTGTCCTTCCACCTCAAGGAGCTGATGCACGCCCGCCTGGTCAGCCAGCAGCGTGACGGCCGCAGTCTGATCTACCGGCCGGCCCTTGCGCAGATGGACGCGCTGCTGCAATACCTGACCGCGCATTGCTGCCAGGGCCTGCCCTGTGACACCGACGGCGCGCCGCTGCCCCCGCCGCAGCCCATTCCGGCCTGCGGCCGCTGCTGAGATCTGACCCCCACCATGAGCGACACCGCCGACCTGCCCAACCTCGATGCCCGGCACTGGGTCCGGCCCGCCGCCGCCGCGCTATACCCGGCAGCGCCGGCCGCGCATGCGCCGCGCTTCCTGCTGCTCTACGGGTCCTTGCGCGAACGCTCCTACAGCCGCTTGTTGACCGAAGAGGCGGCGCGCCTGCTGCGCGCGATGGGCGGCGAGGCCCGCCTGTTCGACCCCGCCGGCCTGCCGCTGCCCGACGCGGCCCCCGATACCCACCCCAAGGTGGCCGAGTTGCGCGCACAGGCGGCCTGGGCCGAAGGCATGGTGTGGTGCTCGCCCGAGCGCCATGGCGCGATGACCGGCCTCATGAAGGCGCAGATCGACTGGTTGCCGCTGTCCTTGGGGGCGGTGCGGCCGACCCAGGGCAAGACCCTGGCGCTGATGCAGGTCTCGGGCGGGTCGCAATCCTTCAATGCGGTCAACCAGCTGCGCGTGCTGGGCCGCTGGATGCGCATGATCACCATCCCCAACCAGTCATCGGTGGCCAAGGCCTTCCTGGAGTTCGACGCGGCCGGCCGCATGCTGCCCTCGGCCTACTATGACCGGGTGGTGGACGTGATGGAAGAGCTGATGAAGTTCACCCTGCTGACCCGCGATGTGGCCGGCCACCTGGTCGACCGCTACAGCGAGCGCAAGGAAAGTGCCAAGGCCCTGACGCAGCGGGTCAACCAGGCTGGCCTGTAGGCCGCACACACGCCGCGTCGCGGCCGGACCGCCGCCGCTGCCCGCAGCGCCGGGGCAGGCGCACCCCTGTGCGTGATCGCCAACGGGCTGTGCAGGCCTGCAGTGCAGGCCGTCAGGCTGTCGCGAGACATGCGCTGGCGCTCGGTGCTTTCCCGCGTAGGTAACCCGCTATCACCTGCCCGCGCCGGCCGGGTGCCACACTGATTTCATCCCGGGCCACCTCGATGCCCAGGCACTTCAGGAGACACCCCATGCGCATCATCCCCATCCAGCTGGGCAGCCAGCCCGCGCCATCGTCCGCGGCCGAGTGCGGCGACGAATCCGGCGAAGTGCCCAAGCTCGACCTGCCGCTGGTGCGGCGCAGCTTTCTCAAGGGCTCGGGCGTGCTGATGGGCAGCATTGCCGGCGGCAGTGTGCTGGCGGCGCTGGCGCCGTCGCCGGTCTGGGCGGTCGAGCTCAAGACCCTGAGCAAGCCCGAGGGCCAGACCCTGATGGCCCTGGGCCGGGTGCTCTACCCGCACAAGAAGCTGCCCGATGCGGTCTATGCCCTGCTTGCCAAGGACCTGGATGCCAAGGCCGCCGGTGATCCGGCCGCCGCCGCGCAGATCCGCGAGGGCATTGCCGCGCTGAATGCCGCTGCCGGCACCAGCTTCACCAAGGCCACGCCGGCGCGCAAGCTGGCCATCGTCAAGGCCATCGAGGGCCAGCCCTTCTTCAACACCGTGCGCGGCCAGTGCATCACCTCGCTCTACGACAACGACATGGCCTATGCGGTATTCGGCTACCCGGGCTCGGCCTGGGAGAAGGGCGGCTACATCAGCCGGGGATTTCAGGATCTGAAGTGGCTGCCGGCACCGTCCAGGCAAGCCAGCCCGCCCCCGTATTTCGGCTGAAGCAAAAGAACACCGGAGACCGACATGGCAAAGATCGATTTCAGCGACGACGGCGCAGTCGTCATCATCGGCTCAGGGGCCGGCGGCGGCACCCTGGCCAACGAGCTGGCCCAGAAGGGCATCAAGGTGGTGGTGCTGGAGGCCGGCGCGCTGCAAAGCCAGGCCAGCTTTATCAACGACGAGTGGAAGTCATTTGTACAGCTCGCCTGGCTGGACCCCCGCACCACCTCGGGCAGCTGGCGCGTGGCCAAGGATTTCGCCGGCCTGCCGGCCTGGGTCTGCAAGACCGTGGGCGGCACCACCACCCACTGGGCTGGCGCGTCGCTGCGCTTCCAGGACCATGAGTTCCGCGCCAAGACCCATTACGGCAGCCTGGACGGCGCCAACCTGATGGACTGGCCGATCACGCTGAAAGACCTGGACCCCTACTACGCCCGGGCCGAAGACAAGATGGGCGTGACCCGCACCAACGGCATCCCCGGCCTGCCGGGCAACAACAACTACAAGGTGATGCACGCCGGCGCGATGAAGCTGGGCTACAAGGAGGTGCACACCGGCAACATGGCCATCAACAGCGTGCCGCGCCATGACCGCGGCCGCTGCATGCAGCTGGGCTTCTGCTTCCAGGGCTGCAAGAGCGGCGCCAAGTGGAGCACGCTCTACACCGAGCTGCCTGCGGCCGAAAAGACCGGCAACCTGGATCTGCGCCCCGAAAGCCATGTCACCCGCATCGAGCATGACGCCGCCGGCAAGGCCACCGGCGTGGTCTATTTCGACAAGGACGGCAAGGAGCAGCGCCAGAAGGCCCGCATCGTCTGCGTGGCTGGCAATTCGATCGAGACCCCGCGCCTGCTGCTGCTGTCGGCTTCAGCGCAGTTCAAGGACGGCCTGGCCAACAGCTCGGGCCAGGTGGGCCGCAACTACATGCGCCACATGACCGGCTCGGTCTACGCGATGTTCAAGCAGCCGGTGCACATGTACCGCGGCACCACCATGGCCGGCATCATCCGCGACGAGGCCAAACACGACCCCAAGCGCGGCTTTGCCGGCGGCTACGAGCTGGAGACCCTGTCGCTGGGCGTGCCCTTCATGGCCGCCTTCCTGAACCCCGGCGCCTGGGGCAGCGACTTCACCGAGTACATGGACAACTACACCCACCTGGCCGGCATGTGGCTGGTGGGCGAGGACATGCCGCGCGAGACCAACCGGGTCACGCTCAACAGCGCGGTCAAGGACAAATGGGGCAGTGCGGCGCCCAATGTGCATTTCGATGACCACCCCAACGACCTCGCGATGCGCGAGCATGCCTTCACCCAGGGCCAGCGGGTCTACCAGGCGGCCGGCGCGGTCAAGAGTTTCCGCACCCCGCCTTATCCCAGCACCCACAACCTGGGCACCTGCCGGATGGGCGCCAGCGCCAAGGACAGCGTCTGCAATGCCTACGGGCAGACCCATGACATCGGCAATCTGTTCATCAGCGACGGCAGCCAGTTCACCACCGGCGGGGCCGAGAATCCCACCCTGACCATCGTCACGCTGGCGATCCGCCAGGCTGACTACATCGCCAAGCAGATGACGGCACGCGCGATCTGAGCGTCCACTCCATCCAGGAGCCCACCATGTGCGAGTTCTTCGTCAAGGCCGACCCGATCCAGTACGAGCAGCGCAGCCGCACCGTGCGCATCCACGGCGTGCTGACCAGCCTGCGGCTGGAGAACATGGTCTGGGATGTGCTGGCCGAGATGGCCGAGGCCGAGGGCCGCACCACCAATGCCTTGATCTCGCTGTTCCATGACGAGATCCTGGCGCACCGCGGTGAGGTGCCCAATTTCGCGTCCTTCCTGCGCGTGACCTGCATGCGCTACCTGCGCCGCGCGGTGCATGAGGCCGGCAAGGCCGCCGACGCCGGCGCGGCCGACGGGCCGCGCGATGCGGCGCCGCCAGGCCTGCCGGCTGCAACCGAAGCCCCACCGGCTGCCAGGCTGGCCGTGGTGGCGGCGGCGCGCGGGCGCTGAGCCGGCGCGCCCAACCGCCGCCTTGTCCTTCCTGCTGCGCCGGCCCGGCGCGCCCCTAGCCCAAGCCTTTGCGATGCCCTTCGACACTGAAACCCATCCCGGCGTCTGCGCCGCGCCCGCGGCCATCACCCAGGGCTTTGTCTTCAACCACGCGATGCTGCGGGTCAAGGACCCGGCCGTCGCGCTGGATTTCTACACCCGCGTCCTGGGCCTGCGGGTGCTGCGCAAGCTCGACTTCCCGGAGATGCGCTTTTCGCTCTACTTCCTGGCCCACCTGCCGGTGGCCCCTGCGGTGCCCGACGATGCCGGCGAGCGCATGGCCTGGACCTTTGCGCAACGCGGCGTGCTTGAACTCACCCACAACTGGGGCAGCGAGGCGCAGGCCGATTTCAACTACCACGATGGCAATGCCCAGCCCCAGGGCTTTGGCCATATCTGCTTCTCGGTGCCCGACCTGGACGCGGCAGTGGCCTGGTTCGACCAGCACCAGGTGCCCTATGTAAAGCGGCCCGACCAGGGCAGGATGAAGGACGTGGCCTTCATCAAGGACCCGGACGGTTATTGGATCGAGATCGTCGAGCCCGGCCGCTTGAAGAATCTGGGTCGGTAAAGGCCCATTGCCTGGCCGCTACCCAGGACCAGGCCTGTCAGGCAAATCGCTGCGAACCGGCGGCGCACGCTGGGCCGTCGCGCACAAGGCTAAAGTGGGGTTTTGCCACCGGCCTGCCGGCTGAGCACCATGCCCTCCCTGCCCGAACCGAGTCTGGCCGCGCCGTCGCTGCGTTGGCGCATCCTGGCCCTGCTGTTCGTCTGCCGCACCGGCCTGGGCCTGCAGTTCCAGACCCTGGCGTCGGTGTCCGATCAGCTGGTGGTCGACCTGGGCCTGCGCTATGCCGAGATCGGCAGCTTGATCGGGCTGTTCATGCTGCCTGGCCTGGTGCTGGCCTTGCCGGCCGGTTACCTGGGTCGCCATGTGCCCGACCGCTGGTTGGTGGTGGCGGGCCTGGCCAGCCTGTCGCTGGGCGGGGTGTTGGCGTCGCTGGCCTCCGGCTTCGGCCTGCTGGCGCTGGCCCGGCTGGTAGCGGGCGTGGGCTTCGTCTTCAGCACCCTCTACCTCACCAAGATGATCACCGACTGGTTTGCCGGCAAGGAGCTGGCCACCGCGCTGGGCATCCTGGTGACGAGTTGGCCGCTCGGCATCGCCATCGCCCAGCTCGGGCATGTGGTCATCGCCCGCTACCTGGATTGGCATGCGGCCTTTGCGCTGTCCGCCTTCTATTGCGCCCTGGGCGCGGCGGCGGTCGGGCTGCTCTACCGAGCACCGGCGCCGGTATTGAAGGCCGGCCCGGCCCTGCCCCTGGGGCCGCGGGGCCTGCAGCGCCATGAATGGGTGCTGACGCTGATCGCAGCCCTCGTCTGGGGCCTGTACAACGCCGGCTACGTGATCTGCCTGAGCTTTGCGCCCCAGGTGCTGGTGGCGGGCGGCCGCAGCCCGGGCCAGGCCGCCGCCACCATCAGCCTGGCCAGCTGGGTGATGATCTTCTCGATCGCCCTGTGCGGGCGCATCGCCGACCGTACCGGCCGGCGCGACGAACTGATGTACGGCTGCACCGCTGTGGCAGTGGCTGCGTTGCTGCTGCTGGGCCACACCGACTGGGCCGTGGTCCTGAGCCTGCTGATCGGCCTGGTGGGGGCGGCGCCCGCCGGCATCATCATGGCCCTCACCGCCGAGGCCATGGCACCGCAACGGCGCGCCTTTGGCATGGGGGTGTTCTTCAGCGTCTTCTTCGTCATCATGGCGCTGGCGCCGCCGCTGGCGGGCTGGCTGTTCGACCGCAGTGCCGACCCCTACGGGCCGGTGGTCTTCTCGGCCAGCCTGTTCGGCGGGGCGGCGTTGATGTACCGGGTGTTCAGGCTGGCCCAGCGCAGGGCGGCCCGCACTTGAGCGGCCGGCCACCCGGCCGCTGCCCCAACAGCGCGAGGCAGGTGCGCACCGACACGGCGCGCCGCCGTGCCGGCCGGGGCCGCACCATGCACGGCTTGGTGCGTTTTCAGCCGGCATAGACCCAAAGCAGTGCATTGCACTGCTTTGGCGCGTGCGCAGGCCTGGTGCGATTCTTGAAGGTAGGGGGCTGATGCCACCCGACCTTGCCACCGCCCACCCGCCCCAGCAGGTGATCAAGTTCCGGCGCGACTACAACAGCTGGGTGGCCAGCGAGACGATGGAAGACTATGCGTTGCGCTTCACGCCGCGCACCTTCCGCAAATGGAGCGAATGGCGGGTGGCCAATACCGCCTTCGGGGCGGCGTCCTTCCTGATCCTGGAGGCGGTGGGCGCCACCTTGCTGGTGCAGCATGGCTTTGTCAACGCGGTGCTGGCGATCGCGGCCACCGGCCTGATCATCTTTCTGGCCGGCTTGCCGATCAGCGTTTACGCCGCGCGCCACGGCGTGGACATGGACCTGCTCACCCGCGGTGCCGGCTTTGGCTACCTGGGCTCGACCATCACCTCGCTGATCTACGCCAGCTTCACCTTCATCTTCTTTGCGCTGGAGGCGGCCGTGATGGCCTATGCGCTGGAGTTGGCCTTCGACATCCCGCCGGCCTGGGGCTACGGCCTGTGTGCGCTGGTGGTGATTCCGCTGGTCAGCCATGGGGTCACCGCGATCGGCCGCCTGCAGGTCTGGACCCAGCCGCTGTGGCTGGCGCTGCTGGTGCTGCCGCTGGGCTTTGTGCTGATCAAGAGCCCGGACGAATGGGCTGGCCTGGGCGCCTTGGCCGGCAGCGACGGCCAGGGCCCAGGCCTGAACGCCCTGGGTTTCGGCGCGGCGCTGACCGTGGGCATCGCCTTGATCACCCAGATGGGCGAGCAGGCCGACTACCTCCGCTTCATGCCCGAAAAAAAGCCCGGCGGCGCCTGCCGCTGGTGGCTGGGCACCCTGCTGGGCGGGCCGGGCTGGGTGCTGCTGGGGGTGGCCAAGATGCTGGCCGGGGTGATGCTGGCCTGGCTGGCGTTGTCGCACAGCGTGCCGGCCGACCGCGCGGTCGACCCCAACCAGATGTACCTGGTGGCCTGGGAGTATGTGTTCCCGCATTACGGCTGGGCGGTGGCGGCCACCGCCCTGTTCGTGCTGGTCAGCCAGCTCAAGATCAATGTCACCAACGCCTATGCCGGGTCGCTGGCCTGGAGCAACTTCTTCTCGCGCCTGACCCACAACCACCCGGGCCGGGTGGTCTGGGTGGTGTTCAACACCGGTATCGCCCTGGTGCTGATGGAGTTGAACGTGTTCCAGGCGCTCAGCCATGTACTGGGCTTGTACAGCAATATCGCGATCGCCTGGATCATGGCGGTGGTGGCAGACCTGGTGATCAACAAGCCGCTGGGCTTGAGCCCGCCCGGCATCGAGTTCCGCCGCGCCTACCTGTATGACATCAACCCGGTCGGGGTCGGTGCGATGGGGGTGGCCTCGCTGCTCAGCATGGCCGCCCACCTGGGCGCGTTCGGGCCGATGGCGCAGGCCTGGTCGGCCATGATCGCGCTGGTGGTGGCGATGCTGGCCTCACCCCTGATCGCCTGGGCCACTGGCGGGCGCTTCTACCTGGCGCGGCGCACCCGCGCGGCGCGCAGCCTGGATGCGGCGCTGGCCCCGGGCGGCGCGGCCTACCTGGGCAGCTTCAGGCCCGGTGCGGCCTGGCGCACAGCGCCTGGCCGGCCGCAGGGTGCGCCGGCCCTGCGCCGCTGCGTGGTCTGTGCCTGCGACTACGAGCCCGAGGACCTGGCCGCCTGCCCGGCCTATGGCGGCCTGATCTGCTCGCTGTGCTGCACCCTGGATGCACGCTGCGACGACCAGTGCAAGCCGCAGGCGCGCCTGTCGGCGCAATGGCTGCGCCTGCTGCAGCGCTTGCTGCCGCGCAGCATGGCGCCGCAGCTGCAGAACGGCCTGTCGGCCTACCTGCTGTTGATGGGCGCGGTGCTGCCCTTGCTGACCCTGCTGTTCCTGGGCCTGTATTCGCTGGCGCTGCGGTCGCTGGCGGCGCTGGACGCGATCAGCGCGGCGGCTGTGGCACCGCTGCTGCAGGCCGGCTTCGGTCAGGCCTTTGCGGTGATGCTGGTGGTGGCGGCGATGGTCGCCTGGTGGGCGGTGCTGGCCCAGCGCAGCCGGCAGCGGGCGCAGGAGGAGTCGCGGCGCCAGACCCAGGCCCTGCACAGCCAGGCGCTGACGCTGCAGTCCCAGGCCGC
>JANNZD010000429.1:0-6841 GCA_031410435.1 Betaproteobacteria bacterium | reverse complement strand
CGGCGTGTTTTTCGGCACCATGAGGCCGCTCCAGATCTTGTACGAGAAGTTCTTCAGCTCCTTGCCTTCGCTGACGGCCGGAACGTTCGGCAGCAGCTCGGAACGCTGCGCGCCGAGCTGGCCGATCACCTTGAGCCGGCCCTGCTCGGCCAGCGCGCCCATGCCGGCGCTGTACACCAACACGGCGAAGTCGACCTGCCCGCCGCCGATGTCCTGCAACAGCGGCGCATTGCCCTTGTACGGCGCGTGTGTCAGCTTGATGCCGGCGACCTGCTGCACGTTCTCCAGGATCAGGTGATAGAGCGATCCGAGGCCCACGCTGCCGTAGCTCAGCGGCTTGTCAGCCGACTTGCGCGCCAGCGCGATCAATTCGTCGACATTGTTGGCCGGCAGGTCCTTGCGCGCGACGAACACCATCACCGCATCGGCCACCGGCTGCACCAGGCGGAAGTCCTCAGCCTTGAGCTTGACCGCCGCATTGGCCAGCGACGACAGGATCACCTCGTTCGGCGAACCCTGGAACAGGTAGTAGCCGTCGGCGGGCGCCGCCAGCACCTTCTGCGCGGCCAGCGCGCCGCTGACGCCACCCAGGTTTTCCACGATCACCTGCTGGCCCAGCTCTTTGCTCAGGGGCACGGTGAAGATGCGCGCGATCGAATCAGACGGACCGCCCGCCGGGTAGGGCACCATCAGGTTGACCGGCTTGGTCGGCCAGGGCTGCGCGACGGCAGCGCTGGCGCCGAGCAAGAGGCCGGCCGTCCAGGCCAGTACGCGTGGGAAGCTGAGTTTCGGCATGGGACTCCTGGTGGGCGCTGACGGCCGTGGCGGTTGGGGACGGGCCAATGTAGAAGTGCCCTGGCCAGAAGTCCAATGCATTGTTCTATCGATTAGCATGAGTTCAACGCATACCAACATCGACAACCGGCCATGACCCTGGTCCAACTGCGGCACCTGATCTCGCTGGCGCAGACCGGCTCGTTCAGCCAATCGGCCGCTGCGCTCTACCTGACCCAGCCGGCCCTGAGCCGCAGCATCCGCGCGCTCGAGGACGAGTTCGGCCAGCCGCTGTTCGACCGCATTGGCCGGCGCAGCGAGCTGACCCCCTTCGGCCGCGACGCCGTCGAGCGGGCGCGCGACCTGGTGCAGGCGGCCGATGACCTGCGCGGCAGCAGCCTGCAGGCTGCCGATGGCCAGCACGGTCTGCTGCGCATCGGCATGGGCTCGGGCCCGGGCGCGATGCTGATGACGCCGCTGCTGCTGCACATGGCGCGCGAGCGGCCGCGGCTGCGGGTCGAGATCGCCCGCGCCGGCACCGACCTGCTGGTGCAGGCCCTGCGCGATCGGCGGCTGGACGCGCTGGTCGTCGACGTGCGCTCGCTGCGCCCCGCGCCTGACCTGAACGCGCAGAGCCTGCACGAGATGAAGGGCGTCTTCATGGTGCGCCGCGGCCATCCGCTGGCGCGGCGGCGCGCCGGCCTGCACTTCGACGACCTGCTGCGCTACCCGATCGCCTCCTCGCCCTTGTCGGACGAGGTGGCGCGGGTGCTGGTCGAGCGCTATGGCGCCCAGGCGCATCCGGACGCCTGCGTCACGCTGCGCTGCGACGAGATCCCCAGCCTGGTCGACGTGGCGCGCCACAGCGACACGGTGCTGCTGGCGATCCGGGCAGCGGCGCCCGACCTGGTCGAGCTGGCCTTGCAGCCGGCCCTGGCCGCGACCGCCCGCTTCGGGCTGGTGACCTTGCGGCGGCGCACCGAGCCGCCCGGCCTGGCGGCCGTCCGGGACTTGATGCTGAAGCTGCTGAACGACCCGCCGGGCCTGGGCGCGGCAGCCCGTCGGCCAGGCGCGGTTCGCGACGGCGGCTGAGGGCCCGGTGTCGGCTCTGCAGCGGCTAGCAGCCGCCTGGCGCTGACCGGCTCGTAGAAGCGGTAGATCAGTGGGTCGGTGGGCACGCTGGTGGGCAGGCTGCCCTTGTAGGGCACCACCATCAGCCAGGCCTTCTCGTCGGCGCTGAGGCCGAATAGCTCGGCCGGCACGCCGGCCCGCTCGGCATTGAAGGTCATCTGGCCCAGGCAGCCGGCGGTGACCCATTCCTTGCTGAGGCCCACCCGGGCGGCGATGTCGGACCATTTCAGGCCTTCTTCACCTTGGTGGCAATGATCCTTTCGGTGACGTCGAGACGGGACATGGGTTCAGGCCTTCCGTTGTAAGGGGGCAGGCTGCACCACCATCGCAAGTGCCGCGCCAGGCCGCGAAACGGGCGGCAGCCGAACCGACCCCATGCGCGCCAGACCCCTAGATCGGCTGGCCGCGAGTGGATGACAAGGCCGCGTCGAGCGGCTAAAAAGCGCCGATCAAGTCACTTTCAACAGCACTGTCAATGGGGAGATGAAAGATGCATGGTTCGATGAAGCTCTTTCTGGTCAGCAGTGCGCTGTGGATACCCGCTGCGGCCGGCGCACAAGCGATCCGCCTGGTCGCCGGCACGGTCAATATGTTCCGTGACAGCCGGGGTGCCAATGATGTGGGGGCGAGCGCGGGCGAGCGCTTCCAGTTCGGTGCTGATGTGGTGGGCGGTTCGACCGGTGTGTCGCTTGGCGCCACCTACGGCCCGACTTCTTCCACGATCAGTCAATTCGATTGCGGCGCACTGACCGTCAACCGCAACTTCTGCTCGCGCACGGCGACTTTCAACGCCAACCGTTTGCAGCCCTGGACGTTGCGTTTCACCCGCGGCGCAGACAAGCTGGAATTGCTTGGCCCCAGCTTGCTGGGCACCGAGCAGGCAGTGCCTTTCCCGGTCTCGGTCACGCTGGCCGGCAGTGGACTGACGCCGACCGTGTCATGGGTGGTGCCGAACGCATTTGCACCCGATGGCTTTCGCATCAACGTCTTCGACAAGAACCGGGTGCTGACCAACGGCAATATTGATGTCGTGCATTCGGTAGCGATTGCCGCCAATGCCTCGTCTTACGCGTTGCCTGCCACTTTCAGCAGCGGCTTGTCACTGGTCGAGGGTGGCAATTACACGATCAACCTGCAACTCATCGAGACGCGCGGCCATGTCGCCTTCAATAACAACAACGCGCAGATCCTGCGCCGCTCCAACTCCTACTTCGCGTTCACGCCGCTGACAGGCAACAATCCGCCGGCCGTGGCGCTGCCGACGGTGAACAATGGCGTCTACAACTTCAACATTGCGCAGGTCAACGCCAACAGCATCACCTTCATCGATCCGGTTGTGGCGGTGGGCTACGACTACGCAACCGGCGCTGGCAACCCCAATTTCGCATCGGTGCTGCTGCCCAATGTCGGTGACGGCCAGTTCACGCTGGCCTACAGCGACGCCGGCGGTGCCCACGTGGTGGGCTTGGCGCATGGTGCACAGTACTACTTCGGGGCAGGTGGTGTCAGCAGTTTTCGGGTCTCGGGGATCGAGACCAGCGCCATGCTTGACCCAAATAACGTCACCGCCTTCATCACTGGCCTGACCTTCGCCGCCAATGGCAGCTTCACCGGCACCATGACACCCCTGACCGAATTTGTCCCTGGTGTACCCGAACCGCAGTCCTGGGTGTTGTTTGCGCTGGGCCTGGCGGGTTTGACCCAGTGGATGAGGCTTGGTGGACATCGCCGGCCGACAGGTGCGGCTAGGAGCGTGGGGTGACAATGCCGGCATGAGCGATCCGGCACCCATTCACAAGCGCCGCGAGCGCTATGTCGGCACCCACCCCAAGCGCTTCGAGGACAAATACAAGGAACTGGATCCGACACACCATGCCGACGAGGTGAGCAAGGTGATGCTGCGTGGCCAGACGCCCGCCGGCATGCACCGGCCGATCTGCGTGGCCGAGATCCTGGCCCTGCTCAGGCCCCAGCCCGGCGAGATCGGCCTGGACGCCACGCTGGGTTTTGGCGGCCACAGCCGCGAGTTGCTGGCCGCGCTGATGCCTGCCGGCCACCTGTTTGCGGTGGATGTCGACCCGCTGGAGCTGCCGCGCACCGAGGCCCGGCTACGGGCCTTGGGCTTCACCGAGGCAATGCTCAGCGTGCGGCGCATGAACTTCTCGCACATCGACGAGTTGCTGCCCGAGGCCGGAGGCGGCTTCGACCTGGTGCTGGCCGATCTGGGCGTGTCGTCGATGCAGATCGACAACCCGGGCCGGGGTTTCAGCTTCAAGGCCGATGGCCCGCTCGACCTGCGGCTGGACCCGTCCAGCGGCCAGAGCGCTTGCGACCTGCTGCTGGCCGTCACCCGCCCGGCCTTGCGCGATCTGCTGGTCGACAACGCCGACGAACCGCATGCGCCGGCGCTGGCCGCGGCGCTGCAGGGCCAGTACCTGCAGACCACTAGCGCGCTGGCCGACAAGGTGCGCGCCTGCATGGCGCTGGCGCTGCCGCGCCGCATGCCCGAGGCCGAGCGCAAGATCGAGGTGCAGAAGGCCCTGCAGCGCACCTTTCAGGCCCTGCGCATCGCGGTGAACGACGAGTTCGCGGTGCTCGACCGCTTCCTGGATCGGCTGCCGTACTGCCTGAAGCCGGGCGGCCGGGTGGCCATCCTGAGCTTCCACTCGGGCGAGGACCGTCGCGTGAAGAAGGCCTTCCAGGCCGGTGAGCGCGCCGGCGTCTATGCCGCGGTGGCTGACGCCTTCATTCGGCCCAGCTTCCACGAGCAGCGCGCCAACCCGCGGTCCAGCGCGGCCAAGCTGCGCTGGGCGGTGCGGGCGGCGGCTGGATAAGACTTCAGCGGCTTGGCGTTAATCGACAAGTTTGGGCTGGCTTCATTGGGCTCGTTGCTGGCTTTGTCAGCAAGCCTGAAAGCCGACATGCAGAAAGCTGTACGCGAGCGGCAGGTCGGCCTGGCGTGTCCTGCTCCGTGTCCCCCGCCGCCGGCAATATTTGCCGGCGGCTCCTCCTTTACCTGCGGTGCGCCGGACAAACCGGCAAGGAACAAAGGGTGCAAGTCCCTGACAACAAAGAAGTAGCGAATCATGTTGTCCCCGAGTCATGCGCGGCTGGCTGCGAAGCCCGACGTGAAGCGTTGACAGGGGTACGCATAGGCCAGCCATTGAGCCGCGATAGAAGGATAGTCCTGGGTGCCGACGCTGTCGTAGGAGCGGAAGGCCACACGTTCGGGGGCGTCAACGCAAGCACCCGTTCGACCCGGCGCGGTCACAGACCCTGGCATGTGCGCACGTTTCTTGTTTGGGAACCGGGAGATCTCCAGTCTGACCGTCGGCGCCCGTTGTGGCCGGCGGCCCGTGTCGGGAAGGCGAGGAGCCGAAGCCGATGATGCACGGGCTGGAGAAGTCAGACTTCGCCGTAGTAGCTGTGAAACCTGCGAACAAAGCCGGACAACCGGCGGCGGAGTGGGTGGAGCCAAGGGCGGGGACCAAGGGAAACACGGGCCAATCACACACGCGACGGACACAGCGCCGCGGTAGCGTGTCACAGGGGCTGGACCGTGTACGGCAAGTGGCAAAGCAAAGCAAGAAGGAGCGGTTTACCGCGCTGATGCACCACGTCACAGCCGATCTGCTGCGGGAGTCGTTCCTGGCGCTCAAGCGCCATGCCGCACCCGGGGTGGATGGGGTCGAATGGCGGGACTACGAGGCGGGCCTGGAGAGCAATCTGCAGGACCTGCACCAACGTGTTCAACACGGTACCTACCGGGCGCTGCCCGTTCGGCGGCGATTCATTGCCAAGACCGACGGCAAGCAGCGCCCACTGGGCATCACGGCACTGGAGGACAAGACAGTCCAGCGCGCGGTGGCCACGGTGCTGGGTTCGATCTACGAAGAAGACTTTCTCGGGTTCTCGTACGGATTCCGGCCTGGGCGCAGTCAGCACGATGCGCTGGACGCCTTGGTGGTGGGGATCAGCGGCAAGCGGGTGAACTGGATATTGGATGCCGACATCCGGAGCTTTTTCGACAAGATCGACCAGACATGGTTGGTCAAGATGTTGGAGCACCGGATAGGCGATGGGCGCGTGATCCGGCTTGTGCGCAGGTGGCTCAAGGCGGGCGTCCTGGACGAGGGGGTCTGGAGCGTGAGTGAAACGGGGACGCCGCAAGGCGCGGTGATCTCGCCGTTGCTGGCCAACGTCTTCCTGCACTACGTTTTTGATCTCTGGGCTCAGCAGTGGCGAAGGCGAGCAGGCAAGGGCGAGATGATCGTGGTGCGGTATGCCGACGACATCGTGGCCGGCTTTGAGCACGAAGCCGATGCGAAGGCATTCTGGGAGGCGATGCGCGAGCGGTTCGAGCGGTTTGGGCTGGAACTGCACGGGGACAAGACCCGGCTGCTGGAGTTTGGGCGCCGAGCGGCGGACAGACGAAGGCAAGCCGGGTTGGGCAGACCCGAGACGTTCAATTTTCTGGGATTCACCTTCATCTGCGGCAAGTCCCAGCGCGGGGGCTTCTTGCTCCTGCGCAAGACACGCGGCGACCGGATGCGGGCGAGGCTTCGGGAGATCAAGACGCAGTTGCGTGAGCGCATGCACCAAGCCATTCCCGAACAGGGGCGGTGGCTGAAGGCGGTGGTCACGGGCTACTTCGCGTACCACGCAGTGCCCACCAATTCCAGGGCACTCGGGGCGTTTCGGCATCACGTCACAGGGCTGTGGCTGCGCACATTGCGCAGGCGCAGTCAGAAAGACAAACTGACGCCGGCCCGTATGGCGAAGATTGCCGATGCCTGGCTCCCCGCAGCCCGAATCCTCCACCCCTGGCCGAGTACGCGATTTGCCGTCAAACACCCAAGGTAGGAGCCGTATGCCTGAATTGGGCACGTACGGATCTGTGCGGGGGGTGCTCAGCAATGGGCATCCCTACCGCGAT
>JANNZD010000428.1:0-10339 GCA_031410435.1 Betaproteobacteria bacterium | reverse complement strand
TCGGGCTTCTACCTGGCGATGCACGACCTGGAGATCCGCGGCGCCGGCGAGGTGCTGGGCGAGAACCAGAGCGGCAACATGATGGAGGTGGGCTTCCAGCTCTACAACGACATGCTGGCCGAGGCGGTGCGCGCGCTCAAGGCCGGCCACGAGCCCGACCTGTTGTCACCGACCGGCATCTTCGGCGGCGCCACCGAGATCAACCTGCATGCACCGGCGCTGCTGCCCGACGCCTACTGCGGCGACGTGCAGGTGCGCCTGAACCTCTACAAACGCCTGGCCACGGCCGACAAGCCTGCGCAGCTCGATATCCTGCTCGAGGAGATGACCGACCGCTTCGGCAAGCTGCCGGCGCAGGGCCAGACCCTGTTCGACACGCACCGCCTGCGGGTGCTGGCCAAGCCCTATGGCGTGGCCAAGATCGACGCCAACCCGCGCCAGATGAGCATCACCTTCCGGCCCAACCCGCCCATCGATGCGATGCGCATCATCGACCTGGTGCAGAAGAACCGCCATGTCAAGCTGGCCGGCAACGACAAGCTGCGCATCGAACGCGAATATGCCGACCCCAAGGATCGGGCGCAATATGTGCGGGACATCCTGCGGGCGCTGGGGCCGCCGGTGGCCGCCCCCCTCAAACGCTGAGTGGGCTCAGCAGGTGCAGGCGATGCATCCGAAGCCCGCGGCCACCAGCTTGTTTCGGGTCTGGGTCCATTGCAGGCCGATGCTGCCTTTCATGCTGGGGCCCTGGCCCCTGGCCGCCAGCGCGAGCCAACCGTTCATGGCCGCGTTGTCTTCCTGCCTGAAGATGGCGGGCAGAAATTCGTCGAAGATGCCCTTGTCGGCAGATCGCAAACCCTTGAGCGCGATGCGCTGCAGCACATTCATCTTGATCGACTCGCGGTAGAACGCGATCAGGGCGTGGATGCGCGCCGTGGGGCCCAGCAACTCGTTGCAGTTGAGCTGGTAGGGTGAATTGGCAACGACGAAGACCTCGTACAACGCGACCGCCTTCTTCTTGGAGGGCGCGCTGTTGTAATCCATCACCAGGAATTCGAAGACATAGTCGGTCGCGAAGTTCAGGATGCTGGTGTTCAGGAAATTAACCCGCGCCGCGCCGCCAGCGACCAGAAGGTGGTGAAACTTGCTCTCTTTTGCCATGTGCGCGCCTTGGGAAACGAGTGGTTGACCATTGCCGTGCGGCGTGCAAGCCCGCGGTGCGTGGCGGCGCCAGTCAACTCACGCCGATGCAGGGCCCATGGATCCGAACAACGCCAGCCGGTTGTCACAGCCCCGCGCCGGTTCACAGCGGTGTCGGGAACCTGCATTCAAGGCTTAGCTGAACTGTTTGTCAATCGTCGCTGACATCGCCTTGGGACTTGTCGAAACGGTTCATCGCCCAGGCGTAATACCAGACGATCAGCAGGTAGACACCCAATGCACCCTGGGTGGTGGCCCAGAAGCCGAAGGGCCAGCCGAAGAAAGCGAAATCCAGCGTGGGGCCGTACAGGCTTACGCCCAGCGTCAGGCCGAACCACAACACCAGCAGGACTATGCTGAGGCGCAAGGTCTTGGGCCAGTAGGCCAGGGGCGGGATCGGGGCGGACATGGACGAACAGGATGCTAGACCAGCAGCCCGCGGCTGACGACCGGGCCGAACCCGGGGCCCGAACCGGCGGCAACCGAGCCTGCCCGGGCACAGGCCCGTGCCGCCACACCCCCATGCGAGAATCCGGCTTGCCAAAAAACCGCCAGAGAACCGCTTTTCATGGACATCGAACAAGTCAACGCCATCGGCATGCTGCTCGCCGATCTGAGCGCCCGCACCGAGCAGCTCCGGGGGTATCTTTGACTATGACCGCAAAGCCCTGCGACTGAACGAAGTCAATGCTGCGCTGGAGAACCCCAGCGTCTGGAACGAGCCCAAGCGCGCCCAGGAACTTGGCCGCGAGAAGAAGACGCTGGAGGACGTGGTCGGCACCATCGACCATTTGGCCAGCAACCTGGCTGACAACGCCGAGCTCTACGAGATGTCCAAGGCCGACGAGGCCTTTGACGACCTCAAGGCCATAGCGGCCGATGCCAGCGCGCTGCGCGAGATCGTCGAGGGGCTGGAGTTCCGCCGCATGTTCAACAACCCGGCCGACCCGAGCAACTGTTTCATCGACATCCAGGCCGGCGCTGGCGGCACCGAGGCCTGCGACTGGGCCGGCATGCTGCTGCGCCAGTACCTGAAGTACTGCGAGCGCAAGGGCTTCAAGACCACGATGGAAGACGAGACGCCGGGTGAGATTGCCGGCATCAAGAGCGCCACCATCAAGGTCGAGGGCGACTACGCCTTCGGCCACCTGCGCACCGAGACCGGCGTGCACCGCCTGGTGCGCAAGAGCCCCTTCGATTCGGCCGGCGGGCGCCACACCAGCTTCGCCTCGCTGTTCGTCTACCCCGAGGTGGACGACTCGATCGAGATCGACATCAACCCGTCCGATGTGCGGGTGGACACTTTCCGCGCCAGTGGCGCCGGTGGCCAGCACATCAACAAGACCGATTCGGCGGTGCGCCTGACCCACCTCCCTACCGGCATCGTGGTGCAGTGCCAGGACGGCCGCAGCCAGCACAGCAACCGTGACGTGGCCTGGAAGCGGCTGCGCTCGCGCCTGTTCGATCACGAGATGCGCAAGCGCATGGAAGAACAACAGAAGCTGGAAGACACCAAGACCGATGTCGGCTGGGGCCACCAGATCCGCAGCTATGTGCTGGACAACAGCCGCATCAAGGATTTGCGCACCAATGTCGAGATTTCCAACACCCAGAAGGTGCTGGACGGCGACCTCGACCCCTTCATCTCGGCCAGCCTCAAGCAGGGGCTTTGAGACGGCGCCAGTCCGCTACACTGCCCGTGCCACATTTTCAAGGTGCGTGCCACATGAAATCCATCAGCGTCCGAGAACTTCGCAGCGCCATCCCGCATTTGCGCGAGACCTTGGCGCAGGAGCATGAGTTGCTGCTGGTCAGCAACGGCGAGCCACTGGCGCGCATCCTGCCGATTGCGCGCAAGCGCGATGTGCCATCGCTGGCCGGCCATCGCGCCGGCATGAGCGCATTGGCGCCGGGCGTGCTGGCGGGCCTGGTCCGCGACGAGCGTGACCAGGCTTGACCCCGTGCCGACCTACTTCGACACCAGCGCCTTCGCCAAGCGCTATATCGCCGAAGCGGGCTCCGACCGGCTGGACAGCTTCCTGGCCGGTCACGATGAAGAATGCGTGATCTCACCGCTGGTGACCACCGAGTTCGAGTCCATCCTGCAGCGGCTGATGCGCCAGCGCCTGGTGCACGCCGAATACGCGGTGCAAGCGCGCGCGCACCTCAGCACCGACCTGACCGGCGCCGTCTGGGCCATGCAGCCCTTTGAGACCGCCAGCTTCCAGCATGCCAGCCGCCTGCTGCGTGAGCTGGACACCCCCCTGGCAACGCTGGATGCGCTGCACCTGGCCTGTGCCATTGAGTTGGGTTGCACTGGCCTGGCCACCTGCGACCACCAACTTGCCCGCGCCGCTGCTGCCAGTGGCCTGCTTGTCTACTCTTTCGAGAATTGAGACCCCATGCGTGAAGGCCCCGCCCTACTGATCCGCCGCGAAGACTATGCGGCGCCGGCGTTCCGGATCCGCAGCGTCGACTTGAGCTTCGACCTGGACCCGGCCAAGACCATCGTCGCCAGCAAGCTCGGCATCGAGCGCGACTCCGCCGCCGCGCCCGGCCAGGCCCTGCGCCTGCATGGCGACGGGCTGACCCTGCTGCGCTGTTTGGCCGACGGCGAGAGCGTGTCCTTCCGCCATGAGGACGGGATGCTGGTGATCGACAACCCGCCCGACAAGCCGGCGTTCACGCTGGAGATCCGCAACACCTGCGCGCCCGAGAAGAACACCCAGCTGTCGGGCCTGTACACCAGCGGCGGCGGCTTCTTTACCCAGTGCGAGGCCGAGGGCTTCCGCCGCATCACCTATTTTCTTGACCGCCCCGACGTGATGGCGGTCTTCACCGTCACGCTGCGCGCCGACAAGGCCAAATACCCGGTGCTGCTGAGCAATGGCAACCTGGTCAAGACCGCCGACCTGGACAACGGCCGCCACCTGGCCCAGTGGCACGACCCCTTCCCCAAGCCCAGCTACCTGTTCGCGCTGGTGGCTGCCGACCTGGTGGCGCGCGAGCAGCGCATCCGCAGCCGCGCGGGCAAGGACCACCTGTTGCAGGTCTATGTGCGGCGTGGCGACCTGGACAAGACCGAGCATGCGATGAATTCGCTGATCGCCTCGGTGGCCTGGGACGAAGCCCGGTTCGGCCTGCCGCTGGACCTGGAGCGCTTCATGATCGTCGCGGTGGGCGACTTCAACATGGGCGCGATGGAGAACAAGGGCCTGAACATCTTCAACACCAAGTACGTGCTGGCCAGCCCCGCCACCGCCACCGATGCCGACTTTGCCGGCATCGAAAGCGTGGTCGGCCATGAATACTTCCACAACTGGACCGGCAACCGCATCACCTGCCGAGACTGGTTCCAGCTCAGCCTGAAAGAGGGCCTGACGGTCTACCGCGACCAGGAGTTCTCGATGGACATGGCCGGCAGCGCGTCCGCCCGGGCTGTCAAGAGGATTGACGATGTGCGCAACCTGCGCGCGGTGCAGTACCCCGAGGACGCCGGCCCGATGGCCCACCCGGTGCGGCCCGACAGCTATGTCGAGATCAACAATTTCTACACTGCCACGGTCTATGAAAAAGGCGCCGAGTTGGTGCGCATGATGGCCACCCTGGTCGGCCGCGACGGCTTCCGCCGCGGCATGGACCTGTACTTCGCGCGTCACGACGGGCAGGCCGTGACCTGCGACGATTTCGCCCAGGCCATCGCCGACGCCAACCCGGGCAGCGCGCTGGCCAGCCAACTGGACGGCTTCAAGCGCTGGTATGCCCAGGCCGGCACCCCCACCCTGCACGCCCGTGGCCGGTACGACCCGGTGACGCTGCACTACACCCTGACCTTGTCGCAGACCGCCGCTGCGTCGGCCGGCCAGCCAACCAAGCAGCCCTGCGTGATGCCGGTGCTGATGGGCCTGGTGCGGGCCGACACCGGCCAGGCGCTGCCGCTGCGCCTGGCCGGCGAGGCCCAGGCCGCCGGGACCGAGCGGGTGCTGGTGCTGGGCGACGCCGAGCAGACCTTCACCTTCGTCAACGTGGCGGCGGCGCCGGTGCCGTCGCTGCTGCGCGGCCTGTCGGCGCCGGTGCACCTGGACGACGGGCTGGACGATGCGGGCCTGCTGGTGCTGCTGCAGCATGACGCCGACGCCTTCAACCGCTGGGAGGCCGGCCAGCGCCTGGCATTGAGCCGCCTGATGGCCGCGCTGCCCGGCAGCGGTGATCTGCCGCCGCTGGATGCAGGCTTCGTCCAGGCCATGCGCACCGTGCTGCGCGACCCCGCCCTGGACCCGGCCTTCAAGGAGCTGGCACTGACCCTGCCGGGCGAGGGCTATATCGCCGAGCAGTGCAGCGTGGTCGACCCGCAGCGCATCCACCGGCTGCGCGAGCAGATGCGCTGCCAGCTGGCAGAAGCCTTGCAGGCCGACTGGGTCTGGGCCTTCGAGCAGCACCAGGTGCGCGAGGGCTACCGGCCCGACGCCGCGCAATCCGGCCGCCGCGCGCTGGCCAACCTGGCCCTGCAGATGCTGGTGCTGGACGCCTTGCGCAGCGGCGACGCGGTCTGGCCCGGCCGTGCCTACCAGCGCTTCAAAGATGCCGGCCAGATGACCGACCGCCATGCGGCGCTGACCGCGCTGGTCGACGGCCATGCCGCGCTGGCTGAAGCCGCGCTGGCCCGCTTCCACGCGCTGTTTGCCGGCGATGAACTGGTGATCGACAAGTGGTTCAACCTGCAGGCCCGGGCCAATGAGCCGCTGCAGGCCGGCGCCGGCAGCGTGCTGCCGCGGGTCAAGGCGCTGATGCAGCACCCGGATTTTTCGCTGAAGAACCCCAACCGTGCGCGCAGCCTGCTGGCCGGTTTTTGCCGCGAGAACCCGGCCGCCTTCCACCGCACCGACGCCGCCGGCTATGTGTTCTGGGCCGACCGGGTGCTGGAGCTCGACGCGATCAATCCGCAGCTGGCCGCGCGGCTGGCCCGCGCCATGGACCGCTGGAGCACCCTGGCCGAGCCCTGGCGCAGTGCCGCCCGCGAGGCCGTGGCCCGCGTGGCCGCCAGCAGCCGCATCAGCGCCGATGTGCGCGAGATCGTGACCAAGGCGCTGGACGCCTGAGGTCTGCCCTGCCCCGCACCCTGCCCCGCACGCTGCCCGACACCCTGCCCCGCCCGCCATGAAACGCATCAGCCTCACCCAGTACCTGGTCGAACAGCAACGTGACCGCGGCCAGATCCCGCCGCCGCTGCGCCTGCTGATCGAGACCGTGGCCCGCGCCTGCAAGCACATCGCGATCTCGGTCAACAAGGGCGCGCTGGGCGAGGTGCTGGGCAGCGCCGACACCGAGAATGTGCAGGGCGAGGTGCAGAAGAAGCTCGACGTCATCGCCAACGAGGTGCTGATCGAGGCCAACGTCTGGGGCGGCCACCTGGCGGCGATGGCCAGCGAGGAGATGGACTCGATCCACGTGGTGCCCGACCGCTACCCGCAGGGCGAGTACCTGCTGCTGTTCGACCCGCTGGACGGCAGCAGCAACATCGATGTCAACGTGTCGATCGGCACCATCTTCTCGGTGCTGCGCAAGGTGACCAACACCCGGGGCGTCAGCGAAGAGGATTTTCTGCAGCCCGGCAAGCAGCAGGCCGCCGCCGGCTACTGTGTCTACGGACCGCAGACCACCCTGGTGCTGACCGTGGGCGACGGCGTGGTGATGTTCACACTCGACCGCGAGACCGGCAGCTGGAAGCTGACCGAGCGCGACCTGCAGATCCCGGCGGACACCAAGGAGTTCGCGATCAACATGTCCAACCTGCGCCACTGGGCGCCGCCGGTGCGCCGCTACATCGACGAGTGCCTGGCCGGCAAGGAGGGCATTCGCGAAAAGGACTTCAACATGCGCTGGGTCGCCAGCATGGTGGCCGATGTGCACCGCATCCTCACCCGCGGCGGCGTCTTCCTCTACCCCTGGGACAAGCGCGAGCCCGACATGCCCGGCAAGCTGCGCCTGATGTACGAGGCCAACCCCATGGCTTTCATCGTCGAGCAGGCCGGTGGCCGGGCTACCAATGGCGGCCAGCGTATTCTGGACCTGGTACCCACCAAGCTGCATGAGCGCGTGAGCGTGATGCTGGGTTCGCGCAACGAAGTGCAGCGCGTCACCGACTACCACCAGGCCCCGGCGGCCTGAGGCAGCCCGCTGGGCAGGCCGGCGTCTGCCTGCTCAGGTGATGACTGATTGCTGCGCGATGCCGGCATCCACCAGCACATGCTGGCCGGTCATGCCGTCGCTGTCGTCCGCAGCCATGAACAGCGTGGCACGCGCCACATGGCTGGCGTCCAGCCGGATCTTCAGGCACTGGGCGTCGAGAAAGGCCTGGTCGGCGGCCGGGTCACGGTGTAAGGCGGTTTGCCGGTCGGTGACGATGGCGCCCGGCACTACCGCATTCACGCGGATGTTGCGCGGCCCAAGTTCGCGCGCCAGCGTGCGGGTCAGGCCCAGGATGCCGGCCTTGGCGGTGGTGTAGCCCACCAGGTTGGGCCGGCCGCGCATCCAGCTGACGCTGCCCATGTTGATCACCGCGCCACCGCCCGCCGCCGCCATGCCCGGCGCCACCGCCTGGATCGCGAAGAAATAGTGCTTGAGGTTGAGCGCCAGCCGGTCGTCCCAAAACTCGGGCGTCACGTCCTCCATGCGGTGGCGGTCGTCGCGGCCGGCGTTGTTGACCAGCACCTGCACGGGGCCCTGCTCGGCGATCAGGCGTGCCAGCAGGGCCTGGTAGGCAGCAATGTCGCGCACATCGCAGGCGGCATACCAGGGCGCGTCATGGCCGGCCGCCAGCAACTCGTCGATCAGGGCCTGGCCGCCGCCGGGCCGGGTGCCGCAGAAGGCTACCCGGGCGCCCTGGGCGGCGAAAGCCCGCACCAGCTCGGCGCCGATGCCCGAGCTGCCGCCGGAGATGAAGACCCCCTTGCCGGCCAGTGAGGCATAGCGGGTATAGGGGCGCAGCGCCGTGGCATCCATCAGCAATGCGCCGCAGGCAGCAGGTCGCTCATCCGCACCGGCAGGCCGGTGGCGATGCTTTGGTGCGCCGCCAATCCCACCGCCACCGCGCGCAGGCCCTCGTCCAGTGGGATCTCGGCCGGTGCGCCGCTGCGCAAGGCGGCCGCGAACCTCTGATGCTCGATGTAGCTGGCGCCGAAGTGCTGGCCGGCATAGCGGATGTTGGTGTCCCAGACCCGGCGCACGCTCACCCCTTTGCCGGTGCCCGAGGCCTGGCCCCAGACCTCGCGCGTGCCCCAGTCGGCGCGTTTGCCGATGCGCAGGGTCAGCGAGGGCAGCAGCGATTCAAGCTTGCCCTGGCTGCCGACGATGCTGACATGCTCGTTGTCGACCGAGTTCTCGGCAAACATGCACAGGTCAAGGTTGGCGCGGGCGCCGCTGGGGTACTCGACGATCACGAAGGCCGAATCCAGGATGTCGGGCGTGCGGCCCTGGTAGCGCTCGTCCAGGTGGTTGACCCGCTGGCCACCCGAGGCAAACACCCGGGTGGCGCGTTCGCCCAGGATCAGCTCCATCAGGTTGAAGTAGTGGCAGCATTTCTCCACCAGCGTGCCGCCGGTGTTGGCGCTGAAGCGGTTCCAGTCGCCCACCTTGGGGTAGAAGGGCTCGCGGTGCTCGCGGATCGCCACCTGCTGCAGCACGCCGGCCTCGCCGGCATGGGCCAGGCGGATCATTTCCGCCACCGGCGGCATGTAGCGGTATTCCTGCGCCACCCAGGTGATGGCGCGGCGGCCCTGGGCGCGGGCCAGCAGGGCCAGGCCGTCGGCGATGTTCGTCACCAGCGGCTTTTCCACCAGGATGGGCAGGGCTGTGGCCAGCGCGTCACCCAGCACCGCCGCGTGGGTGTGGTTGGGGCTGGCGATCACCAGCGCGTCGCACAGGCCGCTGCTCAGCAGGTCGGCATGGTGCTCGAACAGGCGTGGGCGCCAGCCGTCCACCAGGCTGGCGGCAGCGTCCCGGCTGGGGCCATGCGGGTCGCTGATGGCGGTGACCTCGGCCCCGCCCATCGCATGCAGGTTGAGCAGATGTTCGCGGCCCATGCTGCCGCAACCGATGAGGCCGTAGCGAATCTTGTCTTGCATCGGGATGTCAGCCTTTCAGGCCGCCTTGGGTCAGGCCGCCGACCACGCGCTCCTGGAAGACGGCGATCAGCACCGCGATCGGCACGATGGCCACGATCAGCGCGGCCGAGATGATGGGCCAGGGGAAGGTGAACTCACCCTGGTAGAGCGTGATGCCCACCGGCAGCGTGCGCATGCTGGCGCTGGCGTTGAGCGACAGGGCTAGCAGGAACTCGTCCCAGGCATTGACGAAAGCCAGGATGCCGGCGGTGAACACGCCCGGCGCCGACAGCGGCACCACCACCTTCCACAGCGCGCCCAGGCGGGTGCATCCGTCGATCATCGCAGCGTTCTCCAGGTCCTTGGGGATGGCCTGGAAGAAGCTCACCAGCACCAGCGTGCACACCGGCAGGTTGAGCACGATATAGGGCAGCACCAGCGCGGTGTACGTGTTGAGCAGGTTCAGCGAGCGCATCGTCTCGAAGATCGGCACCAGCAACGTGACCAGCGGGAACATGCTGCTGGCCACGATGCAGGTCAGGATCAGTTGGCGGCGCTTGAGGTTGAGCCGAGCGATCGCATAGGCCGCGCCAGCTGCCACGATCAAGGAACAGAACGTGGCGAGCAGCGCGACGATCACGCTGTTGGCCATGTAGTGCAGCAGCGGCTGGTCGGTGAAGGCCTGCACGTAGTTGTGCAGCGTGGGGTTGCGCGGCAGCCAGGTGATGGGCTTGCTGACCAGCTCGGACTCGTTCTTCAGCGAGGTGAACAGGATCCACAGCGCCGGGAAGAAACCATTGATCACCACCAGGCCGGCGGCAATCAGGCGCAGGCCGCGCGGCGACAACGGGGACATCAGGCCGGCTTGGGTCATGGCATCAGCCCGCATTGCGGCCGATGCGCCGCAGATAGACCGCAGTGACGCACAGCGACAGGATGAACATGAACACCGCCAAGGTCGAGCCGTAGCCCACGTCCAGGTACTCGATGGTGGTCTTGTGGATCAGCATCGCCAGGGTCTCGGTGGCGTCGCCCGG
>JANNZD010000427.1:0-4496 GCA_031410435.1 Betaproteobacteria bacterium | reverse complement strand
ATAGGCCTTGGCCTCGCCGCCGAATTTGGCCGCCAGCACCGAGGTGATCGCCGCCGTCAACGTCGTCTTGCCATGGTCCACGTGGCCAATCGTGCCCACGTTGACGTGGGGCTTGGTCCGCTCGAATTTACCTTTTGCCATGTTGCGCGCTCCTCGCGATCAAACAGGAAAAACAAAGAAGAAAGAGGGTGGTGCCCATGGCGCGGATCGAACGCGCGACCTCCCCCTTACCAAGGGGGTGCTCTACCACTGAGCCACATGGGCATCGACACAGGTTTGGACGCCAAGGCACCCAAACCGGTATCGACACTGCACAACCAGGGTTGCGCGACGACACCAACCAGAACCACCACCACCGCCCGAGGCTGGAGCGGGAAGCGGGAATCGAACCCGCATCATTAGCTTGGAAGGCTAAGGTTCTACCATTGAACTACTCCCGCCTCACCACTCACCGCAGGCCTGCAGACTTTGACGCTGCGACACCCACCTGCCCTGAGCCCAAAAAAGTTCGCCGTGGTGGAGGAGGCTGGATTCGAACCAGCGTAGGCGTAAGCCAACAGATTTACAGTCTGCCCCCTTTAGCCACTCGGGCACCCCTCCGCAGCGAACTCGGGACTATAGCAGATGTTTTGTTTGACACCGAAGCAGGTGGCTCGGCCCTAGGCCGGCGCCGCCCAATCGATGGCCGGCGAGCCCTGGTCCTGCAGAAAGCGCTGCACTGCCAGGAAATGGCCGCAGCCGACAAAGGGCAGCGGCGGGCGCCGGGCCGACAGCGGCGACGGGTGATTGGCCTGCAGCACCAGATGCCTGCCCTGCCCGGCAGCCAGGATCAGCGGCGCCTTGGCCTGGGCATGGGCGCCCCACAACAGATAAGCCTTGGCGCCGGGGTCGCTGGCGCTGGCCAGGGTCAACGCATCGGTCAGCGCCTCCCAGCCTCGCCCGGCATGGGCGGCCGGCTGGCCCTGCTCCACGGTGAGGCTGGCGTTGAGCAGCAACACGCCCTGGCGCGCCCAAGCGCCCAGATGCCCGCCCGCCGGATGCGGCACGCCCAGGCTGCGCGAGATTTCGTCCAGCACATTGCGCAGGCTGGGCGGCGGCTTGACACCCTGGGGCACCGAAAACGCCAGGCCCTCGGCCTGCCCGTCGCCGTGATAAGGGTCTTGGCCGAGGATCACCACCCGCACCTGATGGCGCGGCGTGAGTTGCAGTGCGCGCAACACCTCGGCCGGGTAGATCACTGCGCCAGCGGCCTGCCGGCCCGCGATGAAATCGAGCAGGTCCTGCCCGGCAGCAGACCCGGCCCAGGCGCGCACCAGCGGCGCCCAGTCGTCGGGCGCGCGCGCCAGTACCTCGGCCAGGTCCTGCCGCAGGGCCTGGCCTGGCGGCAAGCCTGCCGCCGGGGCGGATGGGGTGGTCATGCGAACAGGGCTGTCAGCGCCGCGCCGGGGTCAGGTGCGCGCATCAAGGCTTCGCCCACCAAAAAGGCGTGCACGCCGGCCCCGCGCATGCGCTGCACATCGGCCCGGGTGCCGATGGCCGATTCGGTGACCAGCAGGCGGCCTGCCGGCACGCGCGCCTGCAAACCCAGCGTGGTGTCGAGCGTGACCTCGAAGGTGCGCAGGTTGCGGTTGTTGATGCCGACCAGTGGCGTCCTGAGACGCAGCGCACGGTCAAGCTCGTCGCCGTCATGCACCTCCACCAGCACGTCCAGGCCGAGACCCGCAGCGCAGTCTTCCAGCTCGGCCAGCTGGGCGTCGGACAGGCAGGCGGCGATCAGCAGGATGCAATCGGCGCCCAGGGCCCTTGCCTCCAGCACCTGGTAGCTGTCCACCATGAAATCCTTGCGCAGCACGGGCAGGGTGCAGGCCGCGCGGGCCTGGCGCAGGTGGTCGGCATGGCCCTGAAAGAACTGCTGGTCGGTCAGAACGCTCAGGCAGGCTGCACCGTTGCGGGCATAACTGGCGGCGATCTCGGCCGGCGCAAAGTGCTCACGAATCACGCCCTTGCTGGGGCTGGCCTTCTTGATTTCGGCGATCACGCCGGCCCGGCCGGCAGCGAGCCTGGCGCGCAGCGCCGCCTCGAAGCCGCGCGGTGCGGTCTGACGGGCGATGAGTTCATGCAACGCGGCTTCGCTGCGCAATGCCCGGGCTGCCGGCACCTCCTGGCGCTTGACGGCGACGATGCGGTCGAGGATGTCGGACATCTGCAGCTTTCTGTGGTTTCAGGCGGCTGCCAGGTCGCGCGTGCGCGCAACGAATTGGTGCAGCTTGGCCCGGGCCGTGCCCGTGGCCAGCGCCTGGCGGGCCGCCGCGACGCCTTGGTCCATGCTGGGCACCACATTGGCGGCGTAAAGCGCCACGCCGGCATTGAGCATCACGATGTCGCGGGCCGGGCCGGGCTCGTTGTCCAGCACGGCCAGCATCAGCTGGCGCGATTGCTCGGGTGTCTCGACCCGCAGCGCCCGGCTGCTGGCCATGGTCAGGCCAAAGTCCTCGGGGTGGATCTCGTACTCGCGGATGCCGCCGTCCTTGAATTCACCCACCAGGGTGCCGGCACCAAGCGAGACCTCGTCCATGCCGTCGCGGCCGTACACCACCAGCGCATGCTCGGCGCCCAGGCGCTGCAGCGCCCGCACCTGGATCCCTACCAGGTCGGGGTGGAACACCCCCATCAGGATGTTGGGCGCATCGGCCGGGTTGGTGAGCGGGCCGAGGATGTTGAAGATCGTGCGCACGCCCAGCTCCTTGCGCACCGGAGCCACGTTCTTCATCGCCGGGTGGTGGTTAGGCGCGAACATGAAACCGATGCCGGTGTCGGCTATGCAGCGGGTGATGGCCGCCGGCGCCAGGCTCATTGGCACGCCCAGGGCTTCCAGCACGTCGGCGCTGCCGGATTTGCTGGACACGCTGCGGTTGCCATGCTTGCTGACCCGCGCGCCACAGGCCGCCGCCACGAACATCGCGCAGGTGGAGATGTTGAAGGTGTGCGAGCCGTCGCCGCCGGTGCCGACGATGTCGACCAGGTGGCTGCGGTCGGCCACGTCCACCTTGGTGGAAAACTCGCGCATCACCTGGGCCGCAGCGGTGATCTCGCCGATGGTCTCTTTCTTGACCCGCAGGCCGGTGAGCATCGCGGCCATCATCACCGGCGACATCTCGCCGCTCATGATGCGCCGCATGACCGCCAGCATCTCGTCATGGAAGATCTCGCGGTGCTCGATCACGCGGGTCAGGGCTTCGGTGTTGGTGATGGGCATGGCGGGGCCTCGGACGGCAATCAGGACGACAGGAGAAACTCGCCAGCGGCGGCGATGGCGCGGTCGACGCCAGCGGCGTCGACATCCAGATGGGTGACGAAACGCAGGCCGATCAGGCCGGTGGCCAGCACACCGCGCGCTTGCAGGTGCGCCAGCAGGGCCGGGCCGCGCCCGTCCGCCACCTGGGCGAAGACGATGTTGGTCTGCGGCGCGGTGATGGCCAGGCCCGGCAGGGCAGACAGACCCGCGGCCAGGCGCCGGGCCAGCGCATGGTCGTCGGCCAGGCGTTCGACATGGTGGTCCAGCGCATGCAGGCCGGCCGCTGCCAGCAAGCCCGCCTGGCGCATCCCGCCCCCCACCATCTTGCGGACGCGGTGGGCCCGGGCGATGAAGGCTGCCGATCCGCACAAGACCGACCCGACCGGCGCACCCAGGCCTTTGGACAGACAGACCGAGACGCTGTCGAAATGCCGGCTGATACCGACCACCGGCAGCCCCAGCGCGGTGGCAGCATTGAACAGCCGGGCGCCGTCGAGATGGCTGGCCAGGCCCCGGGCCCGGGCCAGCGCGGTGGCGGCCTCGACATAGGCCATCGGCAGGGCGTTGCCGTTCCAGGTGTTCTCCAGGCAGAGCAGGCGGCTGCGCGCAAAGTGCGGGTCATCGGGCTTGATCGCGGCCTCGATCTCGGCCAGCGCCAGGCTGCCATCGGCGCCCTGTTGCAAGGGCTGGGGCTGGATGCCGCCCAGCACCGCCGCGCCGCCCGCTTCGTAGCGGTAGCAATGGGCGTTCTGGCCGACGATGTACTCGTCGCCGCGGCCGCAATGGGCCAGCAGCGCGCACAGAGTGCTCTGGGTGCCGCTGGCCACGAACAGCCCCGCCTCATGCCCGGTCAACCCCGCCATGCGGCGCTGCAGGGCCAGCACCGTGGGGTCGTCACCGAAGACATCGTCGCCCACCTCGGCGGCGGCCATGGCGGCGCGCATCGCAGCGCTGGGTCGGGTCACGGTGTCGCTGCGCAGATCCACCAGCGGCAGGCCGGCTGCGCCAGGGCTGGCGGTGGTTGCGTTGCCATAGGCCACGGTGCTGGCGCTCATCTTGTGCCCCCCAGGGTGAGGAAGTTGCGCAGCATCGCATGGCCATGCTCGGACAGGATGGATTCGGGATGGAACTGCACCCCCTCCAGCGGTGTGGCGCTGCCGGCCAGGCCGGCGTGGCGCACGCCCATGATCTCGCCATCCTC
>JANNZD010000426.1:0-6975 GCA_031410435.1 Betaproteobacteria bacterium | reverse complement strand
CCACCAGCGACCCGCCTATCCACTGCGCGCGATAGGCCATGCTCTGCAGGCCCATGCTGCGGCGCACGACATCCGGCCCGGGCGGGCCGACCCCGTCATCGCGGATGCTGACCAGCCCCTCGCCGATGCCGCTGCGCAGTTCGATCTCGATGCGCCGGCCCCGGCCATGGGTGAGCGCGTTGTGCACTGCCTCCTGCACGATGCGGTACAGGTGCATCGCGGTCTCGGCGTCGAGCGCGGGGCAGGCCGGCGGACGGCGGAAGGCACAATCAACGCCGAACAGGGCCTGCACATTGTCGGCCAACGTGTCCAGTGCATCGGCCAACCCGGCACCGCGCAACTCGGCCGGGCACAGGCCGCGCGCCATGTCACGGGCATAGACCACCGCATGGTTGAGCAAAGCGCCAATCTCGGCCGCCTCGCCGGCATCGTCGGCCGCGCCCGCCGCCACCAGCCGACGGGCCAGCGCGGCGCTCAGGGCCGCGATGCCGGCCAGGTTCTGGCACAGGCCGTCATGCAGCTCTCGGCCCAGGCGCTCGCGTTCCCGGTCGGTGGCGTCGAGCACCTCGCGGCGCAGGCGTCGGAGCTCGGTGACATCCTGCGCCACCGCATGAAAAAGCCGTCTGCCGGGCGGGCAGTGGGCCTGCCATTGCAGCCAGCAGTAGGCACCATCCCGCCCCAGCCATCGGCATTCAAACTGCACCCGGCAACGCTCACGCGCCAGGTTTGCGAGCTGGGCCAGGCAGGCGCTGCGGTCATCAGGATGGATCAGATGGGCAAAGGGCCGACCCAGCAGGGCGCTGGCGGGGCAACCGAGCAGATGCGACCAGGCCGGGCTCAGGTGCCGGAATCTGCCGTCAAACCCGGCCACGCAAAGCAGCCCGGGGCCATCGACGCCGAAGGCCGGCTCGGTAGCTTGCAGGCGCCGCACGGGCGCAACCCGCCGGCGCGCCAGCCAGCGCTGGCGGTGGACACTGACCCTGCCGTCGGTGCGATCAAGGTCGGGCGACAACTCAAAACCCACGTGCATTCCCTTCCGGTCCATCGGCGCCTACCAGGCCGCGCCCCTGCCAAATACTTTTATCACAGCAGCGTGGCGCTGAGGTGGCGGATCGTCCGGCAGCCTAGGGATGCGCCCGACCCGGCCTGATGCGGCAGGCGAGCGTCCAAGGGTGTCGGCGCGGGCCGCGCCGGCCACCAGGCGCTAGCATGGCCGACTTGGCTGCCGGAGGCATTCATGACCGATCGGACAACGCTTGTGCTGGGATTGGCATCGTTCTGCCTGCTGGCCCAGCCCGCCTGGAGCGCCAGCGCAGAGTTCGCGCTGCGCTGGGACCCCAGCCAGGGCGGCCCCCAGGACGCCCAGAAGGCGCTGCAGTTGCTGGGCTTGCAGGACGACAAGCCCAAGGCCTTTGTGATCCGGTATTTTTCGGTCAAGCAGCCCGCCAGCCTGCCCAAGGGTTATGCGGTCATCGCCCGGCAACGCGAGACCGGCGGCAAGCCCCAGGCGTCCTACAAGCTGCGCGGCACCAAGCCTTTGGACAAGCTGCCCCAGTCCTACCAATGGGCTTGCCCGCTGGCCGGTGCCGGCGCCGATGAAGATGAACGCGACATCACCTGGCTGGCCCGGCCCGCCGGCCCGTCGGCTGCCAAGCCCTGGCCGGTCAGGACGGTGTATTCGCGCACCTGCTCGGCCGCTGCCACACTGGTGGATGCACTGCCGGCCACCCATGCGCCCCATGCGCCGGGCTGCGAAAGCACCATGACACGCTTCAAGGACAAGGGCCTGAAGGTCGAGGTCTGGACCCTGCCCCAGGGCGCCACGATGCTTGAAGTCTCCTTCAAGGTCGACGTGGACACGCCCCAGGCGCGTCAGGCATTCGAGCAAGCCTGGGTGAAACCCCTGCTGGCCGCCGGCGCCAGGCCCTTGAGCGACAACAAGACCGCACTCAACAGCTGCCCCTGAGCGCGACTCAGCCGCACTGCCCCACAAAGCCGCAGGCGGTGCAGAACTCACAGCCGTCCTTCTGGATCAGTGTGTGGTTGCCGCATTCGGGGCAGGCCTTGCCGGCGATGCGGCCGTCCTGGGCGCCCGCGGCGGTGGCCGCCGTCGCGGGCGGGCTGGCGTCGGCGGCGCCACCTTTGGCGGCCGGCACCGCCAGGATGCCCATGGCCTGCACCGGCATGCCCTGTTCGTCCAGCACGCCCAGCATCGCATAGCGGTGGATCACCAGCCGGGCGATATAGGCCACGGTACTGGGCCAGGTCTGCTGGCGGCGCTCGCCGGGCACCGGCGCCATGAAGTGGCCGAGCGGCTCGCCCACATTGAGCAGCTTGCGCAGCTTCATGCCGATCCAGGCCGGGTCCATCACCCGCATGTCCAGCGACAACAGGCGTGCCAGGCCGTCGAGGGCGCGCGGGTAGTTGCCCGAGAAGCCAATGGCGCAGGGCCGGGTGACGCTGCCGCCCTCACCGTCACCGTTGGGCCCGGGCAGCGTCACCTCCTTGAGCGTGACCGTAAAGCTCTCGCCGGTGCCGTGGTTGTCCACGTCCACCGCCCAGGCCAGGGTGCCGGCGGTGCCGGTGCGCGGCTCGTCGCGGCTGAACATCGCGTCCAGCACCGGCGTCGGGCCACCGTCCTGCAGCGCACCCAGCTGCTCGCAGCGCCAGCGGATCACCGCCGCGGTGGCCGCCACCACGCCGGGGAACAGGCGCTTCTCGCCGCTGGGCGGGAAGGGCATCTCGAAGGCGCGCTCCTCGGCCACCGTGGCCAGTGCGTCGAGCTTCAACTTGAGCCAGGCGGCATCGTTGGTGCGCATGTCCATCGACAGGGTCTTGGCCAGGGCGCCGATGGCGCGCGGCTGCTCGGCACCGTTGACCCAGACCTCGAAGGGCAGGTTCTGCGCGAACAGGCCCAGGCCGGGGCCGGCCTCGGCCGGCAGCTCGCCGACAAAGAGCGAGAAATCGCCATGCGGGTGCTGGATCAGGTAGCTCCAGGCCGGGTTGCCGCCCGGCAGCTCGGGCCGGCTGGGCCAGCGCAGGCTGGCCAGCACCGCGGTGGGCAGGCGGTCCAGGCGCAGGCGCTGGTTGGCGCCGTCCAGCGCCACCAGCGGCGCGGGCTGGGCCAGCGGCGCCGGCGCGGCGGCGGCCGGCGCGTCCACGCTCAGCACCGAGCCCAGCACGCTGTTGGGCCGGTAGGTGGCCAGGCCCTTCAGGCCCGACCGCCAGGCCTGCAGGTAGAGGCCCTGGAAATCGGCATAGGGGTAGTCGGCCGGCACGTTGACGGTCTTGCTGATCGAGGTGTCGATGTAGGGCGCCACCGCGGCCACCATCTCGGCATGGGCCTCGGCGCTCATCTCCAGCGCGGTGACGAAGGCGTCGGTCAGCGGCGCGTCTTCGCCCTTCAGGTGGCGGTACAGGCGCCAGGCATGGTCTTCCACCGCATAGTGCTTGAAGCTGTTGTCGGGCTCGCGCTTCTTGCGGGTGTAGCTCCAGCTGAAGGCCGGCTCGATGCCGTTGCTGGCGTTGTCGGCAAAGGCCAGGCTGATGGTGCCGGTGGGCGCGATCGACAGCAGGTGCGAGTTGCGCAGGCCCTGGGCCCGGATCTTGTCCTTGACGGCCTGCGGCAGGCGCGAGGCAAAGGCGCCGCGCGACAGGTAGAGGTCGGCATTGAACAGGGGGAAGGCGCCGCGCTCCTGGGCCAAGTCGGCACTGGCGCTGTAGGCGGCGTCGCGCATCACCGCAGAGATGCGGCGCGCCATCGCCCGTGCAGCCTCGGTGTCGTAGCGCAGGCCCAGCATCACCAGCGCATCGCCCAGGCCGGTGAAGCCCAGCCCCACCCGGCGCTTGGCCATGGCCTCGGCCTGCTGCTGCGGCAAGGGCCAGACGGTGACGTCGAGCACGTTGTCCAGCATGCGGGTGGCCACCGCGCAGACCTCGGCAAAACCGGCATCGTCAAAGTCGGCATCGGCCTCGAAGGGCCGCTGCACGAAGTGGGTGAGATCCACGCTGCCCAGGCAGCAGCAGCCATAGGGGGGAAGGGGCTGTTCGGCACATGGGTTGGTGGCTGCAATCGTCTCGCAATAGCCCAGGTTGTTGTCCTGGTTGATGCGGTCGAGAAACAGCACGCCCGGCTCGGCATGGGCATAGGTGCTGCGCATGATCTGGTCCCACAGCGCGGCGGCGGGCACGCTGCGGTAGACCCACAGGCCGTCAGTGCGGCGGCGCGCGCCGGCGGCCTTGAGCAGCGGGCCGGGCTCGGCCTTGTGCACCAGGTCGAAATCGGCGCCGTCCTGCACTGCCTGCATGAAGGCGTCGGTGATGCCCACCGAGATGTTGAAGTTGCGCAGGTCGCCGCTGTCCTTGGCGCGGATGAAGGCCTCGACGTCCGGGTGGTCGCAGCGCAGCACCGCCATCTGCGCGCCGCGCCGGCTGCCGGCGCTCTCCACCGTCTCGCAGCTGCGGTCGAACACCCGCATATAGCTGACCGGCCCCGAGGCGCTGCTCTGGGTGGGCGCCACCCAGGCACCGGCCGGGCGGACGCGCGAAAAATCGTAACCCACGCCACCGCCGCGCCGCATCGTCTCGGCGGCTTCGGTGAGCGCGGTATAGATGCCGGCAAAGCCCTCTTCGGGCTGCGAGATCGAATCGCCCACCGGCTGCACGAAGCAGTTGATCAGCGTGGCCGCCAGCGGCGTGCCGGCCGCCGAATTGATGCGCCCGGCCGGCACGAAGCCGCGGCGCTGGGCGTCCAGGAAGCGGGCCTCCCAGGCGGCGCGCTGCTCGGTGGGCTCAGACGCGGCCAGCGCGCGGGCGACGCGGCGGCGCACATCGTCCAGCGTGGTCTCGCCGCCCTTGGCGTATTTCTCGGCCAGCACCTCGGCGCTGATGGCCTGCGCCGGCAGGCTGGCACGGGGGGCGGCCGGGCCGCCGGGGGCCGCGCTGGCAGGGCCCTTGGGGCGGGTGGGGGTGGCGGGCGTGGCGCTCATGGTGCGGGCTTTCAAGGGCAGACCCGCGATGGCGCAGGCCATCGCAGGGCGGGGTGTCGATGCGCCGCAGGGGCGCCAAGCTGATCGTTTATACAGTATTCCGGCGGAACCGGCCGGCTCACTGACCGCGATGATCCGCCCTGCACCCGGCCACCCGCTGGGCCCGGCCTCGGGTTTGCCCGCCGACCCCGATGGCCCCCGCCGCAGCCACGACCACAACCGCCCGCCCCGAGGAAACTGGGCGGAATCCATTGGCAGCAGCCACCCGACGATCCCATTCAAGCAGTGCAACCCGGGAGTGCCGCGCCGCGCGGCCCGGCTTACTCGCGTGCCAGGTCCATCAGCAGCCTAGTGCTCAGATAGAGGCGCGGCACGATCGAATCGATCTCGATGTACTCGTCCTTGGCGTGGTAGCCCCAACCGGCCAGGCCCAGGCTCTCCAGCACCGCCGGCTTGCCGGATCGGTTGGCGAAACCGGCGTCGGTGCCGCCACCGGTGCCGGGCACCAGCAATAGCGGCCGCTTGTCCAACTCCGCATAGATGGCCTGGGCCTTCTTGGCCAGCGCCAGCGTGCGCTCGCCGCCCACGAAGGGCGGCCGGCCAGCGCCCAGGCTGAAGCTGACCTCGGTGTCGGGCACCAGCGGGCTGGCACTGGCCTTGGCGCGCAGCGCGGCGAGCAAGGCCTGGTCGGCGCCGGCCGCCGTCAGGCGCACATCGCCGCCCACGGTGGCGGCGTCGGGGATCTGGTTGCGGGTCTTGCCGGTTTCCAGCTGGGTCCAGTTGAGCTGGGCGCCCGGGATGTCCTTGGCAATATCGCGGGTCTGCAGCATCTGGTGGGCGGCCTCGATCAACGCATTGCGGCCCAGCTGGGGCGCGGCACCCGCATGCGAGGCCCGGCCCTTGACGGCCATGGTCAGCGGCGCGGCGCCGGCGGCAGCCAGCAGCACACCCTCGGCCTTGGCGACAGCCTTGGCGGCGGTGGGCTCGTAGGACAGCACCACATCGTGCTGCTCGCCCAGCGTGGCGATCAGCTCGCCCGAGCCGGCGGAGCCCGATTCCTCGTCGCTGTTGAGCAGCACGGTGAGCTGGGCATAGTCCTGCCAGCCGGCCTCGCGCAGGATGGCCAGCGCATGCAGGATCACCGCGATGCCGCCCTTGTCGTCAGCGATGCCGGGGCCGTAGAGCAGGTTGCCCTCCTGCCTGATCGGCTGGGTGGCCAGGGTGCCAGGCCAGTAGACGGTGTCCATGTGGGCGATCAGCATCAGCCGGCGCTTGCCCTGGCCGTTGGCCCGGCCCACCAGCACATCCCCCCGGTTGGCAAGGGCCTTGCGCCGCTCGACCTACAGGCCCAGGGCCTTCAGACGGCCCTCGGCATAGTCGGCCAGCCGCAGCAGGCCGGCGTCTTCCATGGTGCCGGACTCGATCGCGACCATCTCCTTGAGCGACTGGATCACTGCGGGCTCGGCAGCGCGGGCGGCCGCCAGCAGGCGGGTGTCCGGGTCGGCCAGTGCCGACAGGCTGGCGGCACAGAGTGCGGCGCAGAGTGCGGCGCCTACAGGGGCGCGAAACAGTGGCTTCATGGGGATGTCCGATCAGGCCCGCAGGGGCCTGGGCACGGGGGAGACAAGGCTGCAGTCTGCCCCACGCATGCCCTGGGCCGACTGCGGACAAGCCCGCACAGCGGCCTGCCCGGTCAATGCGAGCGCGTGCCCAGCCAGGTGCCCGACAGCACGCCGGCCAGGCCGATGCCGTGCCACAGCGTCAGCGGCTCACCCAGCACCGCCACCGCGAAACCCACCCCGAAGATCGGCACCCAATAGGCATACAGCGCGGTACGGGCCACGCCCAGGGTGGTGAGGGCACGGTTCCAGACCAGTGAACCCAGCGCGCTGGCCAGCAGCCCCGACACCACCACCAGCATCACGGTGCCAGGGGTGAATACCGCCAGGCTGGGCAGCACCAGGCGGCTGTCGAAGGCCACATGCAA
>JANNZD010000425.1:0-9003 GCA_031410435.1 Betaproteobacteria bacterium | reverse complement strand
CTGGAGGTGCGCGAGCCCTTGATGGACCATGAGTTGGTGCAGTGGGCGGCCAGCCTGCCGTCCAGCCTGAAGGTGCGCGGTGCCGAGGGCAAATACCTGCTGAAGAAATCGATGGAGCCGCACCTGCCCGATGCGGTGCTCTACCGGCCCAAGATGGGCTTTGCGGTGCCGCTGGCGCGCTGGTTTCGCGGCCCGCTGCGCGAGCGGGTGCGCGGCGCGGTGCTGGGCCCGCGCCTGGCCGCCACCGGCTGGTTCGACCGCGGCTACCTGCAGCACCTGGTGGACGCCCATGACAAGGGCAGCCGCGACTACAGCGCGCCACTCTGGACCCTGCTGATGTTCGAGGCCTTCCTGCGCAATGTGGTGGACCTGCCGGTGGCCCCGGCGCCCCAGGCCGAGCCCGCGCTGGAGGCGGTGGCCTGATGAGCCTGCGCGTCCTGCACATCCTGGATCACTCGATCCCGCTGCACAGCGGCTACACCTTCCGCACCCTGTCGCTGCTGCGCGAGCAGCGCAAGCTGGGCTGGGAGACCTTCCACCTCACCAGCCCCAAGCACAGCGCCGAATCCGGCCCTGAGCAGTGGGTGGACGGCTGGCACTTCTACCGCACGCCGGCCCCGCCGCCGGGCCTGCCGCTGCCGGGCCTGGGCGAGTGGGCGCTGATGAAGCAGACCGAGCAGCGCCTGATGGGCCTGGCCCGGGCGCTCAAGCCCCAGCTGCTGCATGCCCATTCGCCGGTGCTCAATGCGCTGCCGGCGCTGCGGGTGGGCCAGGCCCTGGGCATCCCGGTGGTCTATGAGGTGCGGGCCTTCTGGGAGGACGCGGCCGTCGACCACGGCACCACCACCGAGGGCAGCCTGCGCTACCGCGCCACCCGCGCGATGGAAAGCTATGCGCTGCGCCGGGTGGCGCATGTGTTCACCATCTGTGAGGGCCTGCGCGGCGACATCGTCGCCCGCGGCATCCCGGCCAGCCGGGTCACGGTGATCCCGAACGCGGTCGACATCGACGCCTTCAGCGTGGGCGGCGCGCCGGATGCCGCGCTCAAGGCGCAACTGGGGCTGGCCGACTGCACCGTGGTGGGCTTCATCGGCAGCTTCTATGCCTATGAGGGCCTGGACCTGTTGCTCGACGCATTGCCCGCGCTGCTGGCGCGCAAGCCCGACCTGCGCCTGCTGCTGGTGGGCGGCGGGCCGCAGGACGCCGCGCTCAAGCAGCAGGCCGCGCGGCTGGGCCTGGCCGACAAGGTGGTGTTCACCGGCCGGGTGCCGCATGCCGAGGTGCAGCGCTTTTACGACCTGGTGGATGTGCTGGCCTATCCGCGCCACTCGATGCGCCTGACCGAGCTGGTCACCCCGCTCAAGCCGCTGGAGGCCATGGCCCAGGGCCGCCTGCTGGTGGCGTCGGACGTGGGCGGCCACCAAGAGCTGATCCGCCATGGCGAGACCGGCTGGCTGTTCCAGGCGGGCAGCGCCGCGTCGCTGGCCCAGGCGGTGGGGGATCTGCTGTCCCAGCCCGAGCGCTGGCCCGCGCTGCGTGCCGCAGGCCGGCGTTATGTCGAAACCTCGCGCAACTGGTCGGCCAGCGTGTCGCACTACCCGGCGGTCTACCAGCGCCTGGCCGCAGGCCGGATGGCCGCATGAGCGAGGGTTTTGCCGGCATGCGCATTGCCTTGGTCGGCCCGCTGCCGCCGCCGGCCGGCGGCATGGCCCAGCAAACCCGCCAGCTCGCGGACTTGCTGCGCAGCGCGGGCGCCTCGGTCGATCTGATCCCCACCAACGCGGCCTACCGGCCAGCCTGGGCCGGCCGGGTGCCGGTGCTCCGGGCGCTGCTGCGGCTGGTGGCCTACCTGGGCCATCTCTGGGCCGGCGCCGGCCGGGCCCAGCTGCTGCACGTGATGGCCAATTCGGGCTGGTCCTGGCATCTGTTTGCGGTGCCGGCGATCTGGGTGGCCTGGTGCCGGCGGGTGCCGGTGGTGATCAACTACCGGGGCGGCGGTGCGGCCGATTTCCTGGCCAGCAGTCAGCGCCAGGTGCGTTTTTCGATGCGGCGTGCGGCGGCCTTGATTGTGCCCTCGGGTTTTCTGGTGGATGTGTTCCAACGCTTCGGCATGGCGGCCGAGGTGGTGCCCAACATCCTGGATCTGGCGCGCTTTCGGCCGGCCGATCGCGCTGCGGCGCCGGCGCAGCCCCGCACCCAGGTGATTGTCGCCCGCCATCTGGAGCCGATCTACGACAACGCCACCGCGATCCGCGCCTTTGCGCTGCTGCACCGGCAGTTGCCGGCAGCGCGTTTGACGCTGGCCGGCAGCGGCCCCGAAGCGGGCCGCCTGCAGGCTTTGGTGGCCGAGCTTGGCCTGGGCGCAGCGGTGCGTTTCACCGGCACCCTGGACCGCGACAGCATGGCGGCGCTGTACGCCAGCGCCGATGTCTGCGTCAATCCCAGCCTGACCGACAACAGCCCCAACTCGGTGCTCGAGGCGATGGCCGCTGGCGTCCCGGTGGTCAGCACCGATGTCGGCGGCGTGCCCTACATCGTGCGCCAGGGCCACAACGGCCTGCTGGTGCCGCCGGGCGAGCCCCAGGCCATGGCGGCCGCGCTGATGCGGGTGCTGAGTGATGCCGCGCTCTGGCAGCGCCTGTCGGCTGCCGGCCGGGCCGACGTGCAGGGTTTTGCTTGGCCCCAGGTGGCTGCGCGCCTGCTGGGCGTCTACCGGCGCGCGCTGGCGCCAACCGCCGTGGTGGCCTGAGCGGCCACTTTGCCCGGGAACGCCATGGATTTCTACACCCGTCTGGCCGCCGGCCTGCTGTTCCCGCTGCAAGAACGCCTGAAGGGCCACAGCACCGTGGCAGTGCGCCGCGAAATGGAGCAGACCCAGTGGTGGTCGCCCGAGCAACTGAAGGCGCTGCAGCTGCGCCGTCTGCAGGCCCTGCTGGCCGATGCGGCCGACAACGTGCCTTATTACAGCCGGCTGATGGCCGCAAGAGGCATCCGGCCCGCGGCGATAGACAGCCTGGACCTGCTGCAGCAACTGCCGCGCCTGACCAAGGACCTCATACGCGCGAACACCGAGGACCTGAAGCACCGTAAGTCGTCGGGCCTGTCGCGCTTCACCACCGGGGGCTCCACCGGGGATCCGCTGGTTTTCTTCATCGGCAAGCGGCGGGTCAGCCATGACGTGGCGGCCAAGTGGCGTGCCACGCGCTGGTGGGGCGTGGACATCGGCGACCCCGAGGTGGTGATCTGGGGTTCACCCATCGAAGTGGGGTCGCAGGACAAAGTGCGTGCGCTGCGCGACCGGATCCTGCGCAGCACCATGCTGCCGGCCTTCGAGATGAGCGATGCCAAGCTCGCCGGCTTCCTGACCGGCATCCGCCGGGTGCGGCCCAGGATGCTGTTCGGTTACCCCTACTCACTGGCCTACATCGCCCAATATGCGCGGCGCCAGGGCGTGAAGATGGACGACCTGGGCATCCGGGTGGCCTTCGTCACGTCGGAGACGCTCTACCCACAGCAGCGCGAGCTGATCAGCCAGGTCTTTGGCTGCCCGGTGGCCAACGGCTATGGCGGGCGCGACGCCGGATTCATTGCCCACGAATGCCCGTCCGGCAACCTGCACATCACCGCCGAAGACATCATCGTCGAGACCTTGGATGCCGAGGGCGGCCCGGCAGCGCCCGGCGCCGCGGGTGAGATCGTCGTCACCCACCTGGCGACCCACGACTTCCCCTTCATCCGCTACCGCACCGGCGATGTCGGCGTGCTGGGCACCAGCGCCTGCCCCTGCGGCCGCGGCCTGCCAGTGCTGCGCGAGATCCAGGGCCGGGCGGTCGACTTTCTCACCGCCTGCGACGGCACGGCCATCCCCGGCGGCGCCTTCACCTACCTGATCCGCGAGACCGCCGGCATTAAATCCTTCAAGATCGTCCAGCATTCGCTGGTATTGACCGAGGTGGAACTGGTGGCGGACGAGGGATTCAATCGAGCGGACATAGCGCCGTTAATCTCGCGCTTCAAACAAAGACTGGGTTCGGACGCGCGCATCGAGGTGGCGGTGGTCGACCATATCGACCTGGAGAAATCGGGCAAATACCGCTACATCACCAGCAAGGTGTCGGCCTGGCCCAAGGGCCCCGACGCGATTTGACCCATGCGTGATTACCTGCTGGCCGTGTTGATCTTCATCCCGACGGTGTGGGCCATTCGGACGCCCTGGATCGGGGTGCTGGCCTGGACGGTGCTCAGCATCATGAACCCGCACCGGCTGAGCTGGGTGCTCTACGACATGCCGGTGGCGGCGATCGTGGCCGGCGCCACCGTGCTGGGCCTGGTGCTCAACCGCAAGGACTGGAAGTTCAGCTTCAACGCGCCCACAGTGGTTTTGATGCTGCTGGCGCTGTGGTTTTGCGTCACCTATCCATTCTCCTTCAATCGAGATAGCAGTTACTACCAGTGGACCAAGGTCATGAAGATCGACTTCATGATCCTCATTACTATCGGATTGATCCAGACCCGGCAGCAGATCATCGCACTGGTTTGGGCCTTGGTGATTTCACTCGGGCTCTTCGGTGTCAAGGGTGGCATATTCACCTTGGCCACCGGCGGCAATTACCATGTCTGGGGGCCTGAAGGTACCTATATCGAGGGCAACAATGAACTGGCCCTGGCCTTGATCATGGTCATACCCTTGATGCAGGTCTTGCGTTATGAATCCACCCATCCATGGGTTCGGCGGGGCTTGTTGGCCGCGATGATTTTGACGGCGATTGCCAGCCTGGGCAGTCAATCGCGTGGCGCCTTGCTGGCCCTGGGATCGATGGCTGTTGTGATGTGGTGGCGCGGCAAAAATCGGATGGTGTCCGGCGTTGTCTTTGTGGTCTTTGCGGTGTTGATAACGGGTTTCTTGCCGGACACCTGGTTTCAGCGCATGAACACGATTGGTGAATATCAGGCGGATGAATCCGCAATGGGCCGCATCAATGCTTGGTGGATGGCTTGGAATCTGGCGCGGGCCAACTTTTTTGGCGGTGGATTCGATATTTATACGCCCCAGGTATTCAGCCTGTACGCGCCGGTGCCTGAGGATTTGCACGCGGCCCACAGTATTTATTTTCAAATTCTGGGCGAGCATGGCTTTGTCGGCCTGGCCTTGTTCTTGATCTTGTGGGTACTGGTGTGGCGCTTTGCCGGCCGGTTGCGGCTCGCAGCCAGCGTCAGGCCGGAAACCCAGTGGATTTCAAGCCTGGCGGCAATGTGTCAGGTCAGTCTGATCGCTTACGGCGTGGGCGGTGCGTTTCTCAGCTTGGCTTACTTTGATTTGCCCTACTATTTGTTGGTGTTGATGGTGGTGGCTTCGCAGTGGATGCGACTGCAAGGGTATGGCGCGCGGTCGCCGCGGTACGGTAATTTTTTGGGGTTTTCGAGGCCCAATACAGAACCCCGGTGATTGGCGGATGAGCGCCCTCAAGGGCGTGCACCATTGAGTGGTTTGCAGCATCTCAAAGCGTCAAATTATTAGAAGAGCCGGGTTGCGGATGTCAACCTCGCAGCTTACTGGAGGGATATGTTCAATTTTATATCCAAAAACATCAGGCATTATTTGTTGTTGCAGTCTGCCGAGCGTTTTGTCTCGGGCTTCAAGCCGCTCAACTGGCTGCTTTGGCGCTATCCCGTCAGCCTGTCCTACGATCCGGCATCTTCGTGCATGCAGGTCGACGATGGGATTAATAAATTCTGGTTTTGCCGCAACAGCCGATTCAGGCGCTATACCGAAGGTGTTGACCGTTTTCTGGCCAAGCTCGCGGCCCAGTACATGGTCGATGCCATAGAAATTAAAGCGGGTGATTGGGTGGTTGATTGCGGGGCCAACGTCGGTGAAGTGTCGAGCGGCTTGCTTCGAAGGCAGCCTGATCTGAACATCCTGGCGGTTGAGCCCGAAACACTCGAAGCCAACTGCGCTGACAAGAATATCTTCGGTGGGCAGGCACGCACGATCCGCAAGGTGCTCTGGAAGGAGGACACCGTGCTGAAGTTCTACAGCTGCGGGGAAACTGCCGACAGCTCGGTGTTCGAGATCGATCAATACCAAAAGGTGACCGAGGTACCGGCGATCAGGCTCGACAGTTTGCTGGATTCGGTCAATCCGCCGCGGATACGCTTGCTCAAGTTGGAAGCCGAGGGCGCCGAACCCGAGATCCTGGAGGGTGCGCAGCAATGGTTGTCGCGCATCGATTACATCGCGGCCGATCTCGGCCCTGAACGCGGACTCAAGCAGGAGCAAACCGCGACCCCCGTTATCAATTACCTGTTGGCGCGAGGCTTTGACCTGGTTGACATGCGTTTCGACCGTGTGGTGTGCCTGTTCAAGAACAGGGCCGTACCATGATGGCCAGCGTTGAACCGCAACAGCGGCACGGCTGGGCGGCTCAGCCGCCCCGGTTCAGGCCGACGAGGCCTGTCGCCTAAGGCGTTCCAGCAGCAGGCCTGACAGTTGACTTTCGGGGCCGTCCGGCCGTCCGGCCAGGCGCCAGAAACCGAACAGGGCCCCGAAGAAGACGACCAGTGCCAGACAGGCCTGTATCAACAGGGTTGCGATACTGCTCTGGGCGGTCCAGGTGTCTTTGAGCAGTACGCTGCTCCAATGGCCGGCGCCGAACATCAGTCCGGTAGCCAGCAAGGTTCGCCAAAGCGCCAAGGGCAGCGCGTACCACCTCAGCTGGAGTAAGCGCGTCACCTGCCAGATGGCGATGGCACAACCTGTTGCGGTGCCGGCTACCAGCGACCAGGGTGCGGCCATCACGCCGATCACCGGGAACAGCAAGAACAGCAGCGCAAGCCGCACGGTCACATTGCTGAAGACCACCTGGGTATTGATATGCGGCCGGCCGAGCGGCATGAAGACCGGCAAGATGCCGGCAATGCTGCTCCGCAGCGCACTGTGCAGGCAGAGCACTTGCACAAACGGCACCGCCGGCAGGCCCTTGGGGCCCAGCAGGAGATGGACGGCGGGCTCGGCCATCACCAGCAAGGCAATGCTCAGGGGCAGTCCGATCATGGCCACAAAGGCGACGCTCTTGAGCAAGGTCTTGCGGATCTCGTCGAGGTTGCCGACCTGCTTGGCATAGCCGGCGTACAAGGCGCGCTCGACTGGCCAGACAAACTCCATCACGATGCTGCAGATCTCTTCTGCGACCCGGAATATACCCACGGTGTGTACATCGTAATACTGCTTTATCAGCACCTTGTCGGTTTGGTTGCCGGCATACAGGATGACATTGTTGAACATCACCCAGATCGAGAAATTGAATACTTCGCGGGCACCCAACAGACTGAAGCGCGGACGAAAGTCGTGCATCACATAACTCAATACCAGCCCGACCAGGCGTCCGCTCAACAGACCGATCACCAGCGCCCAATAGGACCTGAGCCAGAATGCCGCCCCGATCGTGATCACGAAACTGATCAACTTTTGACTGACTTTGAGTTTGAACTCCTTGCCAAATGTCAAGTCTTTGCTGAAGTCAGCCACGCCCGGGTTTTGCAGTCCGTCCAACAGGGGCACCAAAGCCATCCAGTACAGCAGGGGGGTCAATCGGGCATCGTTGAGGTAGCTGCCTGCAGGCTGGGCCAGCGCCAGGACAACGACAGCCACCAGCAAGCCCCGCAACAGGGTCAGCGACCAGGTCACGTCATAGTCGTTGCGCGTGGCGTTTTGCTTGCGGATCAAGGCCAGGTCAAAGCCGAATTCGGCAAACACCTCGACCAGGCCGATGGCCACGCCGGCCAGCGCAATCAGGCCGAAATCATCGGGCACCAGGATCCGGAACAGGATCATGGTGCTGACCAGGCCGATCACCCGCACCGACAGGCGCAACAGCACCAGCATCAGGCCGCCCATCGCCATGCGCCGGCCGAGTGTCATGGCCGGCGGGCACCCGCAAGGGCAGGGCGGGTCTGGGTTTTCTGGGGCATCGAGGTCAGTCGGCAGGCATTCAGGGGGTGTGGCAGGTGGCGCAGTTGAGCGCCTGCGGCGCAGTGCGATGTCTGCCTAGGGCTTGCGCCTGGCCACCAGGGTGATGTCGTCGCCCGAACGCAGCAGCGGCCCAACCCAGGCCAGGGGTATGAAGGCCAGGCAATAGGCGGCCCATTTCAAGGACCGGAACCATTGCGTGACCGTGCCGAAGGAATAGTTCAGCGGGATGCGGGCGTGGGTGGTGCCGACCGGTTCCAGCCCTGCGGCGCAGACCATGCGGCTCAGGGTGCGGGCGGAAAACTGGAACAGATGGCCCGGCGGTTCGGGGTGTCCCCAGAAACCGACATAGGGCAAGGCCTTGAGCGACCAGCGCGGATACAGGCCATCGACATTCGGCGTCTTCACCACCAGCAGTCCGCCCGGCTTCAGCAGCGTCGCAGCCAGGCGCAAGGTGGACTGGGGATCGGGCACATGCTCGAGCACGTCCCACAGCGTGACCACATCGAAGGACGCCTCGGCAAAGCTGTCAGCCTGCAAGGCGCCGCTGACCACGTCCAGCCCGTGGGTCGTGCGTGCGACCTGGGCTGAGTCGGTCGAATACTCGTTGCCGCGCACCACCCATCCGGCAGCCCTGGCCTTGGCCAGGAACAGGCCGGTCGAGCAGCCGATGTCCAGCAGCGTGCCGCCCTGGCGGTAGCGGCTCAGCAACGCCAGGTTGCGCCGGGCCTCGGCATCATGGAATTCGACCGACGCAGGATTGGACTTGAGCTCGTCGTGGTAGCCGGCTTCAAACGAGTAATGCCGGCTCAGGAATGTCTGGTCAGGCGGATTGCCGACGAATACCAAGCTGCATTGTCGGCATCTGCATACATCGAAGCCGTCCTTGGTGGTCAGCAGCTTCGCATCCTGGGCGCCGCAAAGATTGCAGCCGAGGGCGGCCGCGCTCATGGTTTCACCTTGCGGTAGATGGCGACCAATTCATCCGCCACGGCCTCCCAGCTCAGCGCGCTGACCACGCTGCGGGCCCGGCC
>JANNZD010000424.1:0-3475 GCA_031410435.1 Betaproteobacteria bacterium | reverse complement strand
TGGCAGCCTGTGGTGTCGGGTTCGACGGCGCTGACCCAGTTCCTGCGTCTGAAGCTGGCCGGCGAGGCCTTGGCCGGCCAGGGCCGCCAGACCACGACCGAACTGCGTGCCGCGCTGCAGGCCGGACAGACCCTGGACGTGGCGGGTTATGCATTGCCGCCCGCTGTGGCCGATGGTCTGGCCCAGGCCAGCCTGGCCCGGCCCGCCGGGACTGAAGCCCTGGTCTGGCTGGAAACCAGCAACCGGCCCGAACCCGATTTGCTGCCGGCGTCCAAGGCAGCGCTGGCGCTTTGGCAGGCTGCCCCTTGCAGAGCCCGGAGTGCGGTGGTTGCTGGTCCGGCTTTCTGGCAGACCGTCGAGATCGAGGATGCGCCAGCGCTGATTTCTGCCAGCACGGCGGCGATCATCGGGATGACCAGTTGATGCCGGCCACCGAGCAGGCCCTGGTCTTCGAATGCCAGCAGGCGACGCTGGTGGGCGTGCTCAGCCTGTCCGCAGCGCCTGCTGATACGGCGGTGATCGTGGTAGTGGGCGGACCCCAGTACCGCGCCGGCAGCCACCGCCAGTTCGTGCAGTTGGCGCGGTCGCTGGCCGAGGCGGGTGTGGCGGTGCTGCGCTTCGATGTGCGCGGCATGGGCGACAGCGACGGCGACCTGCGGCCTTTCGATCAATTGGACGACGATATCCACGCGGCCGTGTGTGCGCTGCGCGCGCGCTTGCCGCAGGTCCGGCATGTGGTGCTCTGGGGCCTGTGCGACGGCGCGGCTGCGGTGCTGCTCTACCTGCACGGCCGCCCCGATGCCGAGGTGCAAGGGGTTTGTCTGGTCAACCCCTGGGTGCGGTCCGAACTCAGCCAGGCCCGTACCCAGATCAAGCACTACTATCTGCAGCGCTTGTTGACCCTTGCGTTCTGGCGCAAGTTGTTGCAGGGCGGCGTGGGTTGGTCCGCCTTGTCGGGCATGCTTGTAGGCCTGCGCAGGGCCTTTGGCGCCAGTGCCGGTGCCCGGCCAGTGCTTGCGGCGCAAGCGATTTTCCAGGACCGCATGGCGGCAGGACTTTGCGATTTCGCAGGCGATGTATTGCTGCTCTTGAGTGGTGGCGATTTCACTGCACGCGAGTTTGAAGAATATGCCCGCAGCAGCCCGAAATGGCGGCGGGCCTTGGAACGGGCGCGCTTGACCCGCCAAACAGTGCCTGATGCCGATCACACTTTTTCTGTGGCAGCGCATCGGCGCGTGGCAGAGTCAGCGACCTTGGACTGGCTGCTGGCGCGCGCGCAGGCCAGGCCAGTGGCCGATCCGGGGCGCGCGCAGGTATCAGGGACTTGACGATGCATTCGATAGCGTTTTTCGCGGCCCTTGTCCTGGTGGTGACCGGTGCAAGCCGTCCGGCATCGGCACAGTCCAATTGCGGCAGCCTGCAAAACCACTTTGGACCGTTCGATTACCGGATTGAACGCGACAAGGCCTTTCAGGTTGAAAAGCACCACTTCAACCCGGATGTGGAAGCGCTTCGGCGCGGCCAGAGTGGCGCCAACATCGCCGGTGATATTGAGTACCTCTTGCGAGTATTTCCGAACCATCATCGAGGCCTGAATGCCATGATGCGCCTGGGCGTGAAGGTCAGAAGCGAGAATTTGGCCGGCGCAGCCTTCCCGGTCGAATGCTATTTTGAGCGGGCCTTGAGATTCCAGCCGAATGATGCCATTGCCAGGATGTTGTATGCCAATTACCTGGTGGTCCACAAACGGCCTGCAGAGGCGGCCCAGCAATTGGAGGTGTCAATCGGTCTGGCCGCAGACAACCCCTTTACCCATTACAACATCGGCCTGATGTACATGGATCTCAAAGATTATCCGCGCGCCTTGGCCCAGGCGCACCGGGCGATTGAACTGGGTTTCAACAAGACTGACCTGAAGGACCGCCTGGTCGCTGCAAAGCAATGGGTGGAGCCGGCTACCGCGCCTGCAGCGCCTGCAACGCCTGCGGCACCGGCCGCCAGCGCCGCGTCGGCGCCATGAGCAGCGGCTGCATCGGGGCCGCCGCCCGCTGGCCGGCCGCGTGCCCTTGATGGCACCGACCCAGGCTGGGGTGCCGAGCGTCGAAGTCTTCCGCCACCCCGATGAATTTCCGGCCGATGTGGCAGTATTCTTTGCTTCGGCGGAACAGGACAACTTCGCCTTCGGTGCCGACTGGTATCGCAACTTCGTCGACCATGTCGATGGCGTGGCTGGCAATGCCTGGTTTCTGGTATTGCGCCAGGGCGGTACCGTGACCACGGCCTTGCCGCTGTTGCAGCAGCGCGGCAGTTTCCCACAGCGCGGGGAACTGAAATCGTTGGCCAATTACTACACTGCGCTCTACAGCCCCTTGATTTCAGCCGCCAGCAGCGCCGAAGGCTTGGCACTGTTGCTCAAGTCAGCCTTGCGCTTGGTCGGTTCAGTTGACAGCCTGACCTTCCGGCCGCTCGACCCGGCCGCACCGGCCTATGCACTGTTACGCCAGGCCCTGCGCCTTGCCGGTTTGCCAGCCTATGCATTTTTCTGCTTTGGCAATTGGTACGAGCCGGTGCGTCAGACCTGGCCGGATTACCTGGCCGGGCGCGATGGCAAGATCCGCAGCACCATCAAGCGCATGGGCAAGAAATTCGCCGCTGATGGTGGTGAACTGACCCTGCTGACCGGCGCCGGCGATATCGAGCGCATGCTGGCCGACTACCAGAGCGTCTACGCCTCGAGTTGGAAGCAGGCCGAACCCCATGTTGATTTCATTCCGGGGCTGATCAGCCTTTGTGCCCGCAAGGGCTGGCTGCGCATGGGGGTGGCGCGGCTGCAGGGCCGGGCCATCGCAGTGCAGCTGTGGATGGTGGCCCAGGGCAAGGTCGAGATCTACAAACTCGCCTATGACGAGGCCTACAAGGCCTATTCGCCCGGCACCTTGTTGACCCAGTTGTTGATGCAGCATGTTTTCGAGCAGGATGCCGCAGTAGAAATCGACTACTTGATCGGTGACGACGATTACAAGCGCGGCTGGATGAGCCAGCGGCGCGAACGTTGGGGCATCATCGCCTTCAACCCTCGCACCCTGGGCGGCCTGTTTGGCTGGGCGCGCGAGGCGCTGGGCCGTCTGGCGCGGCGCTTGAAGCCCTCGCGTTTGCCGGCTGCTGCCGGCCCAGCCTGATGGCGCCCACCTGATCGCAAGGCCGGCCGCAACACCCGCCCGCCCCGCAGCCCCTGTCCCGATACCCACCATGAATCCAAAGTCGCAAGCCCTGGTCGTCGGCAAACCCCTGTTCAAGGACGCCCGGCTGGCAGCCCTGGCGGCCGAGCAGGGCGCGCTGGCGGCCTGGCAGCAGGCGCTGAGCGAGCGCGGGGCGGTAGGCGCCGCACAGGCCGTCAACGGTGATTTCGCGGTCGGCCAGGAAGACCCGCAGGGCCGGGTCTTCCTGGCAGTGGACCGGTTTGCGGTGCAGACCC
>JANNZD010000423.1:0-2951 GCA_031410435.1 Betaproteobacteria bacterium | reverse complement strand
GGGGTTTCGCCGTGCAGCGGGCTTTCATCCACCTCGGGCAACACCACCGTGAACGGCAGGCGCAGGCGCTGCAACAACTCGCGCCGGTACACCGATGTCGAGCCCAGGATCAGGGCTGGCGTGGGGTGATCTAGGGGCTGGGGCATCCCCTGGATTGTCCCATCGGCCGGGTGGGTTGGGCGGGCAGGCCGGGCCGTACACTGACCCGATGAGAAGCCCCCGACACGATCCCCTGCGGCTGGATGTGGCCGCATTTGCCTCGGACGGCGGGCTGCTGGACGGCCGCTGGCCGGGCGCCAGCCTGGAGCGCCTGGCGGATCTGCAGGTGCCGCCGCAAGATCAGGGCCCGGCCGATGTGGCCTGGCAGGTGCAGGGCGAGCGCAAGCTCAGGCCGGGCAGCGAGGCCGAGCTGTGGCTCACGCTGTCGGCCCGGGCCACCGTGTGGTTGACCTGCCAGCGCTGCCTGCAGCCGCTGTCGGTGGACTTGGCGCTGCAGCGGCGCCTGCGCTTTGTGCATGGCGAAGCCCAGGCGGCCGCGCTGGACGCCGACAGCGACGACGACGTGCTGGCCCTGAGCCGGTGGCTAGACCTGCGCGAACTGGTGGAGGACGAGATGCTGCTGGGCCTGCCCTTGGTGCCGCGCCACGATACCTGCCCGCAGCCCCTGCCAGTGAGCATCGGCCTGGCGGGCGAGGACGATGCAGGGCCGCTGGATGTGGCCGGGGGCGAAGGCACGGTACTTTCGCTGCATGACGAGGCGGATCAAGCTGTAGCTGCCGAAGCGCCGGGCCCGGGCGATGACACCGACGCGCCCGATACCCTGCCTGACGGCCGCCCCAACCCCTTCGCGGTGCTGAAAGTCTTGAAGAAGGGTGGCGGCCGCGGCGGTAGCGGCAGCTGAGGTATTGCCGGGCCGCAGGTTATGAGACGCGTGCCGCCGCCCTGATATACTCATGGGCTTTTCTCGTTGCGTGCGGTCGCCGCCCGCTTGGATGACATGCACGAGACAACTTTGCCAGGTGCGCCCCGATCCGGGCCTGCGCCCCGACCGATCAGGAGATTTTCATGGCCGTCCAACAAAACAAGAAGTCGCCCTCCAAGCGCGGCATGCACCGCTCGCACAACGCGCTGGTCACCCCGGGCACGGCAATCGAGCCGACCACCGGTGAGGTGCATCTGCGCCACCACATCAGCCCGACCGGTTTCTACCGCGGCCGCAAGGTGCTCAAGAGCAAGGCCGACGCCTGATCCAGGCCCGGTATGGGGTCTGGTTCGCCAGGCCGCTGCGGCCTTCGCTGTGGCTATGACCACCCGGCCCCGTGCGCCACGCGGCCGGGTTTTGCCGTTGCATGCCGCTTGCTGATCCTGACCGGCCCCCAAGGCTGACAACGCACCCGCCAACGTGTCACCGCAACCCCCCTCCGTGTCGGCATTGCCCCCGCTGGCCCGCGTCCGGCTGGCGGTGGACTGCATGGGCGGCGACCACGGTCCATCGGTCACCTTGCCGGCCTGCCGGCGCTTCCTGGATGACCACCCCGACGCCGAACTGGTGCTGGTAGGCACCGCCGACGCCTTGCGGCCCGCCAGCGCCTGGTCGCGCTGCAGCCGGGTGGTGGCCACCGAGGTGGTCGACATGCATGACGCGGTCGAGGTGGCGCTGCGGCGCAAGCGCGATTCATCGATGCGGGTGGCCATTGCCCAGCTCAAACCGGTGGGCGAGGGTGCCGCCGCCGCCGATGCCTGCGTGTCTGCCGGCAACACCGGCGCGCTGATGGCGCTGGCGCGCTATGTGCTCAAGACCTTCGACGGCATCGACCGCCCGGCGATTGCGGCCATGCTGCCCAATATGAAGGGCGGCTTCACCAAGGTGCTCGACCTGGGCGCCAATGTCGACTGCAGCGCCGAGCATCTGGTGAAGTTTGCGGTGATGGGCAGCGCCCTGGTCAGCGCGCTCGACGGCCAGGAGCAGCCCAGCGTGGGCCTGCTCAACATCGGTGAAGAGACCATCAAGGGCAGCGAGACGATCAAGCGCGCCGGCGAGTTGCTGCGGGTGGCGCATGCCGCCGGGCAGATCAATTTCCACGGCAATGTCGAAGGCAACGATATTTTCAAGGGCACCACCGACCTGGTGGTCTGCGATGGCTTCGTCGGCAATGTGATGCTCAAGACCTCCGAGGGGCTGGCCGGCATGCTGGGCCAGTTCATCAAGGAAGAGTTCACCCGCAGCTTGCTGGCCAAGCTGGCGGCGCTGGTGGCCATGCCGGTGCTCAAGCGCTTCAAGGCCCGGGTCGACCACCGGCGCTACAGCGGTGGCGCCCTGCTCGGGCTGCGCGGGCTGGTGTTCAAGGCCCATGGTTCGTCGGATGCCTACGCCTTCGAGCGCGCCCTGGCCCGGGCGTATGATGCGGCCCGCAATCGGCTGCTGGACCGCGTGCATGACCGCATCCGCAACGCGCTGGCGGTGCTGCCGGAGGCGGCCAGCGGCCGGCCCCGGGCCGGCAATGCCGAACCGGCCCCTCCTGCCAAAGCTGCATGACCTCCCGTCCCCCGCACCCGCCCGCACCGCTGCCCAGTCACACGCGCATTGCCGGTACCGGCAGTTGCCTGCCCGACCGGCGGGTCAGCAATGCCGAGCTGGCCGCCGAGCTGGCGGCCCAGGGTATCGAGACCTCGGACGACTGGATCGTCGAACGCACCGGCATCCGGGCGCGCCATTTCGTCGACGCCGGCACCCAGGCCAGTGACCTGGCGGTGGCCGCGGCCCGGCAGGCGCTCGAGGCGGCCGCTTGCCAGCCCGGCGATATCGACCTGATCGTGCTGGCCACGTCCACCCCTGACATGGTGTTCCCATCCACCGCCTGCATCGTCCAGCACAAGCTGGGCATCGTGGGCTGCCCGGCCTTTGACGTGCAGGCGGTGTGCTCGGGTTTCGTCTATGCGCTGACCGTGGC
>JANNZD010000422.1:0-3037 GCA_031410435.1 Betaproteobacteria bacterium | reverse complement strand
AGTGGCAGGCCGTCGAGTGGCGCGAGGGCAGCAACTTCATCCTGCGATCACGCTTTGCGCGGGTTCGCGTGCGCGCGGCCCATCGCGAGCACCTGCGCGATCAACAGCGCCCTGAAGAGTGGCTGTTGATCGAGTGGCCCGAGGGTCACAAAGAGCCGATGAAGTACTGGCTGAGCACGCTGCCTGAGGACGTTGCGCTGCAGCGCATGGTGTTCGAAGCCAAGATGCGCTGGCGCATTGAGCGGGACTACCAGGACCTCAAGCAGGAGGTGGGGCTGGGGCACTATGAAGGGCGAGGTTGGCGCGGTTTCCATCACCATGCCAGCCTGAGCATCGCGGCCTACGGATTCCTGATGGCCCAGCAACTGCGCCATCCTGAAACTATGGGCAAAAAAAACTCTGCACGAATCGAAGAACCTGCGCTACCCACGCATTACAAGCCTCGCGGCAGCCCCTCGCACTCAGCGCCACGTCCCATCGTCCATCACGACTTTGCGACTGCGTATCGCCGCAGCCTTACTTAGGTCACTGCCACGATGCCCATGTTGTCTGCGTCCAAACACGAGGCGAAATTTTTAACACAGTAAGACTAGGCGCGTGGGCGGCAGGCGCGGCGCTCATGCCGAAGATGCGGCCCGACGCGGCGCCAGCGAGTGGGCGATCAGGCCCTGCGCGGCCCAGTATGTGGCCAGGATCCACAGCCCGCTGGCCGGCAGCGGGCTATGGAACTTGTTGATGGCCAGCAGCGCGTCGGAGGTCAGGAACAACAGCCCGCCCAGCGCGGCGCCGCGGGCCAGCGTATCGCCGGGTGGCGCAGCACGCCACCAGCAGGCGGTCTGCGCGGCCATCGCCGCCAGGCACAGCACATAGGCTGCCACCGGGGCGCGCAGGCCCGCCGGCACACCCGGCCACAGCAGCGCCAGCACCGCGCCGGCCAGCAGCGCATAGCCGGCATAGGCCACCGGCCAGGCCGCCAACCGCACGCCGCGGGTGAAGGCCCACAGGTAGGCCAGGTGGGCCAGCAGAAAGGCCACCAGCCCGGGCAGAAAGCCCTCGCGCGGCCACAGCAGCGCCACATCGCCCACCCAGGACAGGGCCAGCCCGGCCAGCAGCGCGCGGCGCCGTGCATCACCGGGCCGGCCGCGGCCGGCGGCATAGGCGATCACTAGCGCGGTGGTCAGCGCCTTCAGCAGCGCATAGGGCGCCCAGTCCGCCGGCCAGAGCTGCTGGCAGGCGATGGCCAGCGCGGCCGACAGGCCGTAGGCGATCAGCAGCGCGGGCATGGCGGACGCCGGCCTACCAGGCGCCGACATTGGGCATCGAGGCCCAGGGCTCGGCCGGTGCCAGCGGGCTGCCGGCCTGCAGCAGTTCCACCGAGATGCCGTCGGGCGAGCGCACGAAGGCCATGCGGCCGTCGCGCGGCGGCCGGTTGATGGTGACGCCGTGGTCGGCCAGGCGCTGGCAGGCGGCGTGGATGTCGTCCACCGCATAGGCCAGGTGGCCGAAGTTGCGGCCGCCGGCGTAGGCCTCGGGGTCCCAGTTGTGGGTCAGCTCCACCTGGGCCGACTCGTCACCGGGCGCAGCCAGGAAGACCAGCGTGAAGCGGCCGGCGGCCACGTCCTTGCGCGACACCACGCGCAGGCCCAGGGCGTCCACATAGAAGCGCAGCGAGGCGTCGATGTCGGTGACGCGCACCATGGTGTGCAGATAAGTCAGCATTTGTCAGTTGGCTCCGTGGGAATGGATTTCTATGAAGTCTCGTGGAGACGAGTATGGGCGACTCGGCAGTCGGTCGACCAGGTCCGGTGAGCGGCTCTTGACGGCTATCAGGAGACACTCCGGAACGTGTCAAAGAGACAGCTGCCGTTCAGCAGGTCGGTGGAGGTCCTGCCCAGCCACGACTGTATTACCATGTAGGACATTGGTAACACTTTAGGAGAGCATGCATGGCGACGACGCTGACCAGCAAGGGACAGGTCACGATTCCGAAGCGTATCCGCGATGCGATGCAGTTGGTGCCGGGGGCACCTGTGGAGTTTTCGGTGAACGCAGCCGGCGAAGTGGTTCTCCACCCAGCACGACTCGCCGGACGCGCGCGCAACCCGCCCAGCGACCGTTTCGATGCGGTTCGCGGTCGGGCTGATGTGCCCTGGCGGACCGATGCATTGATGAAGTTGCTGCGCGCCGACGACTGATGTTGCTCGTGGATACCAACGTCCTGGTGGACGTTTTGCAGAACGATCCGCAAAGGGCCGACTGGTCCATCGGGCAGTTGCGCGCCCAGGCCAAGCTGCATGCCTTGGCCATCAACCCGGTGATCTACGCCGAGATGTCGCTGTCGTTCTCGACGCTTGAAGCCCTCGACGACGTGGTGCTCACGATGGCGCTGGAACTGCGCGAGATTCCTCGGCCAGCCCTCTTCCTGGCAGCCAGGGCCTACGCGCTATACCGCCGGCGCGGCGGTAACAAGGGGCAGGTCTTGCCCGACTTCTTCATCGGCGCCCACGCCGCCGTCGAGGGTTGGCCTTTGCTGACCCGGGACGCCAGCCGCTTCAAGACCTACTTCCCGACGCTCGATGTCATTGCCCCTTGATGCGGCACCTGAGGCGGCGCATCGGTCGTCGATGCAGGTGTCAGCTCTGGAGTCGCAAGTCGAGTGACTCCAATGGGTCGACCACTGCCGGCCGTGGGCGGCAGCTATCCGGTGGCTCAATTTGGGTGTCGGCTTTCCGGCGGTGAGATCGCGCGCCTGACAGGCGCTGGACGACCCACAGGAGTCACCTGCCCACCTTGCCCAAAGCAGCCGACCAAGCTTTTTCGGTATCACCCGCGCAGCGCGCAAGTTCCGCGATGCGCGGGTAAACGTCAACTCGGATCTGTCGGGATTATTTACAGCTCATCCCGTGCCGCGCTTGGAGCGGAACTGCTAAGCAATTGTTTCTTTTTGTTTTTTTGCATTTCGGGGGGGTGAATCGAAAATTGCTTACGGGTTGTGTATCCAACAACCCCAATGAGAAACAGGGACAAATGAAGACTT
>JANNZD010000421.1:0-5792 GCA_031410435.1 Betaproteobacteria bacterium | reverse complement strand
TCTTGGTACACCGCGGGGTAATTGCTTTCCCCTCATTTGGGCGGCGCCGGCCGGCGCTTGCGCCCGGGCCCCCGCCACCGATCACAGCCGAGTGACGCCGGGCAGGTGGCCCACCAGTTCGCCGTCGAGGTAGAGCGCGCCTTCGGGTGCACCGGCTTCGGCGTAGAACTCCAGCTCGGGCAAACGCTGGCGGCGGGCGTCGGCCTGGCGGGCGGCCAGTTTGCGGGCCAGTCGGCCCAGGCTGCGGCTGGCATGCCGCAGGGCGGTGGCGGCAAGCTGCCGCAGGGGATGGACGCCGGGGGCGCCCAAGGGACGGGTCAAGCCGTGCAGGCTGTCGGACATGGTCATCTCCATCGGTCGGCCCTGCCGCTGTGCGGGGGCCGGCCGGCTGTCGTTTCAGGGGCTGGATCGGGTGTGCTGCAACTCGCGGCGCAGGGCCTGGCGGTCACGCTGGCGCAGGGCGCCGGCCGAGCGCCGGTGGGCGCCGGCCAGGCGTTGAAGCGCGGCGGCCACCAGCGGGTTGCGGGGCTTGGGGGGGTGCAGGGTGATCTTCATCGGAGGCTCCTGGGCGCCCTGGGGCACCGGTTGAAAAAAGGGACAGGCCATCTGCCGGGCAACAAGCAAAACGGCCCGGTTCGCAGCTTGCGCACCGGGCCGTCGAGGGGTGGGGCGGTTCAGTCGAACCGGCTCATGCCCAGGCCATGCCCGGTGGGGCCGCTGCATGCACAACAGACAAGCCAGCACTGCGCTGACAGGCCCCGGCACCACGCTGCAAATCGGCCGCAAACCACGCCAGGGGCGCGGTGCTGCAGGCTGACGACAGGTTCAGTGGGGACATGGCGAGGCGGGCTCTTGAACGTTTGAGGTGAATCGGGGGGCGTCGCTTCATCAACCGCAAGGACAGCGTTGAAGCTTGCCTCAATGATAAACAAATATTTATCTTGCGCAAGTACTCTGCGCAAGGATTCGGGTTTGTCCGGAGCCGGCTGCCGGCACGCGCGGCCGGCCAGGCTTCAGCGCTTGCCCTTGAGCGGGGCGATGCCGGACCGGGTGCGGGCCCACAGCGCCTTATCATCATCCGCGGCCGGCGCCGGTTTGGGCGGGGCCTTGCGCACGCCCGGCGCGACGGGCCGGGGCACAGCCGGCAGCGCCGGTGCGCCGGCCGGGGCCTCGGCCGGCGGGGTGAGCACCTCGCCCAGCAAATCCAGCAGGCGGGTGCGGGCCCGCTGCGGATGGCGCCGGTAGTAGGTCAAGACCAGCCCGACGATGAAGCGCTCGTCGTCGTCCTGCGGCTGGCTCGGCGCCGGCGCAGCCGCAGTTGCCGCCGCAGGCAGGCCGAGCGGCGCCGGCGCGGCCGCGTCATGCGGCAGGTCCATCCAGCCCACAGGCTTGCGGCAAAGCTGCTCGAACTGGCGCGCCAGGCGCTCGCCGATCTGGCGCGAGCGGCTCTTGATCTGGCTCCAGTAACTGGGCTGGATCTGCAGGCGCTCGGCAAAGCGCCGTTCCAGGCCACGCAGGGTGGCGGCGTCGGGTGTCTTGATGCTGACCTGCACGAATTCATCAAACAGGCGCAGCGCATTGTCCAGGCGCACGCGGGCCACATCTTGGGCAGGGATCATGCCTGGATGATAAAGGCCACTTGCCCCATCTGCAGCATCTGCCGCCGGCGGGCCCGGACCAGGCCTTGGGCCGGCGGCCGGCGGCCACAGTCAGGTGCGGGGCGTCCACCCCGGCCTGCCACACACCGCCCCGCCACCTGCCGCCCCGTCTGCAGACCGGCACAGAGGCCGGGTCAATCCTCGTCGTGGCCCCGGAAGCCCGCCACCAGCTGTTGCTGAATCGACGGTGGCACCGCCTCGTGATGCGACAGCGCGATCGTGTAGCGGCCTTCGCCGCTGGTCATCGCGTTCAGGCGGGTCTGGTAGCTCGACAGCTCGGACAGCGGTGCCAGCCCGCGGATCAGGCGCTGGCCGGCCAGGCCGTTTTCGGTGCCCGAGACCTGGCCCCGGCGCGCGGCCAGGTCGCCGGTGATGTCGCCCATCGCCGCTTCGGGGGCGCTGATCTCCACGAACACGATGGGCTCGAGCACGATGGCGCGGGCCTCGCGCATGGCCGCCAGAAAGGCCTTGCGCCCGGCGGTGACGAAGGCGATCTCCTTGCTGTCGACGCTGTGGTGCTTGCCGTCCAGCACCGTCACCCGCACGTCCACCACCGGATGGCCGGAGATCGCGCCAGCGGCCAGCACCTCGCGCACGCCTTTCTCGACCGCCGGGATATAGACCCCCGGGATGGTGCCGCCCTTGACCGCGTCGACGAACTCGAAGCCCGCGCCGCGTGACAGCGGCTCGACCCGCAGCAGCACCTCGCCGAACTGGCCGGCGCCGCCGCTCTGCTTCTTGTGGCGGTGGTGGCCCTCGGCCGCGCTGGTGGCGGTCTCGCGGTAGGCAATGCGCGGCGGCTGGGTATCCACCTCGAAGCGGTGGATCTCGCGCAAGCGGTCCAGCAAGGTGCGCAGGTGCAGCTCGCCCAGGCCGTAGACCACGGTTTCATTGGTGCTGGCCACATGCTCGATCTTGAGGCAGGCGTCCTCGGCCACCAGCTTGGCCAGGTTTTCCCACAGGCGCTGCTCGTCGCCCCGGCGCCTGGGTGCGATGGCCAGGCCGTGCACCGGCACCGGGAAGGGCAGCGGCTTGAGGTGGATATGGTCGTCCTCGGCGGCGTCATGCAGCACCGCGTCGAAATGCAGTTCGTCCACCTTGGCGATGGCGCAGATGTCGCCCGGCAGCGCACGCGACACCTCGACATGCGATTTGCCCTGCAGCAGGTAGAGGTGGGCCAGTTTGAAGGGCTTGCGGCCGTCGCCCACGTAGAGCTGCATGCCGGTGGTCAAGGTGCCCTGGTGCACCCGCAGCACGCCCAGCTTGCCCACATAGGGGTCGACCGTGACCTTGAAGACATGCGCCAGCACGTGCAGCGCCGGGTCGGGCTGGGCATGCATCAACACGGCGGCCTCGCCTTCGCCGCGCAGGAAGTCGGGCGGGTTGCCTTCGCCCGGGTGGGGCAGCAGCCGGTGCATCATGTCCAGCAACTCGCGCACCCCGGCGCCGCTACGGGCAGAGACGAAACACACCGGGATCAGGTGGCCCTCGCGCAAGGCCTGTTCCAGCGGCGCATGCAGCTCGGCCGGGTCGATGTCGCCGTCGTTGAGGTAGCGCTCGACGAAGGCTGCGTCCACCTCCACCACCTGCTCCACCAGGGCCCGGTGGGCCGCGTCGACCGCGCCGAAGTCGCTGTGGCCGCTGCGGTTGTAAAAGCAATCGACCACCCGCGTGGCGCCGGCGTCGGGCAGGTTGAGCGGCAGGCATTCCTTGCCAAAGGCGGCCTGGATCTGCGCCAGCAGCGCCGACAGGTTGACCCCCGGGGCATCGATCTTGTTGACGATCAGCAGCCGGTCCAGGCCGCGCTCGGCGGCCTGCTGCATCAGGCGCAGCGCCATCGGCTCGATGCCGGTAACGGCGCTGATCACCACCGCAGCGGTCTCCACCGCCTCCAGCGCGGGCAGGGTCTGGCCGATGAAATCGGCGGCGCCCGGGGTGTCGATGAAATGGATGCGGCTGCCCTGCCAATGGGTGTGCATCACTGCCGAGTTGAGCGAGTGCTGCAGCTTGCGTTCGAGCGGATCGAAATCGCTCACCATGCTGCCCCGCTCCAGGCTGCCGGCGCTGGTGATCGCGCCCGAGGCTTGCAGCAGTGCCTCGCAAAGGCTGGTCTTGCCGGCTGCCGCCGGACCGACGAACGCAAGTGTGCGGATGTCGGCCACCGTGACGGTGCCGGCGGGTTGTGGGCTTGGCATGGGCGCTACTCCTCATCCGAACCGGTGCACCGGCGCCGCACCATTGCGGCGCGACGGCGCAGGGTTGCTGGGGCCAGCCTATGCGCGTTGTCGGCTGCTGGCAAGAGGGTTGAGCCAGGGCGGCGGCCCGGCTCAGGCGGGCGTGCCAAAACCGCGCAGCAGCGCGTCGATGGCCGGCGCCACCGCCGACGCCTGCACCGGTGGGGTGGCCCCCAGCTCGACCGGCAGGGTGCCCAGGCGCAGCAGGCCGTCGATGATCGCCACCAGGGCGGTGGCGGCGGCACGCGGCTCGACCCCCGCAGCCAGCACCGGGGCACCCGCCGGCCCGGGGTAGCGGGCCAGCGCCTGGAACAGCCGGGTCATCAGGTCGAGAAAGGCTTCGATCGCATCGGCCTGGCGCTTGGCCAAAGGTGCCAGTTCACCGACAAACTCGGTGCGATGCAACAGGATCGTGAAGGCGCGGCGCGCCCGCAGATCGTTCTGCATCATCTCGAAGGGCGCCAGCGCTAGCCGGCGCAGGATGGGCAGCGGGTTGGGCGGTGGGCCCGCACCGGCCGGCGCATCCAGCAGCCGGGTGGCGGCGGCCACCGCCTGCTCCAGGGGCAGGTCGACCCGGTCCATGATGGCCCGGAACAGCGCCAGCTTGTCGGCAAAGTGCCAGTAGATCGCACCCCGGCTCAGGCCGGCAGCCTGGGCGATGTCCTGCAGCGCACAGCCGGCCAGCCCACGCTGCAGGATCACCTGCTCGGCGGTATCGAGCAGGTGGTCGCGGGTGGCCTGGGCCTCGGGCTTGGTGCGGCGCACCATCTCAAGGGTTGGCGTGGTGGTGTGCAAGCATACATCCATGATTGTATGTAAACTCGAGGCGATGCTGTCGTGGTGTTTGTCCGGGGTCGGCCCGACCGCCAGCACGCCAGCCCGACCGCCACCGCTCCCTCCTGCGGCTTGTACTACGCCGCCCTGCCGCCAAGCTGCCACCATGCCCATGCCCTGCCCTGCCTCCCAAGCCGCCCGCCTGTGGACACCAGCGCGACACCCTGGCCTGCTGGGCGCCAGCGCCGCCGGCCTGTTGCTGGCCGGGCTGGTGGCCTGCAGCCCGGCCGGGGACGCCGCCAAGCCGACCGGCCCGCCGGGCGGCGGCATGCCCCCTGCCAGCGTCGGCGTGGTGACGGTGCAGCCCGGCAACATGGCACTGAGCGTGGAGCTGCCCGGCCGCCTGGAGGCCTGGCGCGTGGCCCAGGTGCGCGCGCGGGTGCCGGGCATCGTGGCCCAGCGGCTGTTCACCGAGGGCGCGCTGGTCAAGGCCGGCCAGCCGCTGTTCCGGCTGGACGCGGCGGCCTTCCAGGCGGCGCTGGCCAGCGCCGAGGCGGCGGTGGCGCGCGCCGAGGCCGGTGTGGCCCAGGCCCAGGCCCAGGTGCAGCGCAACCAGCCGCTGGCCGAGGCCAAGGCCATCAGCGCGCAAGAGTGGCTGGTGACGCAGACCACCCTCAAGCAGGCCCAGGCCGAGCTGGCCACGGCCCGCGCCGCAGCCACCAGCGCCCGCATCAACCTGGATTACGCCACCATCAAGGCGCCCATCGACGGCCGCATCGGCCGCGCCCTGGTGACCGAAGGCGCGCTGGTGGGCCAGGGCGATGCGACGCAGATGGCGCTGATCCAGCAGACCGACCGGCTGTATGTCAATTTCACCCAATCGGCGGCGGACGCAATGCGCTTGCGCAAGGCCTTCGACGCCGGCCAGCTGCAACGCACCGGCGCTGGTGCGGCGATCCGCATTGCGCTGGACGATGGCAGCGAAGTGGCCCAAAGCGCCCGCCTGCTGTTCGCCGACCCGACGGTGGATGCCGGCACCGGCCAGGTCAGCCTGCGCGCCGAGCTGCCCAACCCCCAGGGCCTGCTGCTGCCGGGCCTGTTCGTCAAGGTGCGGCTGGCCCAGGCC
>JANNZD010000420.1:0-10495 GCA_031410435.1 Betaproteobacteria bacterium | reverse complement strand
GTCAGCGGGGTGGGGTAGTAGGCCTCGGCGATAAAGTCGGTCGAGGTGGTCTCGGGTCCGATCGCGGCCGGGCCGTCGCGCCAGGCGGCGTCGCCCGCCACGTCCAGCAGCAGGCGCTGCACCGACTCGATCTGCAGGCTGTTGAGCGCGACGTTGTTCAGGTGCTGCCACAGGTCCACATCGGTGTAGCGGGGCAGGATCTCGCCGCTGAAGGGGTAGCTCTCGGGTTGGCGGCGCCAAGCATCGTGTTTCATGCGGCGCAGTATGCCCAGGCGCTCTGCGCGTCCGGGTCGCGTGGGTGGCAGGGCAAGGGCGGGCGGATTACGCCAGCGGCCGCATGTCTACGCCGAGATCGCCGTAAGCTGAACTCCGCCAGCGACGCTGTCGAGTCGGCGTTCAGCTTTCTGGCACTGTCGCGAACTCACACACCCGGCCATCAGCCGTCGTACACGGAAGACAGCTTCGGAGCGCCAGATCTGAGCTGATCGCACACTAGGGGATTACCCTGTAGCTTGGCTTGATTTCGCCTAACGTCGACTGCGGAGAGGCGCTGCGCTGTGATTGATCGAATCCACCGGTCTTCCAAGCCTTCTCCAAGGAGCCGAGCGCGCTGTACGCGGCAGCAAGCTCCTCCAGTACGGGCTTGATTCTGGTGGACACCCTCGCAGACACCTGACGCAGAGCTGAGAGTTGCTTGCGCGCCTTGTCGGCACTTCGCAGAGCCAGCGCTAGGTTGTACAGGTTGGCGATTCCGGCGGCCTCGAGCGCGTCGTCTTCACTGGCTCCTTGGTGCTTGAAGTTCGCGTACACCAAGAGCCCAATCGGGTCGAAGACTGCCTGATAGGACTGGTATTGGCTCGACTGGCTGGGGTGTACAGCCGCGACAATGAGGGCGCCCGCCCCATACCCGAGCGTCATTGACAAGGACAAAGCCGTGAATGGCCCAGCTTTGGGCCACGCTATAGAAGCCGCAAGGACGCCCAAAGCTAACTCGCCTGAAGCGTCGAGGACCTTGCCAGCGTCTGGATCTGCCCCGCGAGAATTGCTAGTCGAGCCGTAGGCGGGAGAAGAATACGAGGGCCGGCTGGTAGGGCCCTCGCTGCCTCCACCCCCATTCCCGCCACCCTCACGAGTTCCCAAGTCTCCTACAGTCTCTTGCCATTCGTGGATCGGGTGCGCTGGTCGCTCTTTGGGCGTGCTGTCGGGCTTGTCTTTGAAGGAAGTTTTGCTTTTTCCGGCTGGTCTATCGGCAGGCGCGGTCTCTTCTTTCCATCGCTCAGCTTCAGTTTTCTGCATAGGCTTCGTCTCGGGACTCTTGGGGCCCTTTCCTTTGTCTGTCTGCTTCTGCTTTGGATCCACAATTAACCTCCGCTTGACTTTTTCTTGCTTGTTTTCAGCTGAGGCGCCGGGTCTATGATCCCTAGCGTCACACCAATGACGATGTCTCTGACTTCGTCTTTGCGAAGGGTGCCGGATCGGCCGATCCTTTGCTCCCAATCAGCAAGAGGCCACGTCGAGTCATTTGTTCGAACCTTGTTGGCAAAGACAACCACCCAGGTGTTCCACGCAGGAATGTTCCGCAGGCTTGACTGGGACTCCATTCGCACCATCTCGCTGGCTGGCTTGGAGGCATCGTCCCAAGCAAGGGGAGCAAGGAAGACGGCTCTGTCGCCGACGATCACCGGCGGCCCTATGTCGCCCTCTTCGGAAAGCTGCAGGGCGGGCGGTCGAATCCAGGCCTCGAAGCTGGAGTTTGCGCGCTCACGACGCATCCTTTCCCAAAAAGCGGCGTTCTCTTGCTCAGGCACTGGACCGATTCCATCCGTCTCTCGATGAGTCGCAATGGCCGCCCCAATCGCAAGCACGCGGACAGCGGCGCCTGAGTCGATCGTCGGAGCACAACTTCTGACAAGTGCGTCCATATCGAAGCTCAGTCTTGCGTCGGTCGTCGTGGAGGACTCTTTTGAGTTGCGCAGATGATTCAGGGCGGCGGTGAAGTCCTTCTCGGATGGCCCACCAATGGCCACCGACTCCGCTCGCATCAGCCGATAGACGGTAACGATTCGTTCGCGAGAACGAAGGTCTTCAAGAACAAGATTTAGGCTCCTGAACCACTGGCCGACTTTCCCCAACATGCCCGTCGGGTTGTCGATGAAGCGCAGCGGCGAGTCTAGGTCTAGGCCAAGGTTGAAGCATGATCTCAACGTGATTCGAACGATTTCCGCCTTGGCGAACAACATCGCCAGGGCATTGACGTAGTCATCGCGGGCTTCGGTTAGTCGTTCGCAGAGGTTGAGCGGACTTCCTTCGACAGAAGCCATGGTGTGCCTGAAAGCTCGGGCTGTATCTTGGATCCGGGCGAGTTCGTCAACGTCAGCCTCGAGAGTAGGGGGAATCTCCTGCGCCTGGTACGAATTCGCGCGAACACCTAGTTTGTTCAAGCGTACAGAGGCACCCTTGCTACTTTCCGCAACCTCATATTCAAGTCCAACGGCGAATAGCTGTACCTCGAGTGCGAAGGCCTCTGCCGTCTTTGCCTACAGGCTGACAGTAGCTCCAGCCCTTCAGCGATGTGTTCGGAGAGCATTAGCGGATTCAAACGCTGCATCAGGTTAAGGGGCGAGAGGACGTTCTCTTTGGAGTGCTTGAGCTGTTGTGACGCATAGGCATCAAGTGTCACGCTTAAGTCGAGCCCATCGCAGCCAATCCAATTTGACTTGGCGTCTCCAAGTTGCTTGACGAACTTGCGCCAGGCCACTCTCCAATTACTCGCGGTGGCCATGCCGTTCGGTTGGCTGTTCAATGCAGCTTCAAGCGCTCCCATTTTGGGCTGTTTTCCTGGCATCTCTCGTCTCCAATGGATTGGTGTTAAACCACGCGCGATCCGTGGCGCCACAGTTGGTGCACCCAGTGTCGTTGTAGCCGTTATGACAATCAAGCCCTCGGAAGGCCGATTCAGGGTTGAGCGACCGACTGTCCGCTTGGGGGGCGGCGTGTTACGCCTCAATCGGCGCGAGGGCTGCCCGCCTGGGTTTGTAACGCTTCGGGGTCGTCGGTGGGGTCTGGTGTGCGAGTCCGACCGGCAGCTTCGGCGCCGCGAGCTCAGCGCCTGCGATGTCCGTTTGGGGTGGACTTGGTGAGTTCGCGGCATCGAAGACCTGCCGTTCGGACCTGGTCAGATCGAAAGACCGCTGTCGAACATGACTGCGAAATGGAAGTCTCGGCCACTAGGAGTCGGTCGTGACCGACAGTTTCCTGGCATCGACGGGACGCATCATCTATGTCTAGGAAGCGAACCATTCCCCCGCAGCGAGCGGGGCCGGCCCTGTCAGCCTGCGCTGCCGGTGTGCTGCGTGGCCGCCTCCAGCCGCGCCCAGTCGAACTCCACGCCCGTGCCCGGAAGGTCCGGCGCCAATGCACGGTGCTCGTGCAGGCGCAACGGCCGCGTGGTGTAGCGGTCGATGGGGAAGGAATGCACCTCGAGCCAGCCGCCGTCGGGCTGCCCCGACAGCAGGCTGACATGCAGCTCCTGCATGCCGTGGCTGCACAGCGCGACACCCTGTTCACGAGTTAGCTGGGCCGCATCGAGCCAGCCGGTGATGCCGCCGCAGTTGCCGGCGTCGGGCTGCAGGTACGACAGCCGCGCCGAAGCCAGCGCACGGATGAAGTCGTGGCGCGTGTGCAGGTTCTCGCCCATCGCCAGCGGCATCCTGGTGGCCTGGGCGATGTGCGCATAGCCCTCCAGGTCGTCGGGGTCGGTCGGCTCCTCGAACCACAGCAGATCGTGCGGCGCGAAGGCGTGCGCCGCGGCAATGGCTTCGTCCACCGACAGGCCGTAGTTCGCATCGACCATCAGGCGCGCGTTCGGCCCCAGGCAACGGCGCACCGCCGCGACACGCGCCACGTCGTCGGCCAGCGCCGGCAGGCCGACCTTGATTTTCACCGCGTCGAAACCCTCTCGCTGGTAGCCCTCGACGCTGTGCACCAGTTGTTGGAGTGAATAACCCAGATCGATGCCCCCGCGGTAGACGTTGCAGCTTTGCGCCGCGCCGCCGGCCATGCGCCACAGCGGCTCGCCGCGGGCCTTGCCGCGCAGGTCCCACAGCGCGATGTCGATGGCCGAGATGGCAAAGGCCGCGATGCCGCCACGGCCCACGTAGTGCAGATGCCAGCCCATCGCCGCGTTCAGCGCCTCGACCTTGTCGGCCTGCTGCCCGAGCAGGAGGGGCTGCAGGTCGTGCTCGATCACCGCCAGGATGGCGCGTCCGCCGCGCCCGCCGGTGTAGGTGTAGCCCGTGCCTTCGAGGCCGCCGCTCAGCCGCACGCGCACGGTGATCAGCTCGAAATGTGTGTGCGCCCCGTGTTTGGCGTCGTGCAGCGTCTCATCCAGCGGCACGCGCCAGCAGCGCGCTTCGATGTGTTCGATTCGTTCCATGGCCGCGGCTCCGTGCGAAGTCTTAAGGTTCACCCGAAGTTCACCGGGTGTTCAGCCCCAGCCCGACCCGGCTGCACATGTCGCAGCACCGTGCGCGCCGACGCCATGTAGCCCTGCTCAATGTGCACGATGTGTGAAGCCAGCAGCGCGTTCAGCCTGGGCAGGGCGTGAAAGGGCACGGCCGGGTAGGCATGGTGTTCGGCGTGGTAAGGCATGTTCCACGCGAAGAAGTGCACGAAGGCGTTGGTGTAGGTGGTGCGCGTATTCTCCAGCATGTTCGGCGTGTTCGCGCACCCGGTGTGCTCGGCCAGCAGATAGGGGCGCAGGAACCATTGCCCCAGCATCAGCGGCAGCAGCCACAGCCACAGTGCGGCCCACGAGCCCGCGACCAGCGACACCAACGCGATGGCCGCATAACCCAGCAGATAACAGCGTGCCTCGACGACGATCAACCGGCGCTTGTCGGCAGCGACCCATTGCTCGCCGACCCGACCGGCCAGCCCGTGCAGCAGCAGCATGCGGATGCGGCCGATCCACACCGGCGGGCCCAGCACGTACCAGGCCAGGGCGCGCGTCGTCGCCGGCGGCGGCACGGCCAGTTCCGGGTCCTTGTCGGAGTCCTGCGTGTAGCGGTGGTGGTCCCAGTGGAAGGCGCGGTAATACTCGTAGGGCAGCAGGATGATCAAACCCGCCAGGTGTCCGAGCAGATAGTTCCAGGCGCGCGTGCGAAACGCCGTCTGGTGTGCGGTCTCATGCAACGCGTTAAACAGGAAGGCCAGCAGGTAGCCCAGCAGCAGCGTAAGCGGTACGGCCCACACGCTGCCCAGCACGGTCCACAGCGCGGCGGCACACAGCACGATGGCGCCGAGGTGACCGGCGGCTCGCCGCGCTGCCGCAGAGTCGTTTCGCGGAGTCAAGGGCAGAAGTTGGGCGGCGCTGAGCCGGAACGGGGTGGGTGGGTTCACTGGCGGATTGTGCAGCCGCCCATAGGCCAACGCCAGTAAGCCTGCCCTCAAGTCGTCAGCAGCCGTCTGACATGGCCTTCGATGAACGCACGGTCCTGCGGCTGATTCACGGGGTTGCCGGCGCGGTGGCCCCACACCGACGGGATGGGCTGCAGCTCGGCGTTCTGCAGGTGCTGCATTTCGGCGCGGTTGTCGTCGACCTGGAAATACAGGTCGCGGTCGCCGGGCATCAGTAGCGTGCGCGCGCGGATGCTGCGCAGCGCCTTGGGCAGGTCGCCGTGGTAGAGGGTGTTGGCGCTGATGTCGCCATGCTGCCAGGTCCAGAACTGCGCCAGCAGGTCGGCCGGGTCCCGGCGCGCGAAGTTGGTCTCCCACACGCTGACGAGGTAGTCCTCCAGCGATGACGCGCCCAGCGTGCGCCACAGCTCGTCACGGTAGAAGGTCTGCGACAGCGCCCAGCCGGCGTACACCCGCCCCATCGCACGAAAGCCGCGGACTGGGCGCTCGGTGAAGACGCCGTCGCGATACGCCGGGTCGGCCATCAGCGCGTGCTTCGCGCCTTCGATGAACACATAGTTGTGCGGCGCGCAGCGTGCCGAGCCGCAGACCACTGCGATGCGCTTGACCATGTCGGGGAACATCGCCGCCCAGTGGTAGGCCTGCATCGCACCCATCGACCAGCCGTACACCAGCGCCACCTTGTGAATGCCGAACACTTCGGCCAGCAGCCTCCGCTGCACCTGCACCGCGTCGAAGTAGGTCACGTCGGGGTAGCGCGTGCCGACATCCGGCCAGGGCGTGTTCGACGGCGAACTCGACAGCCCGTTGCCGAACAGGTTGGGGATGATGATGAAGTAGTTGGACGCGTCGAGCGCCGCGCCATCGCCCACCATGAACTGCGTGTCGTAATGCTGTGCGCTGTACGAGGTGGGGTAGACGATGACGTTGGACTTGTCCGCGTTAAGCGTACCGAAAGTCTTGTACGCCAGCCGCATGTGCCTGAAGGTGCGGCCCGACTGCAGCGGCACGTGGCCGGCTTCGAAGACCTAATAGTCGGCTTCGGCGAGGCTGGTGGGTTCACTCATTTGGGTCCTCAGCACTTGCACAACCGTGTCTCGACCGGCCACTTGTACCGTCGGATCTTTTACTTGCAGGGTAGGGTCTTCGCCCAGTGGGTAAATATATCCCTGCCAATCGCCTGGTTGCAGAGGCTGCGCCGCACGATCTCGATGCCGACGCTTCGAGCAGCGCGCACCAACACGCTGGAGCAGTTCGAGTTCGAAAGGCTGCCCGAGCTCAACGTCGACACTCGACGCCTGCATCGTCGAGCTGCCCGCGGGCGCGCCGACCGCGGCGCTGCGCGGCTCGTTGAACACAATTGCCGCCGTGCTGCAGGGCGAAGGCTGCACGCGCATCGGTGAGGTCACGCACCGCGAAGGCCCGCGCGATGTCTTCACGTTGCGCCATTGGCAATGGGTCACTCACAAAGCCGCATCGTCGTCGGCGCTGCTCCTGCCGGCGTCGGACCACGCGGCGCTGCGCGGCTTCGAAGTGCGAGGCACCGAGCCTTGGCCCCACTATCGTGAAGGTCCGGGGAGATCGTGCCGATCGGCTCGCTTGGACGACCGCTTTGTCTTGGTCAGCAGGCAAATGATAGCGACTGCTGAATTGCTCGTCCCGGCCACAACCGGACGTACGATCGGTCGGAAAAACACCCCTGGAATGACCGGTTTCATAGTACAGCCGGCATAGGCCGACGGCCGCTCGAAAGCGATCTTTCTCCAAACCGGTCGCCCACGGTCTTGCGTCCGTGATCGACATCCGCTGCACCCGGAATGTCGACAGTTCGATCGGCTGCGCTGGCGGTGCCGACCCATTGCACGCGCAAGTCGAGCAACGTCGCCGGCATTGTCATGTTTTCTGGTGGCTGGGTCACGGACTGCTCGCCGGCTGGCCTCCGGACGCGCATGGTGCGAACTCGGACTCCTTTGGCCCGGCGTCAGCCGGCCAGCACCACCCGGCCGATCACACGGCCCGCGCGCAGGTCGGCAAGTGCCGTGCTCACCTCGTCCAGCGGGCGAGTGGCAATGGGCACTGGCGGCAGGCCCTTCTGGTTGACCAGCGCCAGCAACTCGGCCATCTCGCTGTGGCTGCCCACGTATGAGCCTCGCAGTGTGAGGGCGCGCATCGGCAGGTAGGGCGTGGGCAGGTTGATCGCACCGCCATACAGGCCCACCACCACCACGCTGCCACCCTTGATCGCCGCGGCGATGGCCAGGTCCACCGTCTGGCCCGAGCCCACGAAGTCGAGCGTCGCCAACGAGCCGCCGCCTGTGGCCTGCTGGATCTGCGCCACCGCCTCGCTGGCACCGCCATCGATGGCCTGCGTGGCGCCGGCCTTCAAGGCCGCCTCGCGCTTGACCGGGTCGATGTCAACGGCGATCACGCGCTGGGCGCCCATCATGCGCGCCAGCGTTATGCCCATCATGCCCACGCCGCCGGCGCCAATCACTACCACTGGGTCGGTGGCCAGCGTAGCCTGAACCTTCTTCAGCGCGGCGTAGGCGGTCACACCCGAGCACGCCAGGGGCGCCGCCTGCTGCGGGTTGAGGCCGCCGATGTCGAACAGGTGGCGGGTGTGCGGCACCACCAAGTGCGTGGAATAGCCGCCCTGCAAGAACACGCCCAGGAAGCGCGGCTTCACGCACAGGTTCTCTTCGTTGCGGCGGCAGGCCGCGCACTCGCCGCAGCCGATCCAGGGGTTGGCCAGGCGGATGTCGCCGACCTTCACGCCAGCGGCCTCGGGGCCGACCGCGATCACCTCGCCGACGTTCTCGTGGCCCATAGTCAGCGGCAGTTTGATGCCGCGGTCAACCAGGTTGAGTTGCTTGCCGCCGCCGATCTCGTAGTAGCCATCCCAGATGTGCAGATCCGAGTGGCAAACTCCTGCAGCCAGCACCTTCATCAGCACCTCCGTGCCCTGGGGAGTGGGCGCGTTGCCCTCGTGGCGCTGCAGTGGCGAGCCGCACTGACAGACCAGGTAGCTGCGCATCCGCATCAGATGTCTCCGAAAGTTTTATGCGAGCAACGGTAGGGCCAGCCCGCGGCAGCGTCAATTCGGGCTGGCCGTCGGATATTGCGACAGAGGCTCAAGCCTGCGCTGGTGCGACTTGGCGCGGGGCCTTTGCGGCGCAGCTGCACGCGGCATCGACGCCGGCGGATCCTGCGACCGCGGCGCTCATCGGCCGTCGACCGTCAGCGCCAGCAGCACGTTGCCCGGCGCGCCGCCGAAGAAGCCGTTGCCCGAGCCCACAAACAGCCTGCCGTCGACCACCACGGCGCCCGGGCCGTCGAGTGATCCGCCCTGCGCCTCGACCCCGTTGACGGTGGCATATGGACGCTGCGTTTCCAGGTCCCAGACGATGCGCCCGCTGTCGGACGCATAGGCACGCAGGTGGCCGTCCAGACCGCCTGAGAACACGACACCCGGGATCGCCGTCACCGCCGCCGACTGCGCCGGGCTGCAGCCCGGCATGCCGGCGCAGCCCGGATGCGGCGTGCGCCAGACCACCGCGCCGGTCTCCAGGTTCAGCGCCAGCAGCCCGCCACCGGCGGTCGGATCGAAGCGCAGACTGACACCGAAGGGTGACGGCTGCGCGCCGGGCGCATCGGCCGGCGCCACGGTGAGGTGCACGTCGGACACCGCCACATAGGCCTGCCGATCGTCGGCGGCCAGCCCCCACTGCACGCCGCCGAGCTTGCCGCCCTTGCCGACCCGCGTCTGCCACAGCAGCGCGCCGTCGTGATCGGGGTCGAGCGCATGCACGACGCCGGATTTCTGCCCGGCGACAAGCGCCCGCCGGCCGCCGGCCAGCGACACCAGCACCGCCGAGCTACCGAAGTCCGCGTCCGGCCCGTTGGCCGATGGGCAGTTGCCGACGCCGGGCGCCTGGTAGTTGCAGGTGACGTTGTAGGCATCGCCAGCCGTCAGCTGGTGCGCCCAGACCCGCGCGCCGTCTTCACGTCGCCAGGCCAGCAAGGCGTCGGCGCCGTCCGACGGCGGATCGGCGTAGCTGTTACCGGTGGTGGCAACCACCCGGCCGGCCAGCCGATCGACAGTCGGCGCCGACCACACGGCCGCGCCAGCCGGGCCGAGGTGCACCGCACCGGGCTCATCGGTGCGAACCGGCGCCGCCGGGGCTTTAATGCTGAAGGCCTGCCAAAGCCGCTGGCCGGTGTGCGCCTGCAGCGCCACCACGCTGCCGCGGAAATTGCAGCACGAATAACTCGGCTCCGCGGCCGCCGCCTCCTCGCTGGAGCTGACAGGCACGTACAGCACGCCATCGTCCAACGTCGGCGCGCCGGTGATCAGCGCCGACGCGTGGGTGTCGACCCGGGTCGTCCACACCGGCTGGCCAGTCAGCGCGTCGACGCCGTAGGCATTGCCCCGCTGGTCGCCGAAGTGCAGCAGCCAGCCACGCGGCCCGTCGCCGACGCTGATCGCCGTGCGTACCGCCGCCTCCGCCTTGAAGACCCAGTGGGTGCAGCCCGTGGCGGCGTCGAGCGAATAGACCTCGCCATTGGCGCTGCCGACAAAGACCCGGCCGCCGACCACGGTCGGCTGGCCGTAGGCGCGGCTGGCGCCGGCAAAGCCAAACGCCCATTTGAGCTTCAGGCGCGGCACGTCCTCGGCGGCCAGCCTGGCCATCCCTGCGCTCTGGTAGCGGCGCTGCGCCGGCCCGGCGCCCCAGCCGTTCCAGTGCGGCTGCGACAGCGCGCATGCAAAGTCCTCGCCGGCCGATGCACAGCGCCCGCTGGCAGCCTGGGGCGCGGACGACGGTGCGTCACGCTGCGGCGCCGCGTCGGCCGCGCAAACCGCCGAGGCGACCTGCCAGGCCAGCATGAAGGCCGTGAACAGCCAAACCCGTTGTGAGGCCGACATCGCAGGACCTCCGCACGGCCACCCTGCGCCGGTTGGCGCGATGCGGGCAGCAGGTCAATATAGACCGGCGCAGAGGATGCAGTGCAGATTTTCAGAGGCGATCAGGGGTAGTGGCCGCAGTGGCGCAGCGGCCGCTGCCGAGCAGCATGGGAC
>JANNZD010000419.1:0-2888 GCA_031410435.1 Betaproteobacteria bacterium | reverse complement strand
GCCAGGCATTCGGCCGGGATGTCCTCGGGCTTCATGGCCCCGGTCATCACGGCCACGGTGTCGCTCATGCCGATCTGCTTCGGGTTGAGCACCGCTGCGCGGCGGCCCAGGCGGGCCACGTGGATGCGGTCGGCGATCTCGAAGACATGCGGCATGTTGTGGCTGATCAGGATCACGGGCAGGCCCTTGTCGCGCACCCGGCGGATCAGCTCGAGCACCATATTGCCCTCCTTCACGCCCAGCGCGGCGGTGGGCTCGTCCAGGATCACCACATGCTCGGCAAAGGCCGCGGCGCGCGCCACCGCCACGCACTGGCGCTGGCCGCCCGAGAGTGTCTCCACCGCCTGCAGCATCGAGCGTATGCCCACTTTCAGCTCGTTCATGCGTTCTATGCTCTGGGCCAGCATCTTCTTCTTGTCCAGCATGCCCAGCACGCTGCCCAGAAAACCTTCTCTTCGCAGCTCGCGCCCCAGGAACAGGTTCTCGGCAATCGTCATCGCCGGGGCCACCGCCAGGTCCTGGTAGACCGTCTCGATGCCCACCCGGCGCGCATCGATCGGGCTCTTGAAGTGGATCGGCTTGCCGTCCAGCTCGATTTCTCCCTCGTCCGGGATGGTGGCGCCTGACAGGCACTTGATCAGGCTGCTCTTGCCGGCGCCGTTGTCGCCGATCACCGCCAGGATCTCGCCCGCGCGCAGCTCGAAATCGGCGCCGTCCAGCGCGGTGACCTGGCCGTAGCGCTTGACCAGGCCGCGGGCCTGCATCACCAGTCTGTGTGTCGTCATGTCAACGGCCCCCCTTGCGTGAGAGTTGGTCCACGGTCACCGCCAGGATCACCAGGATGCCGGTCACCAGCACCTGGTAGACCGAATCGACGCCCATCAGGGTCAGGCCGTTGCGCAGCACGCCCACCACCACCGCGCCGATCAGCGTGCCCAGGATCACCCCGCGCCCGCCGAACAGGCTGGTGCCGCCCAGCACCACCGCGGTGATCGCGTCCAGGTTCTCGGTCTGCCCGGCATTCGGGTCGCCCACCCCGGTGCGCGACACCGACAGCAGCGCTGCAATGCCGTAGAACACGCCGGCCAGCACATACACCCCCACCAGCACCCGGTCGGTGGGGATGCCCACCAGGCGGGTGGCCTCGGGGTTGTTGCCCACCGCGTAGACATGCCGCCCCGGCGCGGTCTCGCGCAGCCAGAACCAGGTGGCGAAGTACAGCATCAGCATCAGCACCGTGCCGAAGGCCACGTTGGTGCCGCCTATCTGGAAAGTGCCGCCCAGCCAGGTCATGCCGGCGGGCACGTCGGTGACGGTCTGGGCCTTGGAATACAGCTGGGTGATCGCAAACGCGATGTTGGTGGTGCCCAGCGTGACGATGAAGGGCGGCAGCTTGATGCGCGTGACCAGCAGCCCGTTGATCAGGCCGAACAGGGCGGTGACCGCGATGCCGCAGGCCACGGCCAGCGGCACCGGCAGGCCCAGGTCGACCGCGAACTTGGTCATCACGATATTGCCCAGCGCCATCACCATGCCGCAGGACAGGTCGATGCCGGCGGTCAGGATGATCAGGGTCTGGCCGATGGCGATCACGCCCACCACCATCACCTGTTGCAGGATTAGCGAGAAATTCTCGCCGCTGAAGAATTGATCGGTGGTCGCGCCGAAGAAGGCGCAGGCCCCGATCAGCGCGATGAAGGGCCCGAGCTGGCCGATCGGCGGCAATCGTTCTTTCCAGGTGCTGGTCATCACAGGTCCTCGGTGGGTGGCGGGCATGCGGCGGCCGGGGCCTGGGGTGGGTGGGACACCCACCCCGAGGCCGATCATCAGCCGTTGGGGGTGTTCAGCGCGGCAGGACGCCGCGCCCTTGAGAACTTATTTCTTGCCCCAGCACAGATCGGTGCCGACCTTGGCGTCCTTGCTGTCGACGCCGGCCACCGCCTTGTGGGCGATCAGGGTCACGCCGGTGTCGGTGTAGCCCGCCACCTTCTTGCCGCTCTTGGCGTACTCGACACCGGCCTCGACGCCCATGGCCGCCATCTTCAGCGGGTACTGCTGCGCGGTGGCGGCGATCTTGCCGGCGGCCACATCCTTGACGCCGTCGCAGCCGCCGTCCACCGACACGATCATCACGCTCTTGTCCTTGCCGGCTTTTTTGAGCGCGTTGTAGGCGCCCGCAGCGGCCGGCTCATTGATGGTGTAGACCAGGGTGATGTCGGGGTTCTTCTGCAGGCAGTTCTCCATCGCGGTCTGGCCCTTGGCCTGGTTGCCGTCGGTATCGGCCATGCACACCACCTCGGCCGGCTTGCTCAGCTCGTTGCTCTTGGCATCGTTGGCGGCCAGGCCAAAGCCCTTCAGAAAGCCGTTGTGGCGCTGCGCGCCCACCGGGTGGCCGGGGAACAGGTCGAGCGTGGCGATCTTCACCGGCTTGCCACCCAGGGATGCCTTGGCGTACTGGCCGATCAGCTCACCGGCCTTGTAGTTGTTGGTGGCAAACAGCGCGTCCACCGCCGACTCCGGGTCGGTCGGGCTGTCGAGCGCGATCACCATCACGCCCTTGTCCTGGGCCTTCTTGATCGACGGGATGATGGCCTTGGCATCGCTGGGCGTGATCAGGATGGTCTTGGCGCCCTTGGCCACCATGTTCTCGATGGCCGCCACTTGCGCGGCGTTGTCGCCGTCCTTCTTGCCCGCAGCGCTCATCAGCTTGGCGCCACTGGCCTTGGCGGCGGCCTCGGCACCTTCCTTCATCTTCACGAAGAAGGGGTTGGTGTCGGTCTTGGTGATCAGGCCGATCACCGGCTCACCGGCAGCCAAGGCGCTGCCAAGGGCCAAGCTCAGGACGGAAGCGATCAGGGGGGTCTTGCGGTTCATGGGATGTCTCCGGG
>JANNZD010000418.1:0-6426 GCA_031410435.1 Betaproteobacteria bacterium | reverse complement strand
AACGTGACGCCGCAGATCGGCGCCCAGGTCAATGTGCTGATCTTCATCGTCATCATCATCGGTGGCCTGGGCTCGACGCTGGGCTGCTTCGTCGGCGCGCTGCTGGTGGGCCTGATGGCCAACTACACCGGCTTCCTGGCGCCCAAGGTGGCCTTGTTCAGCAATATCGGGCTGATGGTGGCGATCCTGCTGTGGCGGCCGCAGGGGCTCTACCCGGTCACCAACCGATGAGCCGGGGCACACGATGCTGAACCGCCTGCTGTCCCACGACCTGCCGCGCAGCCGCTGGCTGGCCGCCGCGCTGCTGCTGATCTTGATCGGTCTGGCCATTGCGCCCTTTGCCTTCCCGGGCAGCAAGGCGCTGGGGGTGGCGGCCAAGATGCTGGTCTTCATCCTGCTGGTGGCCAGCTACGACCTGCTGCTGGGCTATACCGGCATCGTCAGCTTCGCCCATACCATGTTCTTCGGCATCGGCGCCTATGGCGTGGCCATCGCCAGCACCCGGATGGGCCCGGGCTGGGCGGCCGTGGCCGTCGGCACGGGCGTGGCCTTGCTGCTGTCGCTGGCGCTGTCGCTGCTGATCGGGCTGTTCTCGCTGCGGGTCAAGGCCATCTTCTACGCGATGATCACGCTGGCCGTGGCCACCGCCTTCCAGACCCTGGCCTCGCAGCTGAGCGACCTGACCGGCGGCGAGGACGGCCTGAGCTTCAAGAACCCGACGCTGCTGAGCCCGTCCTTCGAGCCCTTTGACGAGCCGGTGCTGGGCCTGGCTATCGACGGCAAGATCTTCTGCTACTACGCGCTGTTCTTCGCCGTGCTGGCCTTGTTCCTGCTGCTGCTGCGCATCGTCAACTCGCCTTTCGGCCGGGTGCTGCAGGCGATCCGCGAAAACGACTTCCGGGCCGAGGCCATCGGCTACCGCACCGTCGTCTTTCGCACCCTCAGCAATGTGCTGGCCGCCTTGTTTGCCTGCGGGGCCGGCGTGCTGCTGGCGCTGTGGCTGCGCTACACCGGGCCCGACACCACGCTGAGCTTCGAGATCATGCTCGACATCCTGCTGATCGTGGTGATCGGCGGCATGGGCACGATGTACGGCGCGGTGCTGGGTTCGGTGCTGTTCGTGCTGGCGCAGAACTACCTGCAGGACCTGCTCAAGCTGGGCGCCGCTGCGCTGGACGGCGTGCCGGTGCTGGCGCAGTTCGTCTCGCCCGACCGCTGGCTGCTATGGCTGGGCGTGCTGTTCGTGCTCAGCGTCTACCACTTTCCCACCGGTGTGGTGGGGCGGCTGCGGGCCCGCGCATCCAGGAGCCGGCCGTGAGCGCCAGCAAGCCCGAGCCCCAGTCCCGCTACCTCAGCTGCGCAGGCCGTGAACTGCATGTCACCGAGTGGGGCCCCCCTGATGCCGAGGTGGTGGTGGCCTGGCATGGCCTGGCGCGCACCGGCCGCGACATGGACGACATCGCCGCCCACCTGGCCACCCGCTTCCGGGTGATCTGCCCGGACACGCTGGGCCGCGGCCTGTCGCAGTGGAGCCCGCTGCCCGACGCCGAATACCAGCTCGCGTTCTATGTGGCGCAGGCGGCCGCGCTGCTGGACCAATTGGGCGTCGCCCAATGCCACTGGCTGGGCACCTCGATGGGTGGGGCCATCGGCCTGCACGCGGCGGCCGGCCGGCTGCAGGGGCGCATCCAGCGCCTGGTGCTCAACGACATCGGCCCCGAGCTGGCCGCGCCTGCGCTGGCCCGCATCCGCAGCTATGCCGGCAGCCCGGCGGCCTTTGCCACGGTCAGCGAGTTGGAGGCCTACTTTCGCAGCATCTACAAGCCTTATGGCGCGCTGACCGATGCGCAGTGGCGGCGCCTGGCCGAGACCAGCGTGCGGCGCCTGCCCGATGGCCGCGTGACCCCGCATTACGACCCGGCGATGGTGCGCCAGTTCGAGGCCCACCCCGCCGACTACGACCAGTGGCCAGCCTGGGACGCGCTGCGCATCCCGGTGCTGGTGCTGCGCGGCGCCCAAAGCGACCTGCTGCTGCCTGAGGTGGCCGAGGCGATGCGCCAGCGCGGGCCGCGCGCGGTGGTGGTGACCCTGCCCGATTGCGGCCACGCGCCGGCGCTGAACACGCCCGAGCAATGGATGCTGGTAGAGCGCTTCTTCAGGGTCTGATCCGGCGCGACCGCAGCTGCCCGGGCAGCGGGCGGCTCAGGCCGCCAGCCACTGGGCCAGCTGACGCCGCAGCGCGTCCATCGTGAAGGGCTTGGTCATCACGTCGCTCATGCCCGCTGCCAGGCAGGCCTGGCGGTCGGCCAGGCCGGCATGGGCGGTCAGCGCCACGATCGGCGCACCCGGCCATCGGCCCTGCCGCTGCAGAGCCAGCAGGCGGCTGGCGGTCTCCAGGCCGTCCATGCCCGGCATCTGCAGGTCCATCAGCACCAGTGCCGGCGGGTGGGCCAGGCAGGCTTCCAGCGCGGCCGCGCCGCTGTCGGCCAGGCGCACCTGCAGCCCCAGGGCCAGCAGATAGGCCTCGGCCACCATCTGGTTGACGGCGTTGTCCTCCACCAGCAGCACCTGGGCACCCGGGCGCAGCGCCGGTGCCGAGGCTGCGGCGGCGTCGGGCAGGGGCAGCGGGCCGGGGCTGGCGCCGGCCCGCGCCGTGCGGCTGCGCCGGCCCTGGCGTGCCCCGACCGACGACCCGACGCGGGCGCCGCGGCACACTGGCGCTGCCGTCTGGCCTGCGGCCGTAAGCGGGGCCGGGCACAGCGCGCGCAGGCTCTCGGGGGTCAGCGGGGCCACCAGCGGCAGCATGTCCAGGCGGCGTGCTTCGTTCTCGCTGGCCGGATCGTGCCAGTCGGGCCGGATCAGCAGGCGCATGCGCGCCTGCGGCAGGGCCTGGCGCAGCGCGGCCAGGCCCACGCCGGCGTGCAGCGCCGGTTCGCCGATCAGCACCAGCGCGGGCAGGGCTGTGGCTTGCTGGCGCGCCGCTGCAATGGCCCCGTTCAAGCCCAGATGAACCACCACCGGGCAGCCCAGGCGCTCGATGCGGCGCGCCAGCCAATCGCCCGGCGCCTGACGCTGGTAGACCAGCCAGACCGTGCCCGGCATGGCGGCCGGCCTGGCGCCGGGATGGGCGCTGGCGCGGGCTGCGGCTACCGCATCGGCCGGCCGGTCGGCGGGCCCGGCCGCGGCCAAGCGCAGATGCAAGGTGAAGATGCTGCCCCCCTGGGCCGGGCAGTCCAGGTGCAGATGGCCGCCCATGGCGGCGGCCAGGCCGCGCGCGATGGTCAGCCCCAGGCCGGTGCCGCCGTGGCTGCGCGCCAGGCTGTCGTCACCCTGCTCGAAGGCCTCGAACACCCGCTGCTGCTGGGCCGGGCTGATGCCGGGCCCGGTGTCTATCACCTGCACCGCCAGGTTGACCTGGCCGGTCGCGTCGCGATCGGCCGTGGTCAGCAGCGCCACATGGCCGGCCGGCGTGAACTTGATGGCATTGCCCAGCAGGTTGGTGACGATCTGGCGGATCGCTGACTCATGCCCGGTCACCCAGGTGGTGTCGCCCTGCCAGTCGTACATCATCAACAGGTCGCGCTGGCGCGCCAGCGGCATCAGGCCGCGCATCGCCTCGGCCAGCGCCTGTGCCATATCGAAGGCCTGGCGCGGCATGTTCATGCGCCCGGCGTCCAGGCGCGAGTAGTCCAGCACATCCTGGATCACCTGCTTGAGCGCCTGGCCCGACTGCCACGCCACCTGCAGAAAGCGCTGCTGGGCCGGGTCGGTGGCGGCCTGCCCGGCCAGTTCCACCAGGCCCAGCATGCCGTTCAGCGGGGTGCGCACCTCGTGGCTCATGTGGGCCAGGAACTGGGTCTTGCTGGCATTGGCCCGCTCGGCCTCGAGCCGGCGCTGCTCGGCCAGCGCCAGCGCCGCTTCCAGCCGGGCGGTGCGTTCGCGCACCAGGTCTTCCAGGGCCATCCGCGATTGCTCCAGCTGGCGCAGCACGGTCTTGCGCCGGTGCACGTCCGACACCACGCCACCCACACAGAGCGGCTGGCCGGCGCCATCCAGCCAGACCTGGACCCGCCCGCAGATCCAGCGCCAGCGTCGGGCCGCATTGAGAAAGCGCACCTCGAAGTCGAAGCCGGCGCGCTTGCGCAGCGCTTGATCGTAGGCCGCCCGCAAGTGGCTCAGGTCATCGGGGTGGACCCGGGCGCTGGCATCCGAGGGCAGGCCCGCCAGTTCGGGGCCGGCCAGGCCGAACAGCGCCAGGAAGCCGGGTGAATACCAGACCTGTCCGGTGCGCAGGTCGCGCTCCCAGTAGCCGTCCTCGGAGGCCCCCAGCAGGCGTTCCAGGCGCTGCCCGGGATCGATGCGCGACAGCGCGGGCGCCGGGGCGTCGGCGCTGTCATTCGACCAAGGCAGTTCGGGCTTGACCGCCAACATGGCGCCTGGGTGGGTCAACGCCGGAAACGCCCGTCGCTGCCGATGATCGACAGGTCGGCATAGTCCAGCCCGGTGTGGTCGGTGGCGCTGTAGCTCAGTTCCAGCCCGCCCAGGTCGAAGCGGTTCAGGCCTTCCAGGGCTTTCTGCAGGCCGGCCCGGCTCAGGTCCTTGGCGGCGGCGGCACGGCGCAGGCCTTCGACCAGCACCTTGGCGCTGGCAAAGCCTTCGAGCAGTGCCGGCGTGATCTCGGGCGCAGCGCGGCCCACGCTGCGGGCCAGGTCATGCGCCTCCTTGACCAGCGGTATGCCCAGCGCGCGCTCCGGGGGCAGCACCTGGCTGACGATCACGCCACGGGCGGTGTCGCCCAGGGCCTTGGCAAAGCCGCCAGAGGCATTGTTGGACAGGGTCAGCAACTGCGCCTTGGACCCGGCCGCGCGCAGCGCCTTCATGCCGTCCACCACCGCGGTGCCCGAACCCATGAACAACACGGCCTGGGCGTCGGCCGCGACGATCTTGGGGACGATGGCACTGAAATCGGGCTTGTTGCGGTCATAGCGGGCCAGCAGCACGGGTTGCACGCCGACGCCAAAACCCTTCTGCGCTCCGCGCACGGCGTCGTCGCCGAAGCTGTCCTCCACCTGCACCAGGGCGATCCGCAGCACGCCGATCTGCAGCAGGTGGCGGATCGCCCGCTCGGCTTCGCGCTGGTAGGTCGCACGCACATTGAACAACCAGGGGTGCACCGGCTCATGCAGCACCATCGCCCCGGTGCTGGGCCCCACCAGCGGCACCCGGAACTCGGTCAGCAGCGGCATGATGGCCTGGTTGTGCGGCGTGCCTCGGGTCAGGAAGAGCGCGATCACGCCCTGGTCGATCAAGCTGCGGGCATTGGCCGCAGCCTGGGCGGTGTCGAAGCGGTCATCCAGGGTCACCAGTTCGATGCGCTGGCCGGCAATGCCGCCACGACCATTGACCGCATTGAAGTACAGGCGTGCGCCCTCGGTGGTTTCCTTGACCGTGGCGGCCACCGCGCCGGTCACGCCGGCAGTCTGGCCGATCCGTATCTGGGCCTGGACTGGGCTGGCCAGCCCCAGGAAGATCGCTAGCAGAAACAGCAGGGCGGAACAGGCTTTCACGGCAATTCCTCTCATCCTCATTGAGGACGTGGACTGTTGCTAATTGTAATGCCGCGCTGGCCCTGCGGGCTTGGCTTGACGCTCAGGGCAGTACCTGGAAGGCGACGCTGGCAGCGCCGAAAGCCGCGCTGCAATCCTGCCGGGCCGGGCAGACCACGCTGCCAGCCAGCTGCGGCGTGGCTGCGGCGGCGGCGCGGGCAGCGGCTGCCGCGTCGATGGGAAAGTTGAGAAAACCGCCCTCGTCGCGCGGCAGGGCGGCACGGTGGTCGCGCGGCCAGCGCGACACCAGCACCAGCAGGCGGCTGGGCCCGGGCGGGCCCGCGACATGGAAATCCAGCGCCCCTTTCGGCAGCTTCAGGGTGCCGCCCTTGGCGATCTGCGGCGCCGCTGTCAGGCCATTGGGGTAGAGCAGCTGCAGCTGGCCGTCGCTGCTGTGGTGAAACACATAGACCCAGCCCTCCTGCAGCGAACGCAGCGTGAACACCAGTTTGTCCCGGTCCATGCGCAGGCGCGTTTGGTCCAGCGTCACGTCCAGGCCCCAGCCCGGGGTCTGGGCCTGCAGTACCCGGTTGAATTCGGCGTCCAGGTCCCAGCCTGCGGGCGCTGCGGCCGCGGCCTGGGCGGCGGGCTTGCCGGCCGCCAGGCCCGCCGCAGCGCTGGTCGGCGCCGTTTGCGAGGCAGCTTGGGGTGCAGCTTGGGGTGCAACTTGGGCCGCGGGTGCGCCGGCTGCGGCGGTGGCGGCCGACCAGCGCTGCGGCGGGCCTGGCGGCCGGCAAGCCCGCCGCCCAGGCCGCGGCCGCAGCGCCCGCAGGCTGGGACCTGGACGCCGAATTCAACCGGGTACTGCAGGCCCAGACCC
>JANNZD010000417.1:0-2762 GCA_031410435.1 Betaproteobacteria bacterium | reverse complement strand
CGAGCCCGACAGCCCGCACCCGGTGATCGCGCTGATCGACGAATGGCAGGACGCCGACGGCACCATCCAGAAGCGCGACGCCAGCAGCAATATGGGCGGCACCATGCGCCTGGGCGCGCAGAGCTCTGACGTCCTGCCCGGTACCCTGGCGCATGAAATCTACGGCCCGGTGGTCACCGAGCGCCACCGCCACCGCTACGAGGCCAACGAGAAATACCTGGACGCGCTGCAGCAGGCCGGCCTGGTGATCTCGGCCATCACCCAGCGCGAAAAGCTGACCGAGATGGTCGAGCTGCCACGCAGCCAGCACCCCTGGTTCGTCGGGGTACAGTTCCACCCCGAGTTCAAGAGCACGCCCTGGGACGGCCACCCGCTGTTCATCAGCTACATCCGGGCCGCGCTGGCGCACCAGGCGGCGGCCAACCAGCCGGCGCCGGTGCCGGCCTGAGCCACCGATCCAGGCGCCCACCATGCAACTCTGCGGCTTCGACGTCGGCCTCACCCGCCCCTTCTTCCTGATCGCCGGCCCTTGCGTGGTCGAGTCGCTGCAGCTGCAGATCGACGTGGCCGGGCACCTGAAGGAGATCACTGGCCAGCTCGGCATCCCCTTCATCTTCAAGAGCAGCTACGACAAGGCCAACCGCAGCAGCGGCGCCAGCTTCCGCGGCCCGGGCATGGACGCCGGGCTGGAGATCCTGGCCCAGGTGCGGCGCCAGCTTGGGGTGCCGGTGCTGACCGACGTGCACAGCGAGGCCGAGATCCCGGCGGTGGCCAGCGTGGTGGACCTGCTGCAGACGCCGGCCTTCCTGTGCCGGCAGACCGATTTCATCCACGCGGTGGCGCGCTGCGGCAAGCCGGTGAACATCAAGAAGGGGCAGTTCCTGGCGCCCCACGACATGAAGAATGTGATCGACAAGGCCCGCGCCGCCGCGCGCGAGGCCGGCCTGGACGACGACCGTTTCATGGCCTGCGAGCGCGGCGCCAGCTTCGGCTACAACAACCTGGTGTCCGACATGCGCAGCCTGGCGATCCTGCGCGAGACCGGCGCGCCGGTGGTCTTCGACGTCACCCACAGCGTGCAGCTGCCGGGGGGCCAAGGCACCAGCTCGGGCGGCCAGCGTGAGTTCGTGCCGGTGCTGGCACGGGCCGGCGTGGCGGTGGGCGTGGCCGGGCTGTTCATGGAGACCCACCCCGACCCGGCGAATGCGCTGAGCGACGGGCCGAATGCGGTGCCGCTGCGGCATATGCGGGCGCTGCTTGAACAGCTCGTCGCGCTCGACCGGGTGGTCAAGGCCCAGCCGCTGCTCGAGAACGATTTCGCATGTTGAACCCACCGGAGCCCCCATGCCCTGCGCCTACATCATCGTCGACATGAAGGTCAGCGACAACGAGCAATACAAACAGTACATGGCCGCCGCCCCGGCAGCCGTCAAGGCTGCCGGCGGTGAATACCTGGTGCGCGGCGGGCGCCACGCGGTGCTGGAAGGCGGCTGGCAGCCCACGCGCATCGCGATGCTGCGTTTCCCCAGCCTCGAAGCCGCGCAGACCTTCTATGACGCCGAGCTGTACAAGGCCGCCCGCGCCAAGCGCGCCGGCGCCACCGAATTCTTCAACATGGTCGTGGTCGAAGGCGTGGACGCGCCCGTCTGACCCCCCAACCCAAACCAAAGGAATCCCATGAGCGCCATTGTCGACATCGTCGGCCGCGAGATCCTCGACAGCCGCGGCAACCCCACCGTCGAATGCGACGTGCTGCTGGAGAGCGGCGTGATGGGCCGCGCCGCCGTGCCCTCGGGCGCGTCCACCGGCAGCCGCGAGGCCATCGAGCTGCGCGACGGCGACAAGGGCCGCTATGGCGGCAAGGGCGTGCTCAAGGCGGTGGAGCATGTCAACACCGAGATCAGCGAATCGGTGCTGGGCCTGGACGCGTCCGAGCAGGCATTTCTCGACAAGACCCTGATCGACCTGGACGGCACCGACAACAAGGCCCGCCTGGGCGCCAATGCCACGTTGGCCGTGAGCATGGCGGTGGCCCGCGCCGCGGCCGAGGAATCGGGCCTGCCGCTGTACCGCTACTTCGGCGGCGCGGGCGGGATGAGCCTGCCGGTGCCGATGATGAACGTGATCAACGGCGGCGAGCATGCCAACAACAACCTCGACCTGCAGGAGCTGATGATCATCCCGGTGGGGGCGCCCAGCTTCCGCGAGGCCCTGCGCTGGGGCGCCGAGACCTTCCATGCGCTGAAGAAAATCCTGCACGACCGCGGCATCAGCACCGCGGTGGGCGACGAGGGCGGCTTCGCGCCCAATGTGGCCAACCACGAGGCCGCGATCCAGATGATTCTGGAAGCCATCGACAAGGCCGGCTACACCGCCGGCAGCCAGATCGCGCTGGGCCTGGACTGCGCCGCCAGCGAGTTCTACAAGAACGGCGAATATGTGCTGGAGGGCGAAGGCGGCATCAAGTTAAGCGCCCCGGCCTGGACCGACATGCTGGCCAGCTGGGTCGACAAATACCCGATCATCAGCATCGAGGACGGCATGCACGAGGGCGACTGGGACGGCTGGAAGCACCTGACCGAACGCCTCGGCAAGCAGGTTCAATTGGTGGGCGACGACCTGTTCGTCACCAACACCAGGATCCTGAAGGAAGGCATAGCCAAGGGCATCGCCAATTCGATCCTGATCAAGATCAACCAGATCGGCACGCTGACCGAGACCTTTGCCGCGATCGAGATGGCCAAGCGCGCCGGCTACACCGC
>JANNZD010000416.1:0-8426 GCA_031410435.1 Betaproteobacteria bacterium | reverse complement strand
GAAGGCTTGCTTCAAACGCCAACCTGGCCCGCGATGACCGAGATTGCCCTCTTCGACGCCAAGAACCGGCTGTCCGGGTTGATTGACCGTTTGCAGGCCGGTGAGGTTTTCACCATCACCGCGCGGCGCTGGTGCTGGATGCGTCGGTCAGTGCGGCCTGGTTGCTGCCCGAAGAGGCCACTGCCTTCACCGAGGCGCTGCTGTCCGCCACTGCAGCGGTCGAGGTCTGGATGCCCGCGCTGTGGATGCTGGAGATCTGCAATCTGCTGATCAATGCGCAACGCCGCCAGCGCATCAGCCCACCCAAGTGCATCGAGTTGCTGGCCGCTGCCCAGGCCCTGCGCCTGCGTGTGGACCGTGAGCCGGTGGCACTGGCCACCCTCGACGCCCTGGCCGAACGCCACCGCCTGAGCGCCTATGACGCCGCCTGCCTGGAACTTGCGCTGCGTCTCAAACTGCCGCTGGCCACGCTGGATGCGGCGTTGTTGGCGGCGATGACGCAGGCGGGGGTGCAGGCGCCGTCGGTCTGATTGGCGAGTGGGGCCCGGAACCTGCCAGTGCCCAGTGCCCAAGGTTCAAGCCGTCCGCCAGTCGGCTAGGCTGGCGCGGGCTTCGGCCGGTGAAGGTCTCGGCCAGGGCCGCCTCATTCGGCGCCCCCGGGCTGGCGGCCAGCGCATTGGTCACGACGCGCATTTGCGCCGGCAGCTCGGTCGGCCAGGGTTGGCGGGTGACCGGGCGGAGAGCGGGCGCCGCCGGCGGCACGCCCTCGGCGGTGTCGGTGTTGCCGGCGTCGGCCAGGCCGGTGTCGATCTCCTGCTGCACTGCGCTGGCCATGCTGGCTGCGGCGGCGCGCCGCGCCGGGTCTTGAAACTCGGGCCGCAGCCAGCGCACCTGGCCCAGCGGTGGCTCTCGAAGCTGTTCATTGCTGCGTCGAAATTACCACCACCTATCCCGAACGCGCGGGTCCGGGTTGACCTGACGCTGAGGAAACAACCGATCTCTCAACCACTGCCAAACCGCAGGGCTGGAGTGCCGCGACTGTTGTTCGTCCAGTCCGTGGCAATCAATGACCGACAAGCCGCGCGATCACTTGACCGGCGCGCGCCTTGGCCTTGCTGGACAAGCTTGACCGCGCTGATTGATCCGGATCGATCTTGCTCGATCCGGGCCTTGCCCGGCCCCATTGCGTGGCAGTCGCCAAGGCGCGCTTTGGTGACAGGCCGCGTTGCAGCCCGCTGCAAGAATCAGAAGCAAACCCCAGGAGCCTGCATGGAAAACCGCGTCCGCATCCAGATCGACCCGCAGGGCTTGGCCGAGGTCTGTCTGGTGCGTGCCGACAAGATGAACGCCCTCGATTTCGAGATGTTCGATGCGCTGGCCGTCGCCATCGCCCGCCTCAAGACCGAGCCCGGCCTGCGCGCGGTGGTGCTGCATGGCGAGGGCAAGGCCTTCTGCGCCGGGCTGGACATGGGCCGCATGGCCAAGATAAGTGCGGGCGAGCCGGGCGGCGTGCGCGACCTCGCCCCGCGCACCCACGGCATCGCCAACGCGCCGCAGTTTCTGGGCCTGGGCTGGCGCGAGGTGCCGGTGCCGGTGATCGCCGCAGTCCATGGCGTGGCCTTTGGCGGCGGCCTGCAGCTGGCGCTGGGCGCCGACATCCGCCTGGTCAGTGCCGACCTGAAGATGAGCGTGATGGAAATCAAATGGGGCCTGGTGCCCGACATGGCCGGCGTGGCGTTGATGCGCGGCCTGGTGCGCGATGACCATGCCCGCGAACTCTGCTACACCGGCCGGGTGGTGCTGGGCGACGAGGCGGTGCAGCTCGGGCTGGCCACCCGGGTCTGTGCCGACCCCTTGGCCGACGCGCGCGCCATGGCCCAGGCCCTGGCGCAGCGCAGCCCGTCAGCGCTGCGTGCCGACAAGCGCCTGATGAACCTGGCCAGCCGCACCCTGGACGACAGCGCTGCGGCCATCCTGCTGGCCGAATCGGTGGAGCAGGGCGCCTTGATGGGCGCGGCCCACCAGCTGGAAGCGGTGCGGGCCAACCTCGAAAAGCGCGCTCCGCAGTTCCGGGCCTGACCGGCCGGCGCCCGCAGGCCATGCAACGCGACCCCGATCTGCGCCAGCTGGTGGCTGGCCGCCTGGCGGCCTGGCCGCTGCTGCTGCCCGACGAGGCCGGCCTGAAGCGCGCCGCAGTGGCCCTGGCGATCACCGACGAAGGCCCGGGCTCGGGTCTGTGGGGCCTGCAGCGCAGCGGCCACTGGAGCACCGAGGCCGCGCTGATTCTGACGCGCCGGGCCGCCAGCCTGCGCGGCCATGCCGGCCAGTGGGCCTTGCCGGGCGGGCGCATAGATGCTGGCGAGACCCCCGAGCAGACCGCCTTGCGCGAATTGCAGGAGGAGGTGGGCCTGCAGCTCGACCCCGCCGATGTGATGGGCCGGCTCGACCCCTTCATCACCCGCTCGGGTTATGCGATCACGCCGGTAGTGGTGTGGGCGGGCGAGGCGCGCGCGCTGCGTGCCAACCCAGCCGAGGTGGCCAGCATCCACCGCATCCCGGTGCAAGAATTTCTGCGGCCCGACGCGCCCATCCTCGAGCGCCTGGAGGGCAGCGAGCATCCAGTGCTGAAGATGCCGGTCGGCGACAACTGGATCGCCGCGCCGACCGCTGCGCTGCTCTACCAGTTCCGCGAGGTTTGTGTGCTGGGCCGGGCGACCCGGGTGGCGCATTTCGAGCAGCCCAAGTTCGCCTGGAAGTAAGCGCGCTGCGGGGCCGGCGTGCCAGCGCACGGACAGCCCGGCCGGGGGCGCGTATGCTGGGCTCTCACTTTTCGAGAGTTCCGATGTCCGAGCAGTCGTTTTTCCACGCCGATTCGGCCTGCGTGCGGTTTTGGGTACAGGTGGGTGAGCAATGGGTGGGCGCCACCGTGGGCAAGGCGGCCCTGCACTACCGATTCATGCCCCAGGCCAGTGACGACGATCCGCTGGCCACCTACCGGGCCCATGCCGCGCTGATCGACGCGGTGGTGCGCCGCCGTGTGGCCGGCGGCTCGATCGAGCCAGTGATGTTGCGCGAGTTCGACCTGCGGCCGGCCTAGGCCAGCACACCCCAGCCGGCGGACCCAAGCCAGCGCCGGTGCGCGGCTGCTTGCACCCCGCCTGGCCTCGGTTTTGCGCAGCGGGGCGCGCGCGCTGCGGTCGCTGACAATCAGCCTGTCGGCCCGCGCGCCATTGCCGTGGCCGCCTCGCCCCGCCTGCAGGGTTGGCGCCCAGGCTGCCGGATGTCCGGGACAATCGGCGCTTTCCACCCACGGCCCCAGGCCAGGCAGCCCGCTATGGCCATCCAATGGTTTCCCGGCCACATGCACACCACCCGCAAGGCGATCACCGAGCGGGTGAAGGCCGGCGTCGACGTGGTGATCGAGCTGCTCGATGCGCGCCTGCCCGGCGCCAGTGCCAATCCCCTGCTGGCGGCGCTGACCGAAGGCAAGCCGGCGCTCAAGATCCTGAACAAGCAGGACCTGGCCGACCCGGCCCTCACCGCGCTGTGGCTGGACCACTACAACGCCCAGGCCGAGACCCGGGCCATCGGCCTGGATGCCGGCGAAACCGCCCCCGCTGCGCGCCTGATCAGCGCCAGCCGGGCCCTGGCGCCACTGCGCGGCGGCATGGTCAAGCCCTTGCGGGTGCTGATCTGCGGCATCCCCAATGTGGGCAAATCCACCCTGATCAACACCCTGATGGGCAAGAAAGCCGCCAAGACCGGAGACGAGGCCGGCATCACCAAGATCGAGCAGCGCATCGTGCTGGCCAGTGACGTGACCCTGTTCGACACCCCGGGCATGCTGTGGCCCAAGATCATCGTGCCACGCAGCGGCTACCTGCTGGCGGCCAGCGGCGCGGTCGGACGCAATGCCTATGACGAGCAGGAAGTGGCGCTGGAACTGCTGGAGACCCTGCAGCCGCGCTACGCCGACCGCCTGGTGGTGCGCTACCGGCTGGCCCTGCCCGCCGCCGAGGTGGCCGCGCTGCCCGCCGAGCCGCTGCTGGAGGCCATCGCCCGGCAACGCGGCCTGGTGCGCAGCGGCGGGCGGCTGGACCTGCAGAAGGCGGCCGAGGCGGTGTTGAACGATTACCGCGCGGGTGCGATGGGGCCGATGACCCTGGAGACCCCCAGCGAACATGCGGCCGGGCTGGCGGCCGGCCTGGCGGACGAGGCCGCCCGGCTGGCGCACAAGGCCGGCCGCAAGCAGCGATGATCCTGGCCGGCGCCACAACTTCGTCGATAACGACGAAGGCGGTGCCGCAGGCCGGCCCTTAAAGTCCCGGGCTCAACCGGCCCCATCTTCGTCAACCCTTGTCAGGATCTGACCATGAAACTCGATTCCAGCATCTCTGCCGTCATCACCGGCGGTGCGTCCGGCCTGGGTGCGGCCACCGCGCGCCGCCTGGCCGCCCAGGGCGTCAAGGTGGCCCTGTTCGACCTGAATGCCGGCCTGGGCCAGGCCCTGGCGGATGAGCTGGGCGGGGTGTTCTGCCGGGTTGACGTGACCCAGGAAGACTCGGTCGACGCCGGTTTCGCCCAGGCCCGTGCGGCCATCGGCCAGGAGCGCATCCTGGTCAACTGCGCCGGCACCGGCAATGCGATCAAGACCGCCAGCCGCGACAAGACCACCGGTGAGATCAAGAGCTTTCCCACCGCCAATTTCGAACGCATCATCCAGATCAACCTGATCGGCACCTTCCGCTGCATCGCCAAGAGCGCGGCCGGCATGCTGACGCTGCCGCAGCTGCTGGACGAACATGGCCAACCGGGCGACCGCGGTGTCATCGTCAACACCGCCAGCGTGGCGGCGCAGGACGGCCAGATCGGCCAGGCCAGCTACGCGGCCAGCAAGGCCGGTGTGATCGGCATGACGCTGCCCATCGCGCGCGACCTGATGGGCGAGGCGATCCGGGTCAACACCATCCTGCCGGGGCTGTTCAACACCCCGCTGCTGCAGGGCGCGCCCGAGAACGTCAAGGCGGCGCTGGCTGCGTCGGTGCCTTTCCCCAAGCGCCTGGGCCACCCCGACGAATACGCCGCACTGGCCGAGTTCATGGTCACCAACGGCTATTTCAACGGCGAGAGCGTGCGCCTGGACGGGGCCATCCGCATGGCGCCGCGCTGAGAGGCTGAGTTGCCCGGCCGGTGGCGCCGGGCAGATGCGATGATGCCGCCATGCCCGCCACGCGCCGCCCATGCTCGACCGTGCAGCCCAGGCCTTGATCGCTCCGATGCTGCAGCGGGGCGCCCGCTGGCTGGTGGCACGCCGGGTGTCTGCCGATGTGGTGAGCCTGGCCGGGTTTGCGCTGGGCCTGGTGGGCGCCGCGTTGATCGCGCTGGCCCAGCCGCTCGGCGGCCTGGCCTGGCTGCTGGCCAGCCGCCTGGCGGACGGCCTGGACGGCGCCGTGGCGCGCGCCACCCGGCCGACCGACCGCGGCGCCTTCCTCGACATCACGCTGGATTTCCTGTTCTACGCCAGCGTGCCGCTGGCTTTCGCGCTGGCCGACCCACCGGCCAATGCGCTGGCGGCTGCGGTGCTGCTGGCGGCCTTTGTCGGCACCGGCAGCAGCTTTCTGGCCTTCGCGGTGCTGGCCGAGCGGCGCGGCCTGAAAAACCTGGCCTACCCGGGCAAGGGCCTGTACTACCTGGGCGGCCTGACCGAGGCCACCGAGACCCTGCTCTGCTTTGTGCTGATGTGCCTGTGGCCGGCCTGGTTCGCGCCGCTGGCCTATGGCTTTGCGGCGCTTTGCGCCTTGACCCTGCTGGCCCGTTTGCATGCGGGCTGGCGCAGCTTTGGACCCCAGGCATGAAGCCAACAAGACTGTGCATCCTGGCCGGGTGGGCCTGGGCCTGCAGTGCGGCCTGCGCGGCGGGCCCGCTGCTGGCGCCACTGGACGGCCCGACCGAAGCGGCGCCGGCGCCTTGGCTTGTGGTGGGCCTGCAGCAGTTGAACAAGCCGCCGACCCGCTTCACGCTGGTCACGCTGGACGGCCAGCGGGTGCTGCGGGTGGAGGCCCAGAACTCGTATGCCAACCTGGTGCATCCGGTGCCCGAGGGCAATACCGCCCACCGCCTGGCCTGGCGCTGGCGGTTGGACCAGGCCATCCCCCAGGCCGACCTGACCCGCAAGGACGGTGACGACAGCCCGGTCAAAGTCTGTGCAATGTTCGATCTGCCGATGGCGGCGGTGCCCTTTGGCGAGCGCCAGGTGTTGCGTCTGGCCCGGCTGCGCGTGGGTGAGCAGCTGCCCACGGCCACGCTGTGTTATGTGTGGGATGCCCGCCTGCCGGCCGGCACGGTGCTGGACAACGCCTTCACCCGGCGGGTGCGCATGCTGGTGCTGCGCGGGCCGGAGTCGCCGCAGCGCGGCTGGATGAGCGAACAACGCGACCTGTGGGCCGACTTCAAGCGCCTGTTCGGCGACGAGGCCGACCAGGTGCCGCCGATGCTGGCCATCGCCATCGGTGCTGATGCCGACAACACCCATGGCCACAGCGTAGCCCATGTAGCGTCGATCACGCTTGACTGAGCCCGCGCATGAGCCGCCGGAAGGCGGCGAATGGCTGGCGAAGGCCGGCGCGCGATTTCACGCGGGCCGGCTGGGCACGCGCATGAGCCGCCGGAAGGCGGCGAATGGCTGGCGAAGGCCGGCGCGCGATTACACGCGGGCCGGCCCGGTGCGCAGCACGCAAGCCTCAATGCCCGCCCACCACCACCGGCACCGCATCGGCCGGCGGGGTGTTGCGGCTGCGCCCGCAGCGCACCAGGCCGTCGATCATCACCATGCCCACGCCGGGAATGTCGCCCAGCTGCACGCTGTCCAGCAGGCTGCGGCCGGCACTGTGCTGGGCCCGGTCCAGGAAGACGAAATCGGCATCCCGCCCGGGCTCGATCAGCCCGCAGTTGAGCTTGCGCAGGCGCGCGGTGTTGCCGGTGGCAAAGCAGAAGGCCAGCTCGGCCGGGATGCCCCCCAGGCTGGCCAGCAGGCTGATTAGACGCAGCATGCCCAGCGGCTGCACGCCCGATCCGGCGGGTGAATCGGTGCCCAGGATCACCCGGTGCGGGCATTTCAGCTGCATCGCCGCCTGGGCCGCCGCGATGGCCACCCGCTCGTTGCCGTTGTGCACGATCTCGATGGCGCGCGGGCTTTTCTCGCACAGCTCGCACACATCGCGCTCGGGCAGGCTGGTGTGGCCGCCGTTGATGTGGCCGATGACATCGGCGTCGGCCTCCAGCACCACGTCCTTGTCGATCAGGCCCGAGCCCGGGATGCTGGGCCCGCCGGTGTGGATGGTGCTCTGGATGCCATGCTGGCGGGCCCAGGCCACCATCTGCCGGGCCTCGTAGCCGGCCTTGACCGAGCCCAGCCCGACCTCGCCCAGCAAGGTCACGCCGGCTGCGGCCAGCTCGGCGAAATCGCGCTCGACCATGCCCTGCTCGATCACCGGTGCGCCGGCCAGCACCTTGACGCCGCCGGGGCGGAAATTGTCGAAGGCGCGCTGGGCGGTGATGGCCAGGGCCTTCAGGCCGACGATGTCCCGGGGCCGGCCGGGCAAGTGCACCTCGCCAGCCGAGACCATGCTGGTGACGCCGCCGTGCATGCAGCTGTCGATCCAGCCGATCTGGCTCTGGCGCGGGGTCCAGTCGCCGAACACCGGGTGCACATGGCTGTCGATCAGGCCGGGGGCCAGGCAGCAGCCCTGGGCGTCGATCAGCGTGGTGGGCCGGGCGCTGTCGCAGTCTTTCTCGCGGCCCACCTGGATGATGATGCCGTCCACCAGCACCACGGTGTCGGCCTCGAGAATGGGGTGGTCGATGTCGCCGGACAGCAGCAGGCCGATGTTGCGGATCACCACCTTGCCGGACTTGCCACTGCTTGCCAGGTCTGCCATTGTCTTGATCTCCGGGGAAAGTTTGTCCGCTTGGGGGGGCTTGGTGCAGCGAAGCTTCACCGCCCGGCCAGTGCCAGCAGGTAGCCGACCAGGAGGTCCGGTGCGCTGACCATCGGGCAGTGCCCGGTGCGCATCTCGAGCACCTCAAAACCCGGCAGCTGGCGCACCCGCTCGCGCATCGGCGCGATGGTGGGGTAGGCGGGCCGGGTGCAGTCGATGAAGGCCCTGGGCACGCCGGCCCAACGCGCGCCGTCGAAGGGCAGCGGCTCGCGGTAGGGGCCGAAGGGATGTGGCACCTGGCGCCGCATCAGCCAGTCGCGGTCGGCACCTGTCAGGCCGAAGACGGCCGGGTCGGGCGGGGGTAGCGCATGGTCATTCGCCAGTGCAGCTGCGGTGCGCGCGGCCACCATTTCGGCGCTGTGCTGCTCGCCCCAGCTCTCGCCCGGCAAAGGCACCATTGCGTCGATGTAGACCAGCTGCCTAAGGGCG
>JANNZD010000415.1:0-28857 GCA_031410435.1 Betaproteobacteria bacterium | reverse complement strand
CGGCTGCGGTGCCGGGTGGCGGTGTTGTCCCACCTCACCCGATCGCCCACCCGCCAACGGTGCTGGTAGATATTGCTGCGCTGGCTGGCCTGCCCGATCAGGCCCATGATCAGCATGCGGCCCTCGGCCGGCGTCATGCCGACGATCCCGCGGGCATGGATGCCCACGTTCTTGATGTTGGCGGCCTTGATCACCCTGGCCCCTTTGTCGATCTCGATCTTGATCACCGGGTTGTAGTCGTCGGGCGAGGAGGCCACGGCTTCGAGCCCGAGTGCGGCCATGCGGCTGGCCATTTCGGGCGATTTCATGACCGCGCCGGTGTTGGCTGCGATGCGCCGCGCCCGGTCGCGGGGCAGGCCGTCCGGGGCCACCACGGCGATGAAGCTGAGGGCCGAAAAACCCGGCACGCTGTCAGCCATCAGTGCGATCTCGGGGTGGGACTGCGCCGGCCAGGGGCTGGACAAGGCCAGCACCTTGTGCCGCCTGTCCTTGACGAAGGGCATGGATGGGTACAGCACGTCAAACAGCAGCGGCACCCGGCCGGCCAGCATGTCCAGCTGGGCTGGCGCGCTGCCTTTGCACGGCAGATGCACCATGTCGGTGTCGGCCATGGGCTTGAGCATCTCGCCGGCCAGGTGGGTGCCGGTGCCTATGCCCGGTGTGGCATAGCCCAGCTTGCCAGGGTACTTCTTGGCATAGGCCACCAGTTCGTCCACATTGGCCATCGGCAGCGACGGGTGGGCGAACAGGCCGAAATGGGCCTGCGCCCCCTGCGACACACCGACCAGGTCGCGCATGGTGGCATTGGGCAGCCTGGGCTGCAGCCCGGGGTTGTTCATCAAGGCGGTGATGGCCATGCCCGGGGTGTAGCCGTCGGCTGCCGATTTGGCGACAAAGTCGGTGCCCACCACGGTGCCGGCGCCGGCCTTGTAGTCCAGCACCCCCGGCTGTTGCCATTGGGCCTGCAGGCGCTCGGCCAGCAGGCGCGCCACGGTGTCGGTGGGGCCGCCGGGGGCGAAGGGCACGATCAGCTTGGCCGGCTTGAGCGGCCAGGGCGCCTGGGCTGTGGCCAGCGCAGGCCACAGGGCCACAGCCCCCAGCAGGGCGGCGGCCAGGCGTCGGTAGAGTGCTTGGGGCAGCATGCCAGGGCTCCTGTGGCTCGCAGGCCGAAGCTGTCATTCTGCAGCGGCCGGGCTCAGCCGGGCGGTAGCGCGGGCGACAGCGGCGCAGCAGCCACGGTGCGGTGCACCGCGTCGATCACAAAGACTTCCCAGTGCTGCAGCGCGGCGGGCGCTTCCAGGTCCTCGCCCAGAAAGGACGATAGCGTGAAGCGGTTGCTGAGGTAGAAATAGGCCATCGACGCGATCATCAGGTAGACATCCCGCGCGCTCAAACCGGGCCGGAACAGGCCCTGGGCCTCGCCGCTGCGCAGCACGCTGTCGGTGATGGCGATCACCGGGGACGAGTACTGGCGCACCTGCGGGTTCTTGCCCACATGCTTGCCGCGCAGCAGGTTCTCGGTGTTGAGCAGGGTGATGAACTCGGGGTTCTTCTGGTAATAACGCCAGACGAAACGGATCACTTCACCCAGGGCCGCGCGGGGCTGGGCGATGTCCAGTGCCAGCGCCTGCTCGGCCTCGTTGAAGCGGCGGTAGGTGTCCTCGATGACCGCGACGAACAGCGCCTCCTTGCTGCCGAAGTAGTAATAGATCATCCGGTCATAGGACTTGGCGGCGGTCGAGATCTGCTCGATGCGCCCGCCCGCGAAGCCATGCTTGGCAAACACCTTGGTGGCGGCGCGCAGGATGGCGTCGCGGGTGCTGCGGGCGGCCAGTTCGCGCGCGCCGGTCTTGGCGGCCTTAGGGGTTTTGACGGCCATGGCGGGGGCCGTGCCAGCCTGGGCGGCAGCCGCCTGCGGCCGGCCTGGCGCCTTGCGGCGGGGGGCTTGGGCCATGGGGCGTTGCAGCGGGCCGGACTTTATTGCTCGACGAAGGCGCGCTCGACCACGTAGTCGCCCGGCTTGGTGGTGTTGCCTTCCTTGAAGCCTCGAAGCTCGAGCAGGCCTTTCAGGTCCTTGAGCAGGCCAGGGCTGCCGCAGATCATCACCCGGTCTTCGGCCGGGTTGATGTCGGGCAGGCCGAGGTCGCTGAAGAGCTTGCCCGAATCCAGCAGGTCGGTGATGCGCCCGGTGTGGCGGAAGGCCTCGCGGGTGACCGTGGGGTAGTAGCGCAGCTGGGCGCTGACCATCTCGCCCAGGAACTCATGCCGGGGCAGCACTTGGGTGATGTGGTCGTGGTAGGCCAGCTCGGCCACCTCGCGCACGCCGTGCACCAGCACCACCTGCTCAAAGCGTTCATAGGTGGCCGGGTCGCGGATGATGCTCAAAAAGGGCGCCAGACCGGTGCCGCTGCCCATCAAGTAAAGCCGCCGGGCCGGCAGCAGGTAGTCGATCAGCAGGGTGCCGGTGGGCTTGTTGCCGACGATCACGCTGTCGCCCACCTGGATGTGCTGAAGCCGGCTGGTGAGCGGGCCGTCGGCCACCTTGATGCTGAGGAACTCCAGGTGCTCTTCGTAATTGGCGCTGACCACGCTGTAGGCGCGCAGCAGCGGCTTGCCGTTGACCCGCAGGCCGATCATCGTGAAATGACCGTTCTGGAAGCGCAGCGAGCTGCCGCGGGTGGTGGTGAAGCTGAACAGCCGGTCGGTCCAGTGGTGCACCGAGGTGACTTTTTCTTCGTTGAAGGCACTCATGATTTGGCAGCGTGGGCGGTCGACATTGACGGCGGCGCCAAGCCTCGCGCCCTTGCGGAGCTGGCACCCTGAATGTAGCATCGGCTACATAATTCGTTCAGCAGGCACTACATGAATTCAAGGCCCGCCGCAGCAAGCAGGATTGTGCCCGAAGGCAAGGGTTCCCCCGGGGTTTGGGGCTTTGCGCCAGCGCCAGCGGCGGCCCAGAGTGTCTGAGCACGGCCACAACCTGACTGACGGCCTGGGCGAGCCGGCCGGCCCGCCGGGCCAGCCGGCCTGGGCTTCGGCCCCGCGCAATGCGCGCATGGCCGCCCACAAGATCGAGTGCAATGCCTGCCCGGTGCTGTGCCAGATCAGCGATGGCAAGGCCGGTGCCTGCGACCGTTATGCCAACCAGGGCGGGCTGCTGCTGCGGGTCGACCCGGTGCTGCTGGTGCAGCGGCACCTGCAGGCGGGTGAGGTGGGCGAGCTGGTGCCCTTTCTGCCGGCCGGGGCTGCTGGCCCGACTGAGGACGACCCGGCGCTGTTCGTCACCGCCGTCGGTGCGTCCACCACCTATCCCGACTACAAGCCCGCGCCCTTCATCGTCTCTAGCGTAGCCGATGGGGTGGACATGGTCACGGTGGTCACCGAAGGCATCTTCAGCTACTGCAGCCTGAAGGTAAAGATCGACACCGACCGCTGGCTGGGCCCCGAACAGGCCAATGTGCGCTGCCAGGGCGAGGTGGTGGGCCATGTAAGCACGGCAGAGTACGGCTCGCAGATGCTGAGCCTGGGCGGGGTGCACCACATCACCGGCGGCAGCAAGAAGGAAGGCCGCATCACCGTGCAGATGATGCAGGCCCTGGGCAACAAGCAAGCGGTGGACCTGGCCATCGACGGCGGCGCCCAGGTGCAGGTGCAGGCCGGCCGGGCGCCGGTGGTCAATGGCGTGCCCGAGGCGCGCATGCGGGTGGGCTGCGGGTCGGCCACCATCGGCATCTTCGCCCAGCAGTTCGTCGGCCTGGCCGACGAGGTGGTGGTGGTGGACGATCACATCACCGGTGTGCTCACCGAGCACCAGGCCGGCCGCTGTCTGGGCATGAAGCCCTCGGGCCTGCAGATCCGCGGCCGCAAGAGCACGCCGGGCCGCTACTTCCAGGTGGCCAACCCGGGCACTGGCTGGGGCGGCACCGACATCCAGGATCCGCTGTCCATCCTCGAACCCTGGGACCAGGCCGAGGCCTGGCCCGGCCAGCGCCTGCTGATGGTCAGCACCACCGGCGAGCATGCCGCCTGGTATGTGCTGGATCAGGCGCTGCAGCCGCGGCCGGCGCCTGTCCCGTCGGCGGTGCAGGCCATCGTCAGCCGCATCGGCGAGAACTGCGAACCCTCGCTGTGCACGGTGCTGTTCGTCGGCGGCGCCGGCGGCAGCTTGCGCGCCGGCGTCACCGACAACCCTGTGCAGCTGACGCGTGCGATCAAGCAAAGCCTGGTCAATGTCACCTGCGGCGGCGCGCCGGCCTATGTGTGGCCGGGCGGCGGCATCACGGTGATGGTGGATGTGCTGCGCATGCCTGACGGCAGTTTCGGCAGCGTGCCCACGCCGGCCATCGTGGCGCCTATCGAATTCAGCCTGCGCCTGGACGACTACCAGGCGCTGGGCGGCCACATGGCCTATGTGCGCCCACTGGCCCAGGTGTTGGCCACCGGTGGTTGGCATGCGGACGGTGCCCCCACGGGGCGGCGCCTCATCGGTGCGGCTGCCGGCAATGCCTTTCCACTGGGGCAGCGGCCCCTGCTGGGATGAGCGGCCCGCAGCGCGCCCGGCTGCCCGACGGGCGCTGGCATTGGCAGCAGGGCCCGATCGACCTGGTGATCGGCGCCGATGGCGACATGGCGGCCGTGGCCGCCGCCCACGCCGCCGCCTGGGACCAGTTCCAGGGCCTGCTGGCCGGGCTGGTGGCCGAGTTGCCGCTGCTGCGCCAGCCGGTGGCTGCTGCGCCTGCCGCCAACCCCTTGCGCGGCCCGGTGGCGCGCTGCATGTGGGCGGCGTGTGCGCCTTTGCGTGATGCGGCTGACGGCTACCTCACGCCGATGGCCGCAGTGGCCGGCAGCGTGGCGCAGGCCCTGATCGCGCATTACCAGCGCCCGGGCATCAGGCGGGCCTGGGTCAACAACGGCGGCGACATCGCTTTGCACCTGGCCCCGGGTGCGCATCTGCGGGTGGGCCTGTTCGCCGACCTGGCGCACCTGGACGCCGACACCTTGGCCCGCAGCGCCACGGCGCCGTTGCGCACCGATGCCGCCTTCACGGTGCAGGCGGCTGATGCGGTCCGCGGCGTGGCCACCAGCGGCTGGCGCGGCCGCAGCCATTCGCGCGGCATCGCCGACAGCGTCACCGTGCTGGCTGCCAGCGCCGCGATGGCCGATGCCGCCGCTACCGTGATCGCCAACCAGGTCGATGCCGACCATCCGGGCATCGAGCGCCGGCCGGCCTGCAGCCTGCGCGACGACAGCGATCTCGGTGAACTGCTGGTGACGGTGCAGGTGGCGACGCTGCCGCCTGTGCTGGTGCAGGCCGCCCTGCAACGGGGCCTGGCCTGTGCGCGCCGCCTGCAACAGCGTGGCCTGGTCAGGGCAGCCCTGCTGGCCTGTCAGGGTTCCCTCCTGCGGCTGCCGGCGGTCGAGTCGTTAGAGTCCGCCCTGGCCTCATGATTGCTTTGTCTCTTCCAATCCCCTGCCCATGACCTTGATCGACATCCGCCGCGTCTTCACCCAGGTCGAGGACATCCACCACGAGGGCGGGCCGCGCGCGGCCGAGCCGCTGCGCCGGGGCGCCATCGTGGCGGTGTTGACCAACCCCTATGCCGGCCGCTACGAGCCCGACATCCTGCCGATGATGGCCGCGCTCAATCCCGTGGGGCTGGACATGGCGCGCCGCCTGCTGGCGTCGATGGACCTGCCTGCCACCAGCATCCAGGGCTATGGCAAGGGCGCCATCATCGGCGCGGCTGGCGAGCTGGAACATGGCGCGCTTTGGCATGTGCCCGGCGGCTATGCAATGCGCGAGTTGCTGGGCTGGAAGGGCGATGCCGCCGCCTATGCCCAAGGGATATCGAGTGGCGGCCAGAGCGGCAATGCGCTGGCCATCGTGCCCAGCACCAAGAAGGTGGGCGGCCCCGGCGCCACGCTGGACGTGCCCCTCACCCACATCAATGCCGCCTATGTGCGCAGCCACTTTGATGCCTTTGAAGTGCGCGTGCCCGGCGCGCCGCGCGCCGACGAGATGGTGCTGATCCTGGCGATGAGCACCGGCGCCCGGGTGCATGCCCGGGTCGGCGGGCTGGCGGCCGACGCCATCGCCCAATGGAACGGTCTGCGCTGATGAACGCCTTGAGGAGCACCCCGCGATGACAGCCGAGATCCGCAAACTCGTGGTCCAGGTGGACGAGATCCACCGCGAGATGGGCCGCGACATCACGCCACCCACCCGCCGCGCGCTGGCGATGGCGGTGATCACCAACCCGCATGCCGGCGCCTATGCCCAGAACCTGGATGCGCTGATCGCTATCGGCGAGGAGCTGGGCGGCCTGCTGGGCGACAAATGCGTGGCCGCCCTGGGCATCACCCCGGGCCAGGCCCAGAGCTACGGCAAGGCGGCGATCGTCGGCGAGGCCGGTGAGCTGGAGCATGCCGCCGCCATCCTCCACCCCAAGCTGGGCGCGCCGCTGCGCAAGGCGGTCGAACATGGCGCCGCGCTGGTGCCGTCGGCCAAGAAGCAGGGCGGCGTGGGCACCGCCATCGACGTGCCGCTGGGCCACAAGGACGCGGCCTTCGTGCGCAGCCACTTCGACGCGATGGAGGCCCGCATCGGCGATGCGCCGCGCGCCCATGAGATCCTGGTGGCGGTGGTCGTCACCGACAGCGGCCGGCCGCTGGCCCGCATCGGCGGCCTGCAGGCGCATGAGATCAAGGGCGAGGACGGGCTGCGTTAATCGCAGCTGCCTGCGATCTGCCCCACCCATTTATCGTTCCCTCCATTCCAGTCACCTTTCGAGGACGCCTCCATGATCCGCAGAACCCTGCTCAGTCTTGTTGCCCTGGCCGCCGTTGCCGCCCCTGTCGCCCAGGCCCAGGGCGTGATCAAGATCGGCGAGGTCAACAGCTACAAGGTGCAGCCGGCCTTTCTGGAGCCCTACAAGAAGGGCATGGAGCTGGCGGTCGAAGAGATCAATGCCGCTGGCGGCCTGATCGGCAAGAAGCTGGAGCTGATCACCCGCGACGACAACGGCAACCCGGGCGACGCAGTGCGCGCCGCTGAAGAACTGGTTTCGCGCGAGAAGGTGGATGTGCTCACAGGCGCCTTCTTGTCCAACATCGGCCTGGCGCTGACCGACTTTGCCAAGCAGAAAAAATTCTTCTACCTGGCCAGCGAGCCGCTCACCGACAAGATCGTCTGGGGCAGCGGCAACCGCTACACCTACCGGCTGCGCCCGTCCACCTATATGCAGAGCGCGATGTTGGTGCCCGAGGCGGTCAAGCTCAAGAAAAAGCGCTGGGCCATCGTCTACCCCAATTACGAGTACGGCCAGAGCGCGGTGGCCACCTTCAAGGCCCTGCTCAAGGCGGCTCAGCCGGATGTCGAGTTTGTCGCTGAACAGGCGCCGCCGCTCGGCAAGCTGGATGCCGGCAGCGTGGTGCAGGCCCTGGCCGATGCCAAGCCAGATGCGATCTTCAACGTGCTGTTCGGCGCGGACTTGAGCAAGTTCGTGCGCGAGGGCAATACCCGCGGCCTGTTCCAGGGCCGCGAGGTGGTGAGCATGCTCACCGGCGAGCCCGAGTACCTGGACCCGCTGAAGGACGAAACCCCGAATGGCTGGGTCGTCACCGGCTACCCCTGGTACGGCATCCAGACGCCCGAGCACAAGGCCTTTTTCCTGGCCTACCACCGCAAGTTCAACGACTACCCGCGCCTGGGCTCTGTCGTCGGCTACTCGGCCATCAAGAGCCTGGCGGCCGGCATCAGCAAGGCCAAGAGCACCGACACCGAGAAGCTGATCACCGCCTTCAAGGGCCTGGAGGTGATGACGCCCTTCGGCAATGCCACCTACCGCGCCCAGGACAACCAGTCGACCATGGGGGCCTATGTGGGCAAGACTAAGAACGACAAGGGCAAGGGCACGATGGTGGACTATGTCTACCTCGATGGATCGAAGTACCAGCCCTCTGACGCCGAAGTGAAGAAGCTGCGCCCGGAATAAGGCCCCCCGTAGCGCCTGCGGCGCTCCCCCCCGGGGGCGCCGCCAGCGGCCCGGCAAAGCCGGTTCCGCGGCGACTGCTTGCTAACGCCTTCACGGCGCGTCTGATTGGTGGGTACCCCTCGCGCATGACACTCTCCGCGCTTCTTGTTCAGCTGCTCAACGGCCTGGCGGGGGCCTCCTCGCTGTTCATGGTGGCGGCGGGTCTGTCGCTGATCTTCGGCGTGACCCGCATCGTCAACTTCGCCCACGGCTCGTTCTACATGCTGGGCGTGTATCTCGCCTACAGCGGGGTGGACAAGCTCGGCGCCAGCCTGGGCTTCTGGCCGGCGCTGGGGCTGGCGGCGCTGGCGGTGGGGGCGCTGGGCGCGGCGGTGGAGGTGCTGTTGCTGCGCCGCATCTACCGGGCGCCCGAGCTGTTCCAGCTGCTGGCCACCTTTGCGCTGGTGCTGGTGCTCAAGGATGCCGCGCTGTGGCTGTGGGGTCCCGAAGACCTGCTGGGCCCGCGCGCGCCGGGGCTGGGCGGCGCCATCGACATCCTGGGCCGGCGCTTCCCCAGCTACGACCTGCTGCTGATCGTCGTGGGCCCGGCGGTGCTGGGCGCGCTGTGGCTGCTGCTCACCCGCACCCGCTGGGGCACGCTGGTGCGCGCCGCCACCCAAGACCGCGAGATGGTGGGCGCGCTGGGCGTGAACCAGGCGGGGCTGTTCACCAGCGTGTTTGCGTTGGGGGCGATGCTGGCCGGCCTGGGCGGCGCGCTGCAATTGCCGCGCGAGCCGGCCTCGCTCAACCTCGACCTGCTGACCATCGGCGATGCCTTCGTGGTGGTGGTGGTGGGCGGCATGGGGTCCATCCCCGGCGCCTACGTGGCCGCGCTGCTGATTGCCGAGATCAAGGCCCTGTGCGTGGGTGTCGGCACGGTGCATTGGTGGGGCGTGGATTTCAGCTTTTCCAAGCTCACGCTGGTGGCCGAGTTTCTGGTGATGGCGGTGGTGCTGGTCTGGCGGCCCTGGGGCCTGCTGGGCCGGGCCCAGGCCGCCACCCGCAACACCGCGGCGGTGGAGCCGCCGCTGCGCCCGGCCGGCCGGCCGCTGCTGATCGCCGCCGGCGTGCTGCTGGCCGCGCTGTTGCTGCTGCCGCTGCTCAGCGCCAGCAACCCCTACACCACGGTGTTGGCCATCGACCTGCTCACCGCCGCGCTGTTTGCCGCCAGCCTGCACTTCATCATTGGCCCGGCCGGCATGCACAGCTTCGGCCACGCCGCCTACTTCGGCCTGGGCGCCTATGCGGCGGCGCTGTTGATGCTGAAGTCCGGCTGGCCGATGGAAGCCGCGCTGTTGGCTTCGCCCTTGGCCGCCGGCCTGGGCGCGCTGGTCTTCGGCTGGTTCTGCGTTCGTTTGTCGGGCGTGTATCTGGCGATGCTCACGCTGGCCTTTGCCCAGATCGTCTGGTCCATCACCTTCCAGTGGGACGACGTCACCGGCGGCAGCAATGGCCTGACCGGCGTCTGGCCGGCGGCCTGGCTGGCCGACAAGACGGCCTACTACTTCCTGACGCTGGCGCTGGTGGCCGGCGGCGTGCTGACGCTGCGGCGGGTGCTGTTCTCGCCCTTTGGCCTGGCCATGCGGGCCGGGCGTGATTCGCCGCTGCGGGCCGACGCCATCGGCATCGATGTGCAGCGCGTGCAATGGGCGGCCTTCGTGCTGGCGGCGCTGGCCGCAGGTCTGGCCGGTGGCCTGTACGCCTTCAGCAAGGGCAGCATCTCGCCCGACAGCATGGCGGTTGGCAAGAGCGTGGACGGCCTGGTGATGGTGCTGCTGGGCGGGGTGCAGACCTTGGCCGGCCCGGTGGTGGGCGCGGTCAGCTTCACCTGGCTGCAGGACACCGTGGCCCGCAGCACCGACTACTGGCGCGCGCTGCTGGGTGCCATCGTGCTGCTGCTGGTGCTGGCCTTCCCGCAGGGCATCGCCGGCTTCGTCGGCCAGCTTTTCGAACGCAAGAAGGCTGCATGAGCCTGCTCAAAGTGCGTGACCTGGGCAAATCGTTCGGCGGCATCCGTGCGGTGGACGGCGTCAGTTTTGAAGTCGCGCCGGGTGAACTGCTGGCGCTGATCGGCCCCAACGGCGCCGGTAAATCGACCACCTTCAACATGGTCAATGGCCAATTGCCGGCCGACAGCGGCTCTATCCAACTGGCCGGGCAGGAGCTGATCGGCCGCAAGCCGCGCAGCATCTGGCGGCTGGGCGTGGGCCGCACCTTCCAGATCGCCGAGACCTTTGCGTCGCTGACGGTGCTGGAGAACGTGCAGATGGCCTTGATCTCGGCCGACGCGCAGCTGTTCTCGCTGTGGCGGCGCGCCAGCGCGCACCGGCGCGACGACGCATTGGCCCTGCTGGCCCAGGTGGGCATGGCCGAGCAGGCCGACCGGCCCTGCAGCGTGCTGGCCTATGGCGATGTGAAGCGGGTGGAGCTGGCCATCGCGCTGGCCAACCGCCCCAAGCTGCTGCTGATGGACGAGCCCACCGCCGGCATGGCACCACCCGAGCGCCATGCGCTGATGGCGCTGACCAAGCGCCTGGTGGTCGAGCGCGGGCTGGCCGTGCTGTTCACCGAGCACAGCATGGACGTGGTGTTCGCCCATGCCGACCGGCTGATCGTGCTGGCCCGTGGCCGGCTGATCGCTGCCGGCACGCCGGCCCAGGTGCGCGACGACCCGCAAGTGCAGGCGGTGTACTTTGGCACCGGCAAGACCTTCGAGAAGAAGGTTGTGGCCGCGCCATGAGCGACCTTCTTTTGCAAGCCCATGGCTTGTGCGCCTGGTACGGCGCCGCGCAGATCCTGTTCGGGGTGGACCTGCAGGTGCAGCGTGGCGAGGTGGTGGCGCTGATGGGCCGCAACGGCGCCGGCAAGAGCACCACGCTGAAGGCCTTGATGGGCCTGCTGGGGCGGCGCAGCGGCCAGGTTGATTTCTTGGGCCGCGACATCAGCCGCGCCGAGCCGCACCGCATCGCCGCCGCCGGCCTGGGCTATGTGCCGGAGGACCGCCGCATCTTCAGCGACCTGACGGTGCTGGAAAACCTGGCCGTGGGCCGCCAGCCCGCGCGCCATTGGCCCGATGGCAGGCCTGCGCCGCACTGGACGCCCGAGGCCCTGTTCAAGCTCTTCCCCAACCTGGGCGAGATGCCCGCTCGCCCGGGCGGGCGCATGAGCGGCGGCGAGCAGCAGATGCTGACGGTGGCCCGCACCCTGATGGGCAACCCCTTCGTGCTGCTGCTCGACGAGCCCAGCGAGGGTGTGGCGCCGCTGATCGTCGAGCAGATGGCGCAGATGATCCTGGCGCTCAAGGCCCAGGGCGTCAGCATCCTGCTGTGCGAGCAGAACCTGCACTTTGCCGAGCTGGTCTGCGACCGCGCCTATGTGCTGGAAAAAGGCCAGATCCGGCACCAGAGCAGCATGGCCGAGCTGGCCGCCAATGCCGACGTGCGGCGCGCCTACCTGTCGCTGTAGACGAACCCGAGGGAGCCGAGCGATGTTCATCCGCAACTGCTGGTACGTGGTGGCCTGGGACCATGAGGTGCCCGCCGACGGCCTGTTCAAGCGCACCGTGATCGGTGAGCCGCTGCTGCTGTTCCGCACCGCCGCTGGCGCGGTCACGGCGCTGGAAGACCGCTGCTGCCACCGCCATGCGCCGCTGTCCAAGGGCCGCAAGGAGGGCGATTGCGTGCGCTGCGACTACCACGGCATGCTGTTCGATGCCCAGGGCGTCTGCGTCGAGATCCCCGGCCTGGCCACGCTGCCGCCCAAGGCCCGGGTGCGCCACTACCCGGTGCGGGTGAAAAACCGCTGGGTCTTCGTCTGGATGGGCGACCCGGCCTTGGCCGACGACGCCCAGCTGCCCGACAACTTCAGCTGCGACCACCCCGACTGGCGCAACATCCCGGGCTACATGCACTACGCCACGCCCTACCTGCTGATCTGCGACAACTTGCTGGATTTCTCGCACCTCAGCTATGTGCACGAGAAGACCCTGGGCGGCAGCACGGCGATTGCCCAGGCCCGCGCCGAGATCGAGGCGGTGCCGCGCGGCATCCGCGTCACCCGGCGTGTCAACGACGTGCCGCCGCCGCCCTTCTACCGGCGCATGCGCAGCTTCGACAGCAACCTCGACCGCTGGTTTATCTACGACTTCTTGCTGCCCGGCACGCTGCTGATGCACAGCGGCGGCCGGCCCACTGGGGTGGATACCGATGACCCGGCGCGCAGCGTGCGCCTGCACAGCTGCCAGACCCTGACCCCCGAGACCGAGATCAGCACGCATTACTTCTTCCAGCAGTCGCATCCGGTCGACCAGGGCGACCGGGCCCTGACCGAGACCATCTTCGATGCCTTGCTCGGCGCGTTTGAAGAGGACCGCGACATGATCACCGCCCAGGCCCGCAACATCGCCTTAGATCCCGAGCGCATGATGTTGCCGCTGGCGATGGACTCGGCCCTGCTGCAGTACCGCCGCCTGGTGCAGGCCGCCCTGGCGGCCGAAGCCTCCCCGGTCAGCCCCAACTGACAACCCGCCTGACCCTCCACCCAAGCCGGAACCCCCAGCCATGCAGAATCCGACCCCGTCCCGCCCGTCGCAACGCCTGATGCGCTCCCTGTTGGCCCTGCTGGTCAGTGGCCTGGCTTCGGCCGGCACTGCGCACGCCGAGATCCACATCGGCGTGATCGTCTCCATCACCGGGCCGGGCGCATCGCTGGGCATCCCGGCCGAGCAGGCGATCCGGCTCTGGCCGGCCGAGCTGGCCGGAGAAAAACTCAAGATCACGATCCTCAACGATGCCACCGACACCGGCACCGCCACCAAGAATGCCCAGCGCCTGATCACCGAGGACAAGGTCGACCTGATCCTCGGCCCGTCGCTGACACCGGCCTCGCTGGCGGTGGTGGAGATCGCCGGCACGGCCAAGGTGGCGATGGTCTCGCTGGCCGGTGGCGGCGCCATCGTGACGCCGCAGGAGGGGGTGCGCAAATGGGCCTTCAAGCTGTCGCCCACCGAGACCATCTCCACCAGCATGGTGCTCGACCACATGGCCAAGGCCAAGGCCAAGACCCTGGCCACGGTGGTGATTGCCAACAGCTACGGTGAAGGCTTCAACAAGGTGGTCGAAGCCCTGGCGCCGGCCAAGGGCCTGAAGATCGTTGCCACCGAGCGCTACAACCCCACCGACCAGAGCGTCACCGCCCAGGTGCTCAAGGTGTTGGCGGCCAACCCCGACGCGGTCTACATCCTGTCCAGCGGCACGCCAGGTGCGCTGCCCCACACCGAGCTGGTCAAGCGCGGCTACAAGGGCGCGATCTACCAGACCCAGGGCGTGGCCAACAATGACTTCCTGCGCGTCGGCGGCAAAGACCTGGAAGGCGGCTACATGACGGTTGCGCCGGTGCTGGTGGCCGAGCAATTGCCTGATGCCAATGCGTCGAAAAAGCCAGCGCTGGATTTCGTGCAGCGCTTCGAGGCCAAGCAGGGCCCGGGCAGCCGATCGCTGTTTGCCGCCACCGCCTGGGATGCACTGCTGATGCTGCAGCAGGCCTCGCGCGAGGCCCTGAAGAAGGCCAAGCCGGGCACACCCGAGTTCCGCAGCGGCCTGCGCGATGCGCTGGAAGGCCTGCACGATTTCGTCGGTGCCCAGGGCGTTTTCAACATGAGCCCGGCAGACCACAATGGGGTCGACCAGCGCAGCCAGGTGATGGTGCGCATCGAGGGTGGGGCCTGGAAGTTGCAGCCTTGACTCACCCAAACTTTGTCCGTTGACGGAGCCACCCCATGAAGCCCATGACCCCCCGGCGCGCCTTTCTCAAACAGCTGTCCCTGGGCGGCGTTGCCTTGCTGCCCGTGCTGCCGGCCTGGGCGGCCGGCCAGCTCAAGCCCGGCGCCAGCGCCGCGCTGATCGTGGTGGACGTGCAGAACTGCTTCGTCACCGGCGGCACGCTGCCGGTCGCCAAGGGCGAGGAAGTGGTGCCGGTGATCAACAAGATCTCGGCCGCCTTTGCCAACATCGTCGTCACGCAAGACTGGCACACCCCCGGCCATGCCTCGTTTGCCACCAGCTACCCGGGCAAGAAGCCCTTCGAGACCACTACGCTGAAGTACGGCACCCAGGTGCTGTGGCCCGACCACTGCGTGCAGGGCACCGATGACGCCGCCCTGCACAAGGACCTGAAGCTGCCCACCGCCCAGCTGATCATCCGCAAGGGCTACAACAAGGGCGTGGACAGCTATTCGGCCTTCGAGGAGGCCGACCGCAAGACCGTCACCGGCCTGGCCGGCTACCTGAAGGCGCGCGGCATCAAGACCGTCTACGTTGCCGGCCTGGCCACCGATTTCTGTGTCGGCTGGACAGCTCTCGACGCCCGCAAGGCCGGCTTCGAGGTCTATGTGGTCGAGGACGCCTGCCGCGCGATCGACCTGAACGGCTCGCTGGCGGCGGCCTGGAAGCAGATGGCGGCCAAGGGCGTGAAGCGCATCCAGTCGGCCGACATCGCGTTGGCCTGAGCTGAACCGGGCCGCACGCTTGATCGCCGTGCCGCTGCAGCTGCGGGTCAATGGCCGGGCCCATGCCCTGCGGCTGGACCCGGCCACCCCGCTGCTGGCCATCCTGCGCAATGACCTGGGCCTGAACGGCCCCAAGTACGGCTGCGGCCTCGGTGAATGCGGCGCCTGCACCGTGCTGGTGGACGGGGTGGCCGCGCGGGCCTGTGCGCTGCCGGTGGGTGGCGTGGCAGGGCGCGAAGTGACCACCCTGGAAGGCCTGGCCAGCGGCGCTGCGCTGCACCCGGTGCAACAGGCCTTCATCGACGCCCAGGCGGCCCAGTGTGGCTATTGCCTGAACGGCATGGTGATGGCCGGCGTGGCGCTGTTGCGCCGCACGCCCCGGCCGAGCGATGCGCAGATCAGGGCTGCGCTGTCGCACCATTTGTGCCGCTGCGGGTCGCACCTGGAAATCCTGGCGGCGTTGGCCCTGGCCGCGCAGCGCATGGCCGCGCCGTCGGCGCAGCAGCCCTGACCCGCTGACGATGGCCGCCCGCAGCGCCGCCTGGCGCAAGCGCGATGATTTCCGCCAGGCAGCGGGCGTGCTGCTGGTGCTGCGCCATCCGCCGGCGCCGCCGCCGCACGCGCCGGGCCAGCCCCCGGTGGTGGCCGGCGACCCGGCCGAGGGCCTGGAAATCCTGCTGGCGCTGGCCGATGACAACCGGGCCACCGCGCTGGCCGGCCATGTCGATCTGGGTACCGGCCTGGCCACCGCCTATGCCCAGATCGTGGCCGAAGAGCTTGACCTGGCGCTGGCCAGCGTTGATATGGTGCTGGGCGACACCGCCCGCGCGCCCAACCAGGGCCCGACCATCGCCAGCACCTCGATCCAGCGCCATGCCCAGCCGCTGCGCTGCGCGGCGGCCACCGCGCGGGCCTGGCTGCTGGCTGAGGCCGCCGGTCTGTGGTCGGTGCCGCTGCACACCCTGCGCAGCACCGACGGCCAGATGCTGGGCCCGGCGGGCCAGCGCGCTGCTTATGCCCAGCTGCTGGCCGGCCGCCATGTCGAGCTGATGCTCGACGAGGGCGTCGCCACCAAGCCCGAAGCCGACTACCGCCTGGTCGGCAGCTCGGCAGCGCGCACCGACCTGCCCGCCAAGGTCACCGGCCAGGCCGAGTATTTGCATGACCTGCGCTTGCCCGGCATGTGGCACGGCCGGGTGGTGCGTCCGCCCTATGCCGGGCTGGACGCGGGCGATTTCGTCGGCCGCTCGCTGCTGCGGGTAGACCCGGCCTCGCTGGCCCACCTGCCCGGCATCGAGAAGATCGTGGTGATCGGTGATTTCATCGGCATCGTGGCCCAGCGCGAGGAGCAGGCCGAGGCCGCGATGCATGCGCTGCGGGTGGAATGGGCGCCGTTCACCCCGGTGGCGCCGCTGCAGGACCTGGCCCAGGCCCTGAGCGCCCACCCCAGCCACCCGCGCGTGGTGGCACAGCAGGGCGATGTGGACGCGGCGCTGGGCCAGGCCACGCAGCGATTCGACCGCCAGTACCTCTGGCCCTACCAGCTGCACGCGTCGATCGGCCCGTCCTGCGCGGTGGCCGACTGGTCCGACGACCCGGCCGGCGCCCGGGCCGAGGTCTGGGCCGGTACGCAGAACCCGCATGTGCTGCGTGCCGACCTGGCCTTGCTCAGCGGCCTGGCGCCGGCGGCCATCACGGTGCACCGGCTGGAGGCCGCCGGCTGCTATGGCCGCAACGGCGCCGACGACGTGGCCGCCGACGCGCTGCTGCTGGCCCGTGCGGTGGGCCGGCCGGTGCGGGTGCAGCTCAGCCGCGCCCAGGAGCATGCCTGGGAGCCCAAGGGCGCGGCCCAGCTGATGCAGGTGCGCGGCGGGCTGGCGGACGACGGCAGTCCGCTGGGCTATGACTTTGCCACCCACTACCCCAGCAACGGCGCACCGACCCTGGCCCTGCTGCTCACCGGCACGGTGCCGGCGCTGGCCCAGGCCTTCGAGATGGGCGACCGCACGGCGGTGCCGCCCTATGCCTACGCCGACCAGCGCATCACCGTCAACGACATGGCCCCGATCCTGCGAGCCAGCTGGCTGCGTGGCGTGTCGGCCCTGCCCAATGCCTTTGCCCATGAAAGCTATATCGACGAGCTGGCCACGGCGGCCGGGGTGGACCCGGTCGAATACCGGCTGCGCTACCTGGACGACGCACGTGCGGCAGACCTGGTGCGGGCCACCGCGCAGCGCGCCGGCTGGCGCCCGCACAAGGCACCCCAGGGCCAGCCGCGCGCGCCGGGCAGCGACTGGCTGCACGGCCAGGGCTTTGCCTATGCCCGCTATGTGCACAGCAAGTTTCCCGGTTTCGGCGCGGCCTGGGCCGCCTGGGTGGCCGATGTGCAGGTGCATGTGCGCACGGGCGAGGTGCATGTCAGCCGGGTGGTGGTGGGCCAGGATGCCGGCTTGATGGTCAACCCGCGCGGCGTGCTTCAGCAGGTGCACGGCAATGTGCTGCAGACCACCAGCCGGGCGCTGAAGGAGCAGTTGCGCATCGACCCGCTGCAGCAGACCGTGGCCAGCCGCGAATGGGGCAGCTACCCCATCCTGCAGTTCCACGAGGTGCCGGTGGTGGACGTGCTGCTGATACCGCGCCCGGGCGAGCCGGCGCTGGGGGTGGGCGAGTCGGCCTCGGTGCCCGGCACTGCGGCCATCGCCAATGCCATCTTCGATGCCACCGGCGTGCGCTTTCGCAGCCCGCCCTTCACGTCCGAAGTGGTGCGTGCGGCGCTGCAGCCGGCCGGCCGCGCACCGCAGCCACTGGCGCTGGCTGCGCCTGCGCCGGATGTCGCACCGGATGGCGCACCGGATGGCGCACCGGTGGCCGACCCGCAGCGCCCGCGTCGGCGCGGCCTGGGGCTGGCCGCTGCGCTGCTGGGCGGCCTGGCCAGCCTGACGGCGGCGCTGCTGGGCTGGCGGCCGGCGATCGCCCCGGTGCAGGCCGATCCGGCCGGGGTGTACGGCGCCGCGCTGGTCGAGCGCGGCCGGGTGCTGGCCGCGCTGGGCAATTGCGTGGGCTGCCACACCGCGCCGGGCGGCGCGGACCTGGCCGGTGGCCTGGCCCTGGCCACGCCCTTCGGCACGGTCTACAGCAGCAACCTCACCCCCGACCCGGCCAGCGGCATCGGCCAGTGGTCGTTCTCGGCCTTCCAGCGGGCGATGCGCGAAGGGCTGTCGCGCGACGGCCATCACCTGTACCCGGCCTTCCCCTACAGCGCCTTCAGCCAGGTCAGCGATGCCGATCTGACCGCCCTGTATGCCTGGCTGATGGCGCAGCCGGCCGTGGCATCAAAGCCGCCCGAAACCCGGCTGGCGCTGCCCTTCAGCCTGCGGCCGCTGATGGCCCTGTGGAATGCGCTCTACCTGCGCCCGGGCCCTTTGGCCATGCCCGTGCCGCCAGTGGCGCTGGCCGGCACCGACCCGGCGCGCTGGGCCCGGGGCGCCTACCTGGTCAATGGCCTGGGCCATTGCGGCGCCTGCCATACGCCCCGCAACCCGCTGGGCGCCGAGCGCCTGCAGACCGCCTACCTGGGCGGTGCGCTGGCCGACGGCTGGGAGGCGCCTGCGCTGGGCGCGCTGGGCCGCTCGCCCGTGCCCTGGACCGAGGCGGCGATGCTGCAGTACCTGCGCCAGGGCCACCATCCTGCGCATGGCATCGCCGGTGGGCCGATGGCCGGGGTGGTGCGGCAGCTGGCCGGTGTGCCCGAGGCCGACCTGTCGGCCATGGCCCATTACCTGGTGGGGTTGCAGCCGGCGGGCCGGCCGGGCAGCGCAGCAGCAGACGCGCCGGCTGCGGCGGCCCGGGCCCTGCTGCGGCGTGCCGACAACCAGCCCGGGCTGCTGCCGGGGCCGGCGCAGCGCCTGTTCGACGGCGCCTGCGGTGCCTGCCACCATGCGGGCGACGGCCCGCAGGTGCTGGGGCTGAACCAGCCGCTGGCGCTCAACCCCAATCTGCACAGCGCCCGCCCCGACAACCTGCTGCGAACCGTGCTGGACGGTATCTGGCAGCCGGCCTTTCCGGAGATCGGCCACATGCCGGCCTTTCGCCATGCGCTGGACGATGCCCAGATCGCCGAGCTGGCGGCCTGGATGCGCCAGCGCTTCGCCCCTGACCAACCGCCCTGGTCCGATCTGCCGGCCCAGGTGGCGCGCCTGCGCACGGCCCGGCCCTGAGCCACCGCGCCTGCGCCGGGCTCAATCCCGGGCCGGGTCGATGCCGAGCGCCTGCCACAGCGCCACCAGCTTGCCGTACTCGTCATCGCGCAGGGCCAGCAAGGGCGCGCGCACCCGGCGCCAGCCCGCATGCCCGCTGCGCCAGGCCAGCAAGCCCTTGAAGGCGGCGGTCAGGCCCCAGGGGCCGCGCAGCAGCACGGCCAGCAGCGCCAGCATGCGCGCCTGGTCGGCGGCCGGGTCGCTGGCGCGTGCGCCCTGCACCAAGCGCGCCACCAGCCGCGGTGCCAGGTTGGCCACACCACTCACCGCGCCCAGGCTGCCCCGGTCGGCCAGGGTCTGCAGGTCGGGCTCGTTGCCCACCCACACTTGCAGCGGCGGCATCAGCGCGTCGGCATAGCCGAGCGAGATGTCGCGCTGACAGCCGCTGTCCTTCAGGCCTATCAGGGTCTGCGGGAAGCGCTGCAGCAAGGTCTGGATCAGCGCCGGGCTCAGCGCCACGCCGGACACCTGCGGGATGTTGTAGAGCATGATGCGCAGGCGCGGGTCATCCACCTGGGCGATCAACTGCGCATAGAAATCGACGATGCCGGCGTCGGGCACGCCCTTCAGGAAAAAGGGCGGCAGCAACAGCACGCCGCGCGCGCCCACCTGCACCGCATGGCGGGTCAGGGCCACCGCATCAGGCAGCGCCGCGCAACTGGTCGACACCAGGATCTGCGCCGCCGGCACGCCGGCGTCGACCAAGCCGTCGATGGCCGCCTGGCGCTCGGCCACGCTGAAGGACGGCCCCTCACCGGTGGTGCCGAAGGGGGTGACGCCGCTGCAGCCGGCGCCCAGCAGCGCCTGGGCATGGGCGGCGAAACGGGCGATGTCGATGCCCAGCCGGGCGTCCAGCGGGGTCAGCAGGGCCGGCCAGACACCGCTGATCGGTGATTGCCGGGCCGGGCCTGCCAGCGCGGTGAGGGTCGAGTCGCTCATGGGGTCTTCCGGTGGGACGAGGGAGGGAAATGCGGGGCCTCAGCGCAGCCAGGCCAGCAAGGCCAGCGCGGCGGGCAGGCCCAGCATCGCCAGCAGCGTCGACAGCGTGACCAGGCCGGCCACATAGCCACCATTGCCACCCAGCCGGGTGGCCAGCACATAGGCGCTGCTGGCAGTCGGCATGGCCGAGAACGCCACCAGCACGGCCTGCTGGGCCGGCGGCAGGCCCAGCAGGATCACCGCTGTGATCGCAAAGGCAGGCAGCACCGCATGGCGGATGGCCATCAGGCCGGCCGCCAGCCGGGGCGCCTCGCGCAGCGCGCCGAAGCGCAGGCCGGCGCCCACTGCCATCAGGCCCAGCGGCAGCGCCGCCGCGCCGATGCGCTGCAGCGTGGTGGCCAGCAGATCGGGCAGCTGCAGGCCCGCCAGGTTGGCAGCCAGCCCGGCCAGCGTGGACACGATCAAGGGGTTGCGCGCCAGTTCCTTGAAGTAACCCTGGCCGCCCTGGCGCGCCAGCGGCCAGACTGCGGCGATATTGCACAGCGGCACGCACAGCGATGCCAGCAGCGCCTGCCAGGCCACGCCCTGCGCGCCGGCCAGGCGCTCGGCCAGGGCCAGCGCCACATAGCTGTTGAAGCGGAAGGCGGTCTGCGCGCCGCTGGCATGCAGCAGCGGGTCGACGCCCGGCAGCCGGGCCAGCGCAAAAGCCAGCCCGATGCCCAAGCTGGACATTGCCAGGCCCACGCCACCCACCTGCAGCAGGTCGGCCGGCTGGATCGGCGCATGCACGATGGCCTGGAACAACAGCACCGGAAACAGCAGGTAATAGACCAGGCGCTCGGCACCGTCCCAGACCGGCCGGCCCAGCGCGGTGTGGTGGCAGACCCCGTAGCCCAGCAGGATCAGGGCAAAGTCGGGCAGCAGGATCAGCAGGTCGGGCATCGGGTCTGAGTGTGCCAGTGCCCGAGCCCATGTCCGCCCAGGTCAGCCGACAGGGCGGCTGGCGCGTTAAGCTGCGGTCCCGATGCCGGCCCCCTCGGGTCTGCCGGCCGGCCGCCCGCCCTGATCCTCGCCCATCCCCAAACATGCACCTTCTTCGACCGATCCGGCTGGCACTGCTGCTGCTGTCAGCACTGGCCTGGGCCGGCCCAACCTGGGCCCTGGAACCCACCAACCCGATCGGCGGCGTGCGCTTCGAGCCCCACGCCCAGGTGGCCGGCCAGGCGCTGCAGCTCAACGGCACCGGGTTGCGGGCGGTGCGCATCTTTAAGGCCTATGCGGCGGCGCTCTACCTGACCCAGCGGGTGGCCACCGCCGACGCCGCCGTGGCCCAGTCCGGCGCCAAGCGCCTGCAGATCCGCATGCTCTGGGGCGTGCCGGCGACCGAATTTGTCAAGGCCTTTCACCTCGGGGTGCAGCGCAACAACCCGCCCGAGGTGCAGGCCCGGCTGGCCGAGCGGGTGGCCCGCTTCGATGCACTGCTCGAACCGTTGGGCAAGATTGCCTCGGGCGATACCGTAAACCTGGATTTTCAGCCAGGCCTGGGCCTGGTCTTTGCCCACAACGGGCGGGTGCTGGGCAGCGCCATTCCGGGCGAGGATTTCTACGCCGCGCTGCTGCGTGTTTTCGTGGGCGAGCAGGTCAGCGACGACCGCCTGCGCGCCGGTCTGCTGGGCCAGCCGGTCTGACGCGGGCCGCGCGCTGAGCACACAATCCGCAGCCGGGCTCAGCTGGGTCCGGTCGTCATCCCCGTGTCCTGGAGAACTTCACCCATGCGTCGATCGACCTTTCTGCTGGGCTCGCTCAGCCTGGCCTGGATGCCGCTGTCTGCGCTGGCCCAGGCCTACCCCGTCAAGCCGGTGCGGCTGCTGGTGCCCTTTGCGCCCGGCGGCACCACCGACATCGTGGCCCGGGTCATTGCCGAGAAGATCGGCCCGGCGCTGGGCCAGGTGCTGGTGGTCGAGAACAAGGCCGGTGGCGGGGGCTCGGTGGGCGCCAATGAGACCGCCAAGGCCGCGCCGGATGGCTATTCGCTGGGCATGGCCACGGTGTCCACCACGGCCGCCAACCCGGCGATCAACCCCAAGATCCCTTACCACCCGCTCACTGATTTCACGCCCATCACCAATGTGGCGGCCACACCCAATGTGATCGCGGTGCACCCGTCCTTCCCGGCCAAGGACTACAAGGGCTTTGTGGCCGAATTGAAGAAGAACCCGGGCAAGTACAGCTATGCCAGCTCGGGCACCGGGGGCATTGGCCACCTGCAGATGGAGCTGTACAAGAACCTGTCGGGCACCTTCATCACCCACATTCCCTACCGGGGTGCCGGCCCGGCGCTGAACGACACCGTGGCCGGCCAGGTGCTGGTGATCTTCGACAACATGCCGTCGGCCTTGCCCTTCATCAAGGACGGCCGGCTGGTGCCCATCGTGGTGGCCGCGCCGCAGCGCCTGAGCCAGTTGCCGAACGTGCCGACCTTCAAGGAGGTGGGCCTGGAGCCGGTGAACCGGATGGCCTACTACGGCATCTACGGGCCCAAGGGCCTGTCCAAGGAAGTGGTCGACAAGGTGCATGCGGCGGTCAAGAAGACCACCGAGCTGCCCGAGGTCAAGGCCCGCATCGAGGGCACCGGCTCGTTTGTGGTGGCCAACACGCCGGCCGAATTTGCGGCCCAGATCAAGGCCGAGTTCGAGGTCTACAAGAAGGTGGTCGAGGCGCAGAAACTCAAGCTGGAGTGACCTGCGCCGGCCGGCCCGGATCAGGCAGCCGCCAACGCCATGGACCAGCCCGACACCCCGCTGCCCGCCGCCAGCCGGCAATTGATAGGCCGTTTCGTCGATGCCCTGTGGGTCGAGGACGGCCTGTCCAAGCTCACCCTGGACGCCTACCGGCGTGACCTGACGCTGTATGCGCGCTGGCTGGCCCAGACCCAGGGCCGGCCTATCGACCAGAGCACCGAGGCCGACCTGCTGGCCTATGCCGCACACCGCCATGCGGCCACCCGGGCCAGCACGGCCAATCGGCGCCTGACGGTGTTCAAGCGCTTCTTTCGCTGGGCTCTGCGCGAACACCTGGTGGCCGAGGATGCCACCCTGCGGCTGGGCGGGGCGCGCATGCCCATGCGCCTGCCCAAGCTGCTGTCCGAGGCCCAGGTCGAGGCCCTGCTGGCCGCGCCCGACCCGGACCATCCGCTCGGCCTGCGCGACCGGGCGATGCTCGAGCTGATGTATGCCAGCGGCTTGCGGGTGAGCGAACTGGTCGATCTGCTCAGCGTGCGGGTCAGCCTGAATGACGGCGTGCTGCGGGTGGTGGGCAAGGGCAGCAAGGAGCGCCTGGTGCCGTTTGGCGGCGAGGCCCAGGATTGGATCGAGCGCTACCTGCGCCAGGCCCGTGAGGCCATCCTGGGCGGCCAGCGCAGCGATGCCTTGTTTGTCACCGCCCGGGGCGGTGCGATGACGCGCCAGATGTTCTGGACCCTGGTCAAGCGCCATGCGCTGAGCGCGGGCATCCGGGTACCGATCTCGCCGCACACCCTGCGCCATGCCTTTGCCACCCACCTGCTCAACCATGGCGCCGACCTGCGCGCAGTGCAGTTGCTGCTGGGCCATGCCGACATTGCCACCACCACGATTTACACCCATGTGGCGCGCGAGCGCCTGCGTCAGCTGCATGCCCGGCACCATCCGCGCGGCTGACGCCCGCAGCGCTCGATCGCAGGCCCGGCCGGGTGTCAGCGCGCCGGCTGTGGCGCAGCCTTGGCAGGCTTGCCGCTGCGCAGCTGCTGGCGCTGCCAATGGCACAGCGGCTGCAGCGCCAGGTTGGCCTGCAGCGCCGTCAGCAGGGTCTGGGCCTCGTCGATGCGGCCGCCTTCCACCGCCTGGCGCATGCGTGCCCATTCGCGGCTGAACACGTCGGCGTGCAGGCTCTGCCCGGCGTGGAAGCGCAGTGGATGCCAGACCCGGATCGGCGCGTCGCGGCCGCGCACCTTGATATGCCCAAGCGCCAGGCACAGCAGGTCGGCCACCGCCTGGCGAGTGCTGTCGCCAATCACCAGGCCCAGGCCGTACTGGCTGCACAGCGCCTGTATCCGCGCGGCCTGGTTGACCGCGTCGCCCATCACCGTGTAGGCCCGGCGATGGCGCGAGCCCATGTCGCCCACCACCATGTTGCCGGTGTTGATGCCGATGTTGATCTCGAGTGCCGGCCATCCCCGGGTGGCCAGCTCGGCATGCAGCTTTGGCAGCCGCTCGCGCATGGCCAGCGCGGCATTCACCGCCCGCCGGGCGTGATCGGGGGCGTCCAGCGGCGCGCCCCAGAAGGCCATCACCGAGTCGCCGATGTATTTATCCAGGGTGCCCTGATGCTCGCGGATCACGTCAGTGAGGTGCGAGAAGATCAGGTTCATCATCGCGCCCAGCTCGGCCGGTGGCATGTGCTCGGCCAGGCCCGAGAAGCCGTGCACATCGGCAAACAGCACCGTCAGTTCGGTGCTGCGGCTGCGCATGGTGTAACGGTCGGGCTCGCGGCTCATGCGCTGCACCAGCTCGGGCGGCACATACTGGCCGAACAGGGCAGCCAGTTGGCGCCGTGCGCCGGTGGCATAGCGGTAGACCAGCAGGCTGTGGGCCAGCAGCAGCGACAAGGGCAGCAGCACCAGGCTGGCCAGTGGCATCACCCAGCCGCCCCAGACCCAGGCCACCGCGGCTGCCAGCAGCACCAGCACCAGCACACTGCAGGTGAGCAGGGCGCCCTGCCACAGCAGGCGCCGGGGCAACCACCACCAGGCCAACAGGGCCTGCACGGCCAAGGCCAGGGCTTCGATCAGCGGGGCGGCCGATGGCGTGGCCAGCAGGCGTTGCTGCAGAATGCCGGACAGCATGTGCGCGTGCACCAGGGTGCCCAGCATGGCCGCATCCACGGGCGTCGGACGCTGGTCCACCAGCCCAGGCGCGCTGACGCCGACCAGCACGATCTTGTCGCGCAGGGCCTCGGCCGGCAGCTTGCCGGCCAGCAGGTCGGTGGCCGACAGGCGCACGAAACCGCTGCCGCCGGCGCTGTAGGGCACCCAGGCCCGGGCTTGGGCATCGACCGGCACGCGCAGGTGGCTGGGCCAGCCGGCGGGGCTGGCCGGCGCGCTGGCCGCCGGGGCGGCACCGGCGGCCGCGCCTGCGGCGCGCAGGTGCAGCGCCTGCAAGGGCCCGTCGGCGGGTTCAAAAGTCAGGCTGGGCAGGCTGAGCAGGCTGTCGGTGCCATCGGTCGGCGCTGCCGCAGCCTGGATCAGCAGCGCCCGCGCCATGGCCAGCGCCAGCGTGCCGTGCAACTCGCCGCCATAGGGCGCCAGCAGCGGCAACTGGCGTACCAGCCCGTCGTTGTCGACGATGGCATTGAGATGGCCGGCGCCCCGCATGGCAGCGGCCTGCAGACTGGGCAGGTTGCCGCCATGGCCTTGCCAGCGCGGCAGCGCAGTCGCGGCCGGGCTCAAGGCCGACAGCAGCGCCAGCGGAGGCGGCAGCACGCCGATCTGTGCGGCGCCGGATTCATTGGACAGATGGAAGCCCAGCACCATCGGGGCCCGGCGCAGCGTGTCGGTCAGGCGCCGGTCGTCATCGAGCAGCGGGGCCAGCAGGGCCACGGCGGCCTGCAGCGGCGCGTTGTCGGGGGCGCGTCCGGCCAGCCTTTGCAGCGCCGCCAGGCCGTCGGTGGGGTCGGGTTCGGCCAGGATCAGGTCCAGCCCGATCAGGCGTGCGCCGCCCGGGTCGGTCATCTTGGCCAGCAGATCGGCCAACAGCGAGCGGCTCCAGGGCCAGCGTCCATGCTCGGCCAGCGAGCGCTCGTCGATGTCGACCATCACGATGGCGGGGTCGGGCTGGGCCGGCGCCAGCGCCCGCATGCGCAGGTCATAGAGCCAATGTTCGGCTTGCGGCAGCAGCGGCGCCTGGTAGTGGCCCAGCGCCTGGCCGATCAGCAATGCTGTCCACAGCGCCAGCAGACCGAGAACCCAGTTCGGGTAGATCGCCCGGTCATAGCGGACCGGCGGGGTGCCCGACGGGGCCGTCAGCGCGTCACCGGATCTTGATCTCGACACGGCGATTGCGGGCTTCGGCCACACCATCGGCGGTAGGCACCAGCAGTTCGCGCTTGCCGCGGCCCACCACGGTGATCATGGCTGCGTCGACCCCGGCCTTGACCAGCAGATCGCGCACCGCGCCGGCGCGCGCCAGCGAGACCCGGTCGTTGCTCTCGATGCTGCCCACGCTGTCGGTGTGGCCGGTGACGATCATCTCGGCCGCTGGCAGGGTGGCCAGCATGGCCCGCACCTCGGCCAGCACCGGCTCGGCGGCCGGGCTGAGCCGGGTGGCATTGGCCTCGAAGGGCAGCACGAAGCTCTGTGGCCGGGCCGGCTGCTGGGCCAGCAGCGCGCCATAGCGGGTCTGCACGGCGGCAGCATCGGTGACGCTGGGCTGCAGCGCGCCGCCCTGCAGCTGCGCTGCCGCATAGGGCTGGTCCAGCCGCAAACGCTGGCCGGCACTGGTGCTGACCTCGATCGCGCTGGGCTTGCCATTGGCCTCGGGCAGCAGCACGATGCGGTCGGTCACCGGTGGCGGCGGTGGCGGTGCCACCTTGACTTCGGCGCAGGCCAGCAAGGCCAGCACAGCGCTGGCCAGCAGGACGCCCTGCAGGCTGCGCGATAGGGCCGCCGGGGCGGGGCAGGGCAGGTTCAGCTTTGACGACATCATTTGGCCTCGGCGGCGGCTTGGGTTTCGACGATGAACTCGGTGCCGCGGGTGCCCAGCACCACAGTGCGGGTCTGCACATTCACCTGCTCGGGCGACTTGCGGGCGATCAGGCCGGTGACCATGTGCAGCATGCCGCGCCACAGCGAGGTCAGCAGCTTGCCCTCATGGGTGGTGGCATCGAAACTGAAGTTGCTGAGCACCAGTTCGCTGTCAGGCCCGAGGGTCAGCAGGGTGTCATCCCGCAGGGTGATGCCGGCAGCGCTGGCCGGCCCGGTGCGCAAGGTGTCGCTGGTCATCACCGCCGTGCCTGGCGTGGCCGCCAGGCGCTGGCCGGCGCGTTCGATGGTCACCTCGCCCTGGCTGCGTTTGACCACGCCAGCCACGGCATTGCCAGCCGCCGCCGTGGTCTGGGCTTGCAGGGGCGCGGCCAGGCAGGCCAGGGCCAGCAAGCTGCTGGCAATGCGGGCAGGGAAAAGGTGCATGAGGGCAACTCGGTTGGGGTGGGCGGCCCGGTCGGGCCCTTGCCGAGCGGTCTGCCCGGGGCGATTTGCATCCGCTCGGGCAAGCCCGGCCGGCCGGAATCCCAGCGGCGGCGGCGATCTTAATCGCAGTGCCGGCCCTTGCGGCGGGGGGTCGGGCAAGGCGCACCACAATCGGTGCATGGACCACAACTTCTTGTCGGCGCTGGTACTGCTGCTGCTGGTGCTGGACCCTTTGGGCAGCCTGCCCGTCTTCATCTCGGTGATGGCGGGCGTGGCCCCGCAGCGTCGGCGCCGGGTGGCATTGCGCGAGGGCGTGATGGCCTTCGGCGTGTTGCTGGCCTTCATGTGGGGCGGCCAGGGCTTCTTGTCGCTGATGCGCCTGTCCGAGCGTTCGCTGGAGGTGGCGGGCGGGGTGATCCTGTTGATCATCGCGATCCGCATGATCTTCACCGGCGGCAGCGAGGTGTATGCCGCCGATGCCCAGCGCGAGCCCTTCATCTTTCCGCTGGCCGTGCCCTTGATGGCCGGGCCGTCGGCCATGGCCACGGTGTTGCTGCTGGCCTCGCGCCAGCCCGAACGGCTGTGGTCCTGGATCGGCGCGCTGACCCTGGCCATGGCGCTGTCGACAGCGGTGCTGCTGTCGGCCCAGCGCCTGCGGCGCTGGCTGGGTGAATCGCTGGTGGCGGCGATCGAGAAGTTGATGGGCCTGGTGCTCACGGCGGTGGCGGTAGAGATGATCCTTGCCGGCCTGAAGCGCTACTTTCTGGACCCGGGTTGATCCTGAGAATTGGGCCAGCCCGGCCCCTAGAATGCCGCCAGTCTTGGGGCCAGCGCGGGCCCCTTCATGTTGAAAAGGAACACCCTGCCATGGCCTTGCTGCCGCTGCTGAAGAAGACCGCCCTGATCTGCACCGCCCTGCTGGGCTGGGCGGTCCAGGCGGATGCCCGCACCATCGACGAGATCCGCAAGGACGGCAAGATCATCGTCGCCACCGAGGGCCAGTTCGCTCCTTTCAACTATTTCCAGGGCGCCAAGCTGGCCGGCTTCGAGGTGGATGTGGCCGAGGCCATGGTGGCCAAGATGGGCCTGAAGATCGAATGGAAGGCGCTGTCCTTCGACGCGCTGCTCACTGGCCTGCGCCAGGACCGCTGGGACATGGTGATCGCCTCGCACGGCATCACCGATGAGCGCGCCAAGGCCGTGACCTTCACCGAGCCGCACTACTGCTCGGGCGGCGTGATCATCGCCAAGGACGGCGCCATCAAGAGCGCCCAGGACCTGGCCGGCAAGGTGATCTCGGTGCAGACCGGCACCACCTACCTCGAGAACGTCAAGAAGGTCTCGGCGGTCAAGGAGGTCAAGAACTACCCGCAGGATACCGATGCCCGGGCCGCGCTGGTCAGCGGCCGGGTCGACGCCTGGGTCACCGACCGTTTCGTGGCGCTGAACTCACTCGCGGCCAACCCGGGTGCCGGCATGAAGATGGGCGATTTTCTCTTCGTCGAGCGCATCGCCTCGGCCGTGGCCAAGGGCAATACCGGCCTGGCCGGCGAGCTGAGCAAGGCGCTGGCTGCAATCCAGGCCGACGGCAGTTATGCGGCCATCAGCAAGAAGTGGTTCAACGAAGACATCCGCTGCAAATAAGCCGCGAGCCGCCTTGGATCTTGCCCTGTCCCTGTGGCCTGCCGGCTGGTCGCGCCAGCGGCGCAGCAGCGCGACCATGCTGGCCGCGTCGCTGCTGCTGTTGCTGATCCTGTGGCTGATCGCGATCCCGCTGGCCCTGGCCCCCGACCCGATCGGCAACAACGCCCAGTTGTTTGCCGACGGCACCCGGGTGACCGTGCAGCTGACCCTGGTCTCGGGGGTGATCGGCGTGCTGCTGGGGGTGATGGCGGCCTTGGG
>JANNZD010000414.1:0-9298 GCA_031410435.1 Betaproteobacteria bacterium | reverse complement strand
CCAGCGCCGCCCGGTCATCAGCCGGCCGGTGAACTCATCGACGATGATGATCTCGCCGGCTTGCACCACGTAATGCTGGTCGCGGTGGTAGAGGTGCTTGGCCCGCAGCGCCGCATACACATGGTGCATCAGCGAGATATTGGCCGCGTCGTAGAGGCTGGCGCCCTCGGCCAGCAGGCCGGCCTGGGCCAGCAGCTGCTCGGCCTTCTCGTGGCCGTCCTCGGTGAGGGTGACCTGGTGGCTTTTCTCGTCGACGGTGAAGTCGCCCGGCTCGATCACGCCCTCGCCGGTGCGCGGGTCGGCCTCGCCGATCTGCTTCGTGAGGCCCGGCACCACCGTGTTGATGCGCACATACATCTCGGTGTGGTCTTCGGCCTGGCCGCTGATGATCAGCGGCGTGCGGGCCTCGTCGATCAGGATCGAATCGACCTCGTCGACGATGGCGAAGTTCAGGCCGCGCTGCACCCGGTCGCGCAGCTCGTAGACCATGTTGTCGCGCAGGTAGTCGAAGCCGAACTCGTTGTTGGTGCCGTAGGTGACGTCGGCGCCGTAGGCGGCCTGCTTCTCTTCGCGCGTCAGGCCGGGCACATTGACCCCCACGCTCAGGCCCAGGAAGCCGTACAGCCGGCCCATCCACTCAGCGTCACGGCGCGCCAAATAGTCGTTGACCGTGACCACGTGAACGCCCTTGCCGGACAAGGCATTCAGGTAGACCGGCAAGGTCGCCATCAAGGTCTTGCCCTCGCCGGTGCGCATTTCGGCGATCTTGCCGTTGTGCAGCGCCATGCCGCCGATGTACTGCACGTCGAAGTGGCGCATCTTGAGCGAGCGCTTGCCCGCCTCGCGCACTGCGGCAAAGGCCTCGGGCATCAACTCGTCCAGGCTGGCACCCTGGCTGACACGCTGACGGAATTCATCCGTCTTGGCCCGCAGCGCCGTGTCGTCCAGGGTCTCGAAGGCGGGCTCCAGGGCATTGATCTGGCCCACCACGCGACGGTATTGTTTGAGCAACCGGTCGTTGCGGCTGCCGAAAATCGAAGTGAGAAGCTTGGGCAACATGCGGTGTCTGAAGGGCAGAGTCGGGGGCGACACCGCCGCAGCCGAGGCTGGACAGCAATGTCTGGAGATGAAGCGCGCGCACGGTGCCGCGCCGCGGAGGAGATGGAGCCAGCGCCCACCGCTGCAAGTGCCGGCCAGTGCGCTGCAGCAGACGCTCTGGCCTCGGTGCCGAGAACCGGCATGCACCTGCGGCCGGCCCGGCAAAGCGCAACATGGGCCGGTCCAGGCAAAGTCCGGAAGTCTATCATCGGGCTTTAACGGCCTGGACGGGCCTGCCGGCGCAGCCCGGCTGGGCCGGTCCGGAACGTCATGCGCCCCGATCCGGGCAAGATCCCGGCAGGAACCCCATCCCATGGCCCCATTGCCTCCTGGCAAGCCCCCCCGCAGCGCGCCCCTGCCGCCCGGCACACGGCCGATCGGCCAAGCCCTGGCTGCCAGCGAACCCCTGGCAGCGCTGTCACGACGGCTGCGCGAGTCGCAACAGCGGCTGGAATCGGTGCGCGCGCTGCTGCCGCAGGCGATGTGGCAGTTTGTCAAGGCCGGCCCGATCGACGAGACCGGCTGGACCCTGCTGGCCACCAATGGGGCGGTGTCGGCCAAGCTGCGGCAAATGGTGCCGGCCCTGGACGCGCACCTGCGATCACAGGGCTGGCCGGGGCCGCCGGTGCGGGTGAAGACGCTGGGCCCGGGCGGCTGAGCTGGGCGCGGCAACTGGCCGGGGGTTGGTGCCGACTATCCGAATCGAACGGATGACCTACCGCTTACAAGGCGGTTGCTCTACCAACTGAGCTAAGCCGGCTGCCTGTCAATCAAGGGAATTCTAGAACCCGGCAGATCAGCGTCCGCCGCTATTTGATGCGCTTGAGCGAGGGTCGGGCACCCGGGCCGCCGGCGGGCGGGTCGGGATCGGGCTCAGGCGCGGCCATGGCGGCCGGCTCGATCCCGTCGCTGCCGGGGCTGGGTGCCAGGCGAAGGCCGCTGCGGACGGGCTCGGCCGCCAGCACCGCCACGGGCCCCGCCTTGCCCTGGGCCGTGGCGGGCATGGGGAAGGCCATGCCCTGGCCGTTTTCGCGGGCATAGATGGCCACCACATGGTCGACCGGCACTACGATGTCGCGCGAAACCCCGCCAAAGCGGGCCCGAAACTCGATGTGCTCATTGCCGAGCTTCAGGCCGCTGGTAGCCTCGAAACCGACATTGAGCACGATCTCGTTGTTCTTCACATATTCCATCGGCACCTGCACCACCGAAGTGACATGCACGGCCACATAGGGCGTGAAGCCGTTGTCGGTGCACCACTCGTGCAGTGCCCGGATCAGGTAGGGCCGGGTCGAGCTGCCCTGCTCGTCGGCGGGGGGCGGTTTGTTCACGGATACCCCTTGGTCGGTGGCTGCCCAGGCATGGACACCCGCTTACTTGCGCATCACCTTCTCGGACGGCGTCAAGGCCTCGATATAGGCCGGCCGCGAGAAGATGCGCTCGGCGTATTTCAGCAGGGGCGCAGCGTTCTTGGACAGGTCGATGCCGTAGTAGTCCAGGCGCCACAGCAGCGGCGCGATCGCCACGTCGAGCATCGAGAAATCGTCGCCCAGCATGTACTTGTTCTTCAGGAAGATCGGCGCCAGCTGGGTCAGGCGTTCGCGGATCTGCGAACGGGCCTTTTCCAGCTGCTTGTCATTGACCTTCACGCCACTGCGCGCTTCGAGCTGGTTGACATGCGCGAACAGCTCCTTCTCGAAATTGAACAGGAACAGGCGCACGCGGGCCCGCGCCACCGGGTCGCCAGGCATCAATTGCGGATGCGGGAAGCGCTCATCGATGTACTCGTTGATGATGTGCGATTCATACAGGATCAAGTCGCGCTCGACGAGGATGGGCACCTCGTTGTACGGGTTCATCAGCGCGATGTCTTCGGGCTTGGCAAACAGATCGACATCGCGGATCTCGAAATCCATGCCCTTTTCGAACAGCACGAAGCGGCAGCGATGCGAATAGGGGCAGGTGGTTCCGGAATAAAGCACCATCATGGTGGTGGACTCCTGTTTGGGCATGCGCCGGGCGAAGCCTGACGCGGGGGTTGAGCTGGCGGGTGCCCGGGACACAAAAACAAACGCGCGCAGCGTGCCGCAAGGGCCTGGCGCTGCGCGCTTGGCCCGGGCCGGGTGTCGCCACCCGGCCCGCGGCCTGAGGCGGGACTACTTGATGTCTTTCCAGTACGAGGCGTTCAGACGCCAGGCCACCAGGGTGAAGATCGACAGAAACAGCAGCACCCAGACACCCATGCGCACGCGCTGGCTTTGGCCGGGCTCACCCATCCACTGCAGGTAGGCCACCAGGTCCGCCACCGCGACGTCGTAATCGACCTTGTTCATCGAGCCCGGCTTGGTCAGCTCGAAACGCTTGAACACATGGTGGGTCTTGGACGGGTCATGGGCGTCCTTCTCCTCCTCGAAGATGGCGCGCTGCTCGCCCTGCAGTTCCCACAGCACATGGGGCATGCCGACCGCCGGAAAGACCAGGTTGTTCCAGCCCGTGGCCTTGGTCTCGTCGCGGTAGAAGGTGCGCATATAGGTGTAGAGGTAGTCGGCACCGCTGCCGCCGTCACCGGCACGCGAGCGGGCGATCACGCTCAGGTCGGGTGGCTGGGCGCCGAACCAGGCCTTGGCGTCCTTGGCGCTGATCGACACCGTCATCAGGTCACCGACCTTGTCGCCGGCAAACAGCAGGTTCTGGCGGATCTGCTCTTCGGTCAGGTCGATGTCGCGCAGCCGGTTGTAGCGCATATAGGCCGCCGAATGGCAATTGAGGCAATAGTTGACGAACAACTTGGCCCCATGCTGCAGCGCCGCCATGTCGGTGACCCGGTCCTTGGGGAATTTGTCCAGGGCAGGGCCGCCCTCATTGGCCAGCGCAGCCGAAGACAGGCCGCACAGCAGCAGGGCTGCGGCCAGTAGGCGGGCGAGGATTTTCTTCATTTTCGAGCGCTCCTGCGTCAGTGGGCCGCGAAAGTGACGCGGTCGGGCACCTGTTTGAAGGTGCCGATCGTGCTCCACCACGGCATCAGCAGAAAGAAGCCGAAATAGAACAAGGTGCCGATCTGGGCAACCAGGGTGCCGGTGTCGGACGGGGGCTGAATGCCCAGATAGCCCAGCACCACGAAGAAGACCACGAAGATGCCGTAAAGCACCTTGTGCCACCGCGGCCGATAACGGATCGACTTGACCGGGCTGTTGTCCAGCCAGGGCAGGAAGAACAGGATGATCACCGCGCCGCCCATCACCACCACGCCCCAGAACTTGGCGTCGAAGGTCTTGAGCAGGGCGATCGCGATCACCGCGCCCACCGCGATGGCAATCCGCGCCTTGCCCTTGACCGCCAGCAGCGAGATCAGGCCGGCGATGCCGACGATGCCGCACAGCACATTGATCATCGGGTCGGTGGTGGCGCGCAGCATCGAGTAGAAGGGCGTGAAGTACCAGACCGGCGCGATGTGGGGCGGGGTCTTGAGCGGATCGGCCGGGATGAAGTTGTTGTACTCCAGGAAGTAGCCGCCCAGCTCAGGCCCGAAGAAGATGATGGCGCAGAACACCATCAGGAACATGCCCACGCCAAAGATGTCATGCACCGTGTAGTAGGGGTGGAAGGGGATGCCGTCGAGCGGGATCTGGGTCTTGGGATCCCGCTTGGTCTTGATTTCGACGCCGTCCGGGTTGTTCGAGCCCACCTCGTGCAGCGCGATGATGTGTGCCACCACCAGGCCCAGCAGCACCAGCGGCACGGCGATCACATGGAAGCTGAAGAAGCGGTTCAAGGTGGCGTCGCCCACCACGTAGTCACCGCGGATCAGCAGCGCCAGATCGGGCCCGATGAAGGGGACGGCGGCGAACAGGTTGACGATCACCTGGGCGCCCCAGTAACTCATCTGGCCCCAGGGCAGCAGGTAGCCCATGAAGGCCTCGGCCATCAGACACAGGAAGATCGAGCAGCCGAAGACCCAGACCAGCTCGCGCGGCTTGCGGTAGCTGCCGTAGATCAGGCCGCGGTACATGTGCAGGTAGACCACCACGAAGAAGGCCGAGGCGCCGGTGGAATGCATGTAGCGAATCAGCCAGCCCCAGGGCACATCGCGCATGATGTATTCGACCGATGCGAAGGCCAGTGCGGCATCGGGCTTGTAGTGCATCACCAGGAAGATGCCGGTGACGATCTGGATCACCAGCACCAGCAGCGCCAGCGAGCCGAAGAAATACCAGACGTTGAAGTTCTTGGGGGCGTAGTACTCGGACAAATGCTCCTTGTACAGCTGGGTGGCCGGGAAGCGGTTGTCCACCCAGGTCATGAACTTCACGCCCAGGGGCGCGTCGGCCGGAGCCGTCTTGAAATCTGCCATGTCGACCTCTGTTGTCGGTGGGGTTCTCAGGCCTTCTTGTTTTCGCCAATCAGCAACCTGCTGTCGCTGAGGTAGACATGCGGCGGCACTTCGAGGTTGTCCGGTGCGGGCTTGTTCTTGAACACCCGGCCGGCCATGTCGAAGGTGGAGCCATGGCAGGGGCAGAGAAAGCCGCCCTGCCAGTCATCGGGCAATGAGGGTTGCGCACCCATCGTGAACTTCTCGCTGGGCGAGCAGCCGAGGTGCGAGCAGATGCCCACCGCCACCAGGTACTCGGGCTTGATGGACCGCACGGTATTGCGCGCATAGGCCGGCGTGAGCTCTTCGGGCTTGCGCTTGGAATCGGGGTCGGCCAGCTGGCTGTCGAGCTTCTTGAGCGCGGCCAATTGCTCGGGCGTGCGGCGCACGATCCAGACCGGCTTGCCGCGCCATTCAACCGTCATTTTTTCGCCCGGCTTGAGGGCGCTGATGTCGGCTTCGACGGCGGCACCGGCGGCCTTGGCGCGCTCGGACGGCGCAAAAGTGCTGATGAAGGGCACCGCCACGGCCACGCCGCCGATCGCACCGGCACCGGCTGTGATCGCCACCCAGGTGCGCCGGCCTTGGTCCACGGCGCCGGCAGTTGGGCTCTCACTCGCGCCTGCGCGGGTGACCTCGCTTATGGCATCACTCATGGAAATCCTCTTGTAGTGCGCCCTGCACGGGCGGCGGATGTACTCAGGGTCAACCCGGCATTCTAGCGGACCGCAAACGGCCCACTGCTACAGGTGGGACCGGATTGACGTCTACATCGCGCTGGCGATACTGCGCCGGGGCCCAAAACCCTGGGCCTGCATTGACACAACGACGCAACGAGGAGACATGATGAGTTTCAGCAGTGAGTTCAAGGAATTCGCCCTCAAGGGCAATGTGATGGATCTCGCCGTGGGCGTGATCATCGGCGGCGCTTTCGGCAAGATCGTCGATTCGCTGGTCAAGGACCTGATCATGCCGATTGTCGGCAAGATCTTCGGCGGGCTGGATTTCAGCAACTACTTCATCCTGCTGGGCAATCCGCCGGCCGATTTCAAGGGCGCGATGACCTATGCCGATCTCAGCAAGGCCGGCGTGCCCTTGCTGGCCTATGGCAACTTCATCACGGTGGCGATCAACTTCCTGATCCTGGCCTTCATCATTTTCCTGATGGTGCGCCAGATCAATGCGCTGAAGAAGGCCGAGCCGCCGGCCCCGCCGGCGCCGCCCGCACCCACCCCGGAAGACGTGCTGCTGTTGCGCGAGATCCGCGACGCGCTGCGCAAGTAGGCCGCGCGCGTCCGCAGGTGGCGACCCGGGTCAAGTTCCGGCGCCGCCTGCCGATAGCCCTGGGGTGAAGAGGTGAATCGCGACCGCCTGGCCAGCCCGGCCGGGGCCGGTACGGCCTTTGCGCAAGCCCATGGACCTGACCCCACCACCCCGCCTGCCTGCCAACCTGGAAAGCGCCGTTCAGCGCATCCGCATGGCCGCGCGCACGGCGGCGGAACATACCGTCGACAGCCTGGGCCTGGCCGCGCTGGCCACCCACCAAGTGCTGCAGCGCGACGCGCTGCTGGGCGCACAGTACGAGCTCAACCGCAAGCTGGCGATCTTTGCGCTGGTCTTCAATGAGGCGCTCGACACCGACGTGGCGCGCCAGGCCGGCAGCCTGAGCCCGAGCCCCGGCCCGGCGCCGAGCGCGGACGCGCTGGCGGCCCGCTGGGATTCGCTGACCCTGGTGGAGGACCACGAGGTCGAACTGCAGATCAGTGCCGACCGCTTCGCCTTGGAGATCAGCCACGCCTGCGAGTGGGAGATCCGGGAGCTGGATGCCTATATGGGCACCCTGATGGGCCTGGGCGCAGTGGACCACGACCGCAACCCACTGCGCGCCGAGGTGATCGGCCAGGCCATGCTGCGCGCCATCGAAGCGGTGTCCGACCGGCCCGAAGTGCGCAAGGTGCTGAGCACCGAGATCGCCCGGTCGCTGGCCCATGCGATGCGCAAGACCTACGGCGAGGTGGTGGCTGACATGCGCCAGGCCGGTATCCGGCCGGCTGGGCTGGCGCTGCGCCACACCGCCTCGCGCGCAGGGTCGCTGCATGCCGGCCTGGCGGCGGACCCCGGCCCTGACAGCGAGTACACCGCCGCGCTGCCCAGCCGCCAAGGCCGGTTGGCCGACGCCAGTGGCCCGCGCGGCGGGTTCGCATCGCCCCGCGGCCCGGGCCCCGCGCCCTCCTTGGGCCGGGTCGATGGTGAAATGATGAACTTGATCCGACGCCTGGCCGGCCGGTCGGGCAAGGGCCCGGCGCCCATGCCGGGGCCGTCCGCCCGTCCGGGCCTGGCCCGATCTGGCGTCGCGCAGCACTTGGCCAGGTACAGCGGCCCCGGGTCGGACGACGACGACGAGGATTACCAGGGCGACGGCGCGGCCGATGCCTGCGACAGCGACAGCGACGGCCTGGCCCCGGGCGCCGCTCGGCTGGTGGCCCGCCTGGCCGCACCCAACCTGATCCTGGCCCACCGCGAGGAATTGCGCCAGGCCGCGTCGGGGGGCCTGGACCACATGGTGATCGACGTGATCGCCGGCCTGTTCGACCAGATCCTGTCGGACAGCAAGGTGCCGCCCCAGGTGGCGCGACAGATCGCCCGGCTGCAATTGCCGGTGCTGCGCGCCGCCCTGGGCGACAAGAGCTTCTTCTCGTCGCGCCGCCATCCGGTGCGGCGCTTCATCAACCGCATCGCCTCGCTGGGCACGGCGGTGGACGACTTCGCCGATGCCGAAGGCCTGGCCCTGCTGGCCCGGGTGGCCGATCTGGTGCAAGAGGTGGTGGACGGCGATTTCGAGCAGATCGCGGTCTACGAGGACAAACTGGCCGCGCTCGAGGCCTTCATCGCAGCGCAGTCGCGCGATCGCCTGCAGGCCCTGGGCCATGCCGACCAGGTGCTGGCCCACAAGGAAAGGGTGCTGCAGGTGCACCAGCGCTATGAACAGGCCCTGCAGCAGGCGATGCAGGACCTGCCGCTGCCGGGCTATCTGCACGATTTCCTGGGCAAGACCTGGAGCCGCGCCATCGCCCACGCGGCGCTGGCCGAGGGCAATGACGCCGCCCTGACCCAGCGCCTGCGCGACGCTGGGCGCGAATTGGTGCTGAGCGTGCAGCCCAAGGGCTCGCCCGAGCGGCGTCAACAGTTCCTGCGCAAACTGCCCCAGCTGATGAAAGACCTCAACCTGGGTCTGGACCAGATCGGCTGCCCCGACGCCGACCGGCGCCAGTTCTTTGCACGCCTGCTGCCGGCCCATGCCGAGTCGCTGAAGGGCCAGTCGCAGAGCACGCTGGAGCACAACCTGCTGGCGCGTCGGCTGGATCAGGCCCTGGCCACCCGGGTGCCGTCGGCGCAGGACATGCCCGCGCAGCCCGTCGGCCCGGCGCAGAAGGCCCTGCAGGCCTCGGCCACCCCCGCCGCTTTCAGCCCGGCCGAGGCCCGGGCCGTCGGCCTGCTGGACGAGGCCGCTGTCGACTGGGCCGGCCGGGTCAACAACGAGCGCGCGGCCGAGCCCGAATTGACGGCGGTGGACATCGACATCGAGGGCCTGCCGGCGCCCGAGCCGATCGAACCGACCCGGGGCAAATCGCTGGCCGACCATGTGCAACTCGGCTTCGGCTACGAGTTGCAACTGCAGGGCAGCTGGGCCAGGGCGCGGCTGAGCCATGTCAGCGCCGGCCGCAGCTTCTTTGTCTTCACCTACGGGGCGGGCCAGCAAGCCACGGTGTCGATGACCCACCGCATGCTGGTCAAGCTGTGCGAGAGCGGCCGGCTGCGCGCGCTGGAGAG
>JANNZD010000413.1:0-47128 GCA_031410435.1 Betaproteobacteria bacterium | reverse complement strand
CCACGCCCGACGGCACCGGCGTGCGCGACTACATCCATGTCAGCGACCTGGCCGACGGCCATGTGGCCGCACTGCGCCACCTGCTGGACACACCTGGCAGCTTCACCATCAACCTGGGCTCCAGCACGCTGTAGCCGCGGCCGGTGCCCAGGTTGACGGTGAAGCTGCCGGGTGTGTCCAGCAGGTGGCGCAGTGCGGCCACATGGCCGTCGGACAGGTCGCTGACATGGATGTAGTCGCGCACGCCGGTGCCGTCGGGCGTGGGGTAGTCATTGCCATAGACGTTGAGCCGGGCGCGCCGGCCCACGGCCACCTGGGCCACATAGGGCATCAGGTTGTTGGGCGTGCCGCGCGGGTCTTCGCCGATGGCGCCGCTCTCGTGCGCCCCCACCGGGTTGAAGTAGCGCAGGCAGGCGGTCTGCCACTGCGGGTCGGCCATGCCCAGATCGCGCAGCAGGGTCTCGCCCATCAGCTTGGTCTGGCCATAGGGGTTGGTGGCCGACAGCGGGCTGTCCTCGGTAATGGGCAGGCGCTGCGGGTCACCGTAGACCGTGGCGCTGCTGCTGAACACCAGGCGGTGGCAGCCGGCGGCGCGCATCGCCTCGCAGGTGTTGACCAGGCCGCCCAGGTTGTTGCGGTAGTAGGCCAGGGGCTGGGCGACCGACTCGCCCACCGCCTTGAAGGCGGCAAAGTGCACCACCGCGTCGATCGCATGCCGGCTGAAGATGCCCGACAGGGCTGCGCCGTCGCAGACATCGGCGCGTTCGAACACTGGGGCGGCGCCGGCCAGCGCCTGCAGGCGCGTCAGCACCTCGGGTGAGCTGTTCGAGAAATCATCCAGCCCCACCACCTGGAAGCCAGCGCTCAGCAAGGCCAGCCAGGTGTGGGACGCGATGTAACCGGTGGCCCCAGTGAGCAGGATGGTGGGCATGCGGCCGGCCCTTACTGCAGCACAAACTGGCCGAAGCAGCTCAGGCTGTTGGCGCTGAGCGGGGTTGACAGCACCGGGTTGCTGCTGCGGCGCTGCTCGGCATTCAGATCGCAGCCCAACTGCAGGCTGCGCAGCGGCGCCCATTTGGCGCCCAACCCCAGCGTGGTGGCGTTGTCAGACCCGCGCTCGACGATGCTGGCCCCAGCCTGGTTGAAGCTGCGGTCCAGCTCGCGCTGGGCCTGGGTGAGGAAGGCATTCATCGTGATCTTGGCGCTGAATTCGTAGTCGGCCAGCAGCTTCAGGGCCGTAGTGGTGCGGCTGTAGCCGACGCTGCCGGTGGACAGGATGCCCTGGTTGAGGGCGTCATAGCTCTGCCCGGTGTCGCGCGACAGCAGGCTGGTGAGCTTGACCTTGCTGGTGGCGCGCCAGACCCAGCTGGCCGAGCCGGTGAGACCGCTGAAGTCGGTGTCGGTGTTGCGGTCGTAGCGGCTGTGGGTGGGGCTGAGCCGGGCGTTGAGCGTGCTGTTGCCGCTGGGTTGCCAGGTGGCGGTGAAGTCGATGTCGCTGCGCTCGAGCCGGTCAGCCTCGAAGGCGCCGTTGCCCAGGTTGCGGTAGCGCGGGTAGTCCAGCCGGGTCAGGCGGGCCGCGGCGCCCAGCGCCAGCAGATTGCTGGGCCGGTAGCTCAGGCCCAGCGAGGCGCTCTGCTGGTCATATTCATAACGCGCATAAGACGCGGCGGAATAGCGGTGCTGGCGCAGCCCGAAGCTGGCTTCGGCGGTGTAGCGCGTGACCACCCCCAGGCGCAGCTTGGCATCGATCTGTTGGTTTTGCTCGACATTGCGCTGGGTTTCGAGCGTGCCGGTGTTGTTGATTTCATTGAACCGGGTCAGGTTCTGGCTGGCACCCAGGCTGAGCGTGCCCGACAGGCGGTCGAGCGTGGCCCAATCGAGCGCCAGGTTCAGGCCGTAGCCCTGGTTGTTGAGCTGGCTGTTGCCCAGGTAGCGGTTGGCCCGCAGCGACGCGCTGCCGCTCAGGCGCTGGCGCCCGAAGGCCTGGTCTATGCCGCCGAACAGCGCGGTGCTCGACACCGTGTCGGCCTTGCTCAGGCCGGCCGGCAGCACCTGCTGGTCGCCGATGCGGTAGAGGTTGGACTCGTGGCTCAGGGTCTGCGACAGGCCCAGGTAGTAGGGCTGGTTCTGCGCCAGGGCCACCGGGGCCGCACCCACCAGCAGCAAGCTCAGCCAACCCAGGGTATGGGCCAGCGGCGGTCGTGACCGGGCCGTGGCGGCTGCGGCCTTGGGGGGCAGGATCATGGGGCAGGCTTTCATGGGCAGGTCAGGGGGCGGCTACGGCACGGGGCGCTGGCGCTCGGGTGCCGCCGGGCCGGGGCGCGGTCAATGCGCCTGGTTGTCGAACAGCACGGTCTTGATGGTGCGCAGGATGATCACCAGGTCCAGGCCGAGGGTCCAGTTGCGCAGGTATTCCAGGTCGAATTCGACCCGGGCCTGCATCTTCTCGATGGTAGCGGTCTCACCGCGGTGGCCATTGACCTGGGCCCAGCCGGTGATGCCGGGCTTGACCTTGTGGCGCACCATATAGGCCTTGATCAGCTGTCGGTACATCTCGTTGTGCGCCACCGCATGCGGGCGCGGGCCGACGATGCTCATATGGCCCTGCAGCACATTGATGAATTGCGGCAGCTCGTCCAGCGAGTTGCGCCGGATGAAGGCACCGAAGCGGGTGACGCGCGGGTCGCCGCGGGTGGCCTGCTTGACCACCGAGCCGTTGTCCATGGTGGTCATCGAGCGGAACTTGTAGACCGTGATCTCCTCGCCGTCCAGCCCGTTGCGGCGCTGTTTGAAGATCACCGGCCCGGGGGAACTGAGCTTCACGCCAATGGCCACTGCCAGCATCACCGGCGAGATCAGCACCAGGATCAGGCTGGCCAGCACCAGGTCGCTGATGCGCTTGATCAGGCGGTGGGTGCCGGTGAAGGGGGTTTCGCAGATGCCCACCACGGGCACCCCGTTCATGTCTTGCAGGCGGCCCTGGATGATGCTGATGCCGAACACGTCGGGCACGAAATACACCGATGCGGTGGTGCCTTGCAGGTGCTCGAGCAACTCGATGATGCGCGGCTGCGAGCCCAGCGGCAGGGTGATGAACACCTCCTTGACGCCGTGGGCACGGATGTAGGGCGCCGCGTCGGCCAGCCGGCCCAGGCGCCGGTCGGTGGTGTCGGCGTGCACCCGGCTGTCGCCCCGGTCGTCGAAGAAGCCACCGAAATCGACCCCCGAGGTCATGCTGCCCGACAGCGCCTGGGCCACCTTCACGCCCAGGGCGCCGGCGCCGATCACCACCGCCTCGCGCCGGTTACTGGCTTGGCGGGCCTGGTAGCGCAGGTATCGGAAGCCCAGCCGCACCGCGATCAGCTGCACGATCGGGGTGACGATGGCCCAGAAGATCAGCACTTCACGGTCGAACAAGTAGAGGCTTTTGGTGCCGAAGCCAAAGCCTGCCAGGATGGCCAGCAGTGTGATCCACGAGCCCAGGATGCCCACTGCGGCGGCGCTCAGCCGCTCGCGGAAGCGGTTCACGCCGGGCCAGGTGAGCACCAGCGAAAGCGCGCACAGGGTCCAGTCGGCCCGGCCCATGGTCTCGCCCTCCCAGCTCATGGCCAGGCTGTACACCAGCACCGTGATCGCCGGTTCCATCACGGTGGCGACAAAGGAGGTGATCGACTGTGGGGCGCTGCTGAAACTGCGGCTGCTGTAGGTTTCGAACATCGGGGCTCAGGATACGGATGCGAGCACGGGTTCGGACCGTGGCCACCGCGGTACTTGCGAGGGTTGGAATTTCTTGGGAGCCTGTAGTGCCTGCAACATCAATGCCGGACACGCGAAGTGCGGGATTCTCGTTCAAATCGGCCCGCGTTTGAGCACGCGCGCCCGACATGGAGGACGCGCTGCCTACAATCCTGGCGATGTTGCCGAATTTGAATGCTTTGCTGGCGCCTGCCCTGATGGACCGGCTGGTGCTGGTGGTCAACCATGTGCTGGCCGCTGAGCCGCAGGCGCGTGAGCGTCTCGTGCCGCATGCTGGCCGGGTGCTGCGCCTGGACCTGCAGGATTGGCCGCGGCTGTTGCCGACGCCCCCGTCCCTGGCCTTCACGGTCACGCCGGCCGGCCTGGTGGAATGGTGCCGCGACCCGGTGCAGGCCCAGCTCAGCGTGCGCCTGGACGCCGGCAACCCGGCCGCACTGGCGCTCAAGCTGATGTCGGGCGAGATGCCGGGCCTGGTGGTCGAGGGCGATGCGGCCCTGGCCGCCGATGTCGACTGGCTGCTCAAGAACCTGCGTTGGGAGGTGGCCGACGACCTGCACCGACTGTTCGGCCCCACCGTGGCGCATGAGCTGCACCGCATCGGTGGCGGCCTGGCGCGCGCCCTGCGATCGGCCGTGCAGGGCGCTGCGCTGGTGGCCGGCCGGGCCGGCAAGCCCTAGGCCATCCCGATGGGCCAGATTCTTCGGCTGATCTATATCGGCCTGACGGTGCTGCGCTTCGGCCTGGACGAGGTGGCCTTGTCCGGCTTCCGCCAGGGCTGGGTGCGCGTGCTGGTGCGGGTAGCCACGGTGGGCCGGCGCGCCCGGCTGGACCGACCGCGCGGGGCCCGCCTGCGCATGGCGCTGGAGCGGCTGGGCCCGATCTTCGTCAAGTTTGGCCAGGTGCTGAGCACCCGGCGCGACCTGCTGCCGCTGGATGTGGCAGACGAGCTGGCCCTGCTGCAGGACCGGGTGCCGCCCTTTCCGGGCGCGCAGGCGGTGGTCTTGGTGGAAAAAGCCTTCGGCCAAGCCATCGACCAGGTCTTCGAGCACTTCAATACCGTGCCCGAGGCCTGTGCGTCGGTGGCCCAGGTGCACTTTGCCACCCTCAAGAATGGCCGCGAGGTGGCGGTGAAGGTGCTGCGCCCAGGCATGCTGGCGGTGATCGAGCATGACCTGCGCTTGCTGCACACCCTGGCCCGGGTGGTGGAATGGGCCTGGGCCGACGGCAAGCGCCTCAAACCGCGCGAGGTGGTGGCCGAGTTCGACGTCTACCTGCATGACGAGCTGGACCTGGTGCGCGAGGCCGCCAATGCGGCCCAGTTGCGCCGCAATATGCAGGGCCTGGACCTGGTGCTGGTGCCCGAGATGGTGTGGGATTACTGCACCCCGTCGGTGCTGGTGATGGAGCGCATGGACGGCGTGCCGATCAGCCAGATCGCGCGCCTGCGCGACGCCGGGGTGGATATCCCCAAACTGGCCCGCGACGGGGTGACGATCTTCTTCACCCAGGTATTCCGCGACGGCTTCTTCCATGCCGACATGCACCCGGGCAATATCCAGGTCAGCCTGGCGCCGGCCAGTTTCGGGCGCTATATCGCGCTGGATTTCGGCATCGTCGGCACCTTGACGGATTGGGACAAAGAATACCTGGCGCAGAACTTTCTGGCCTTTTTCCGGCGTGACTACAAGCGCGTGGCCGAATTGCATCTGGAGAGCGGCTGGGTGCCACCCAATACCCGGGTCGACTCGCTCGAGGGCGCGATCCGCGCGGTGTGCGAGCCGCATTTCGACCGGCCGCTCAAGGACATCTCGCTGGGCCAGGTGCTGATGCGGCTGTTCCAGACCTCGCGCCGCTTCAATGTGGAGATCCAGCCCCAGCTGGTGCTGCTGCAGAAGACCCTGCTCAATATCGAGGGCCTGGGCCGCCAGCTCGACCCCGAGCTCGACCTGTGGAGCACCGCCAAGCCCTTTCTCGAGCAGTGGATGCACCGCCAGATCGGCTGGGCCGGCCTGACCGAGCGCTTCAAGAACGAAGCCCCGCGCTATGCCCAGCTGCTGCCCGAGTTGCCGCGGCTGGTTCACCAGGCCCTGTTGCGCGGGCGCCAGCCCGACCCGGCAGTGCTGGCCCTGCTGGCCGAGCAACGCCGCACCAACCGTCTGTTGCAGGCGGTGCTGTTCGCGGCGGTGGGCTTTGTGGCGGGCCTGTTGCTGACCCAGCTGTGGACGCAATGGCCGCAATGAGCGCCGGCAGCCGCCGGGCCTGAGGCTTGCTTGGCCCGTGGGGGCATCGATAATGCCGCCGCTCCGTCGTCACCCACCTTGCTGCAGCATTCCGGCATGAACACCACCCTGATTGTCTTCGTCGTGCTCTACCTGCTGGGCACCCTGGCCCTGGGGCTGTGGGCCGGCACCCGGATCAAGAACTCCACCGATTTCGCCATCGCCGGGCGCCGCCTGCCGCTGGTGATGGTGATCACCACCACCTTTGCCACCTGGTTCGGCGCCGAGACGGTGATGGGCATCCCGGCCAAGTTCGTGCAGGGCGGGCTGAATGCCATCGTCGAGGACCCGTTTGGTGCAGGCACCTGCCTGATCCTGGTCGGCCTGTTCTTCGCCACCAAGTTGTACCGGCTGAACCTGCTGACCATCGGGGATTACTACCGCCAGCGCTTTGGCCAGGGCATCGAGGTGTTCTGCTCGGCCGCCATCATCCTCAGCTACTTGGGCTGGGTGGCAGCGCAGATCACCGCGCTGGGCCTGGTCTTCAATGTGCTGACCAACGGCGCGATGAGCGAGACCGCCGGGATGGTGGTGGGTACGCTGGCGGTGCTGGTCTATGTGGTGGTGGGCGGTTTTCTGGCGGTGGCCTGGACTGATTTCATCCAGATGATCGTGCTGGTGCTGGGCATGAGCGTGATCGCGGTGTTTTCGGCCGACCTGGCCGGCGGCGCCGGGGTGGTGCTGGACAAGATCGGCTCGCAGGATCTGTGGCGCTTTCTGCCCGAGCCCAGCTTCAAGGATGTGGCCTTCTTCATCGGCGCGGCGCTGACGATGATGCTGGGCAGCATCCCGCAGCAGGATGTCTACCAGCGCGTGATGTCGGCCAAGGACGCCCGCACCGCGCGCAACGGCGCGGTGATCGGCGGCGCCAGCTACATCCTGTTCGCCTTCGTGCCGATGTTCATCGTGGCCAGCGCGGTGGTGGTGATGGGCGAGCAGGCCCTGACCATCGCCAAGGACGACTACCAGCGCCTGCTGCCCACCTTCGTGATGGGCAAGATGCCGCTGCTGATGCAGATCCTGTTCTTCGGCGCGCTGCTGTCGGCGATCAAGAGCACCTCGTCGGCCACCTTGTTGGCGCCGTCCACCAGCTTTGTAGAGAACATCCTGAAGAATATGCGCCCGCACATGGGCGACCGCCAGCAGCTGCGCGCCATGCGCTGGTCCATCGTGGCCTTTGCCGGCCTGGTGCTGGCCTATGCGATCGCGATGAAGGGCACGCCGATCTTCGATCTGGTGTCCTCGGCCTACCAGGTAACCCTGGTCGGGGCCTTCGTGCCGCTGGTCTTCGGCCTGTACTGGCGCCGCGCCAGCACCCAGGGGGCGATCGCGTCGGTGGTGGCGGGCATTGCGGTGTGGATACTCTTCATGCCGCAGGTCAGCCCGCTGGGCGCCGCATTCCCGGGCCAGCTGGCGGGTTTGCTGGCAGCGGTGCTGGCCATGGTGGCCGGGTCGCTGGCGCCGCAATGGCTGGCCAACCGGCATGACGCCGACCACCACACCCGGGGTTTGAACCGCTGACGCGGCCGCGCGGACAGGGTCTGCGGGGGTTTGCGGGGGCCCGCTTCGCCGCTTGCCAAGGGGGGCGCCGTATAATTCTGGGTTTTGCGTCAAGGGTTCAGCCATGCCGATCTATGCCTATCGCTGCGCAGCCTGCGGCCACGCCAAGGACGTGCTTCAAAGAATGTCCGACCCGCTGCTCAGCACCTGCCCGGCCTGCGGGGCCGAAGCCTTCACCAAGCAGGTGACGGCCGCGGGCTTCCAGCTCAAGGGCTCGGGCTGGTATGCCACCGACTTCAAGGGCAGTGGCGCCGCGCCCGCCGTCGCGCCGGTGGCTGAGGGCAAGGACAAGCCGGCCGGGGCCGAGAAAGCCGACAGCGCCGACAAGCCGGCAGACAAGCCGGCCGACAAGACGGCCGACAAGGGCAGCGCCGCACCAGCACCTGCCGCTGTGCCCGCAGGCGCCGGCAGCGCCGCCCCGACCACCCCATGACGGGCCGCCCCACCGCCCCGCAGCGCCCGCACAGAAAGCCCATCGCGTGAGAAAGTACATCATCGCCGGCCTGCTGGTCTGGCTGCCGCTGGCCATCACCATCTGGGTGCTGCTGTGGCTGCTCGGGCTGATGGACGGCATGTTCCTGTGGCTGCTCACGCTCAGCCAGGCCGTGTTGCCGGCCGGCGCAGACGCCTTCATCGAATCCCTGCGCCATGTGCCGGGCCTGAGCGTGCTGGTGATGGTGGCGATGATGCTCACCACCGGGGTCTTCGTCACCAACATCTTCGGCCAGTGGTGGGTGCGCCAATGGGACCGGCTGATGTCGCGCATCCCCATCGTCAATGCCATCTACAGCTCGGTCAAGCAGGTGTCGGACACGCTGTTCTCGAGCAGCGGCAATGCCTTTCGCGAGGCGGTGCTGGTGCAATACCCGCATGCCGGGTCCTGGACCATCGCCTTCGTTACCGGCCGCCCTGGTGGCGAAGTGGCGGCGCACCTGGACGGCGAACATGTCAGCCTGTATGTGCCCACCACGCCCAACCCGACCTCGGGCTTCTTCGTGATGGTGCCGCGCACCCAGGTGCGGCCGCTGCAGATGAGCGTGGACCAGGCGCTGAAATACATCATTTCGATGGGCGTGGTGGTGCCCCCGCCGCCCGCACCGCCCCTGCCCCTGCCGCTGCGCAGCAACGGTCGAAATTGACCGGGCCGGGCGCTGCGGCTCAGCACCTGGCCCTGACGGCTTGCAACACAGCCCCCTCACGCCACCCCCCGCCCCCCTGATATGCGGCGCTCGCCCTGGGCTGCAGCGCCGGTTTGTGAACAAGCCTTGGAGTCCGTCATGAGAACCACTTATTGCGGCCTGGTCAGCGAAGCGCTGCTGGGCCAGACCGTCACCTTGATGGGATGGGCGCAACGCCGCCGCGACCACGGCGGCGTGATCTTCATCGACCTGCGCGACCGCGAGGGCCTGGTGCAGGTGGTCTGCGACCCCGACCGGCCGGAGATGTTCAAGATCGCCGAGGACGTGCGCAACGAGTTCTGCCTCAAGGTCGTCGGCCGGGTGCGCGCGCGCCCGCCCGGCACCGAGAACGCCAACCTGGTCAGCGGCAAGATCGAGGTGCTGGCGCTCGAGCTGGAGGTGCTCAACCCCAGCGTGACGCCGGTGTTCCAGCTCGATGACGACAACTTGTCCGAGACCGTGCGCCTGACCCACCGGGTGCTCGACCTGCGCCGTCCGCAGATGCAGAAAAACCTGCGCCTGCGTTACCGGGTGGCGATCGAGGTGCGCAAGTTCCTGGATGAGCAGGGCTTCATCGACATCGAGACGCCGATGCTGACCAAGAGCACGCCCGAGGGCGCGCGCGACTACCTGGTGCCCAGCCGGGTGCACGATGGCGCCTTCTTCGCGCTGCCGCAGAGCCCCCAGCTGTTCAAGCAACTGCTGATGGTGGCCGGCTTCGACCGCTACTACCAGATCGTCAAATGCTTCCGCGATGAAGACCTGCGCGCCGACCGCCAGCCCGAGTTCACCCAGATCGATATCGAGACCAGCTTTCTGGACGAACAGGAGATCCGGGCCATCACCGAGGCCATGATCCGCACCGTCTTCCGCAAGGCGATGGGGGTGGAGCTGCCGGTCTATGTGGAAATGAGCTATGCCGAGGCAATGCACCGCTATGGCTCGGACAAGCCCGACCTGCGGGTCAAGCTGGAGTTCACCGAGCTGACCGACGTGATGAAGGATGTCGACTTCAAGGTCTTCAGCGGCCCGGCCACCGCCAAGGGCGGCCGGGTGGCGGCGCTGCGGGTGCCGGGTGGCGCCGAGATGAGCCGCGGCGAGATCGATGCCTACACCGAGTTCGTCAAGATCTACGGCGCCAAGGGCCTGGCCTGGATCAAGGTCAACGACGCCGGCAAGGGCCAGAGCGTGAGCGACCTGCGGTCGGGCCTGCAGAGCCCGATCGTCAAGAACCTGCACGACGCCGCGGTGGCCGAAATCATCGCCCGCACCGGCGCCTGCAACGGCGACCTGATCTTCTTTGGCGCCGACAAGGCCAAGGTGGTCAACGACGCGCTGGGCGCGCTGCGGGTCAAGATCGGCCACAGCGAGTTCGGCCGCAACCACGGCCTGTTCAACGATGTCTGGGCGCCCTTGTGGGTGGTCGACTTCCCGATGTTCGAGCATGACGAGGAGGCCGGCCGCTGGAATGCGGTGCACCACCCCTTCACCGCGCCCAAGGACGGGCACGAAAACCTGATGGACACCGACCCGGGCGCCTGCATCGCCAAGGCCTACGACATGGTGCTCAACGGCTGGGAGATCGGTGGCGGCTCGGTGCGCATCCACCGCGCCGACGTGCAGGCCAAGGTGTTCGCCGCGCTCAACATCACGCCCGAGGAACAGCAGCTGAAGTTCGGCTTCCTGCTCGACGCGCTGCAGTACGGCGCGCCGCCGCACGGCGGCCTGGCCTTCGGCCTGGACCGCATCGCCACGCTGATGAGCAAGGCCGAGTCGATCCGCGACGTGATCGCCTTCCCCAAGACCCAGCGCGCCCAGTGCCTGCTGACCGGCGCGCCCAGCCTGGTGGACGAAAAGCAACTCAAGGAGTTGCACATCCGGCTGCGCAATCCGGGCGGTGTGCCGGCCTGATGCGCACGCGCGGCGGCGGCCAGGCCGGCTGCTGATCGCGCCCGGCCGGCTGCGCGCCCTGCGCCCGGCGGGCCGATTTCACCCGGCATCGCTCCCCGGTTGGGTATAACATTGGTTATAACTTCGCCGGAGCCCCGCCATGCACGCCCTCAAGCTCACCCAGATCGGCAATTCGGTCGGTGTCATCCTGCCCAAAGAGGTGCTGGCCTTGCTCAAGCTGGGCAAGGGCGACACCCTCTACCTGACTGCCAGCCCGGATGGCATGCGCATCACGCCGCACGACCCGGTGTTCGAGGGCCAGATGCAGGCGGCCCGCGACATCATGAAGTCGCGGCGCGCGGTGTTGCGCGAGCTGGCCAAGTAAGGCCATGGCTGCCAACCAGGAATGGGTCTGGATCGACCCCGCGGTGGTACTGGCGGTGCATGACGAGCAACTGGCCGAGCATGGCGGCGCGGCCGGTGTGCGCGATGCCGGCCTGCTGGACCCGGCCTTGGCGCGCCCACGCAATCTGGCCCACTACGGCGCGCCGGATGCCTTCGAGTTGGCCACTGCCTATGCCTTCGGGCTGGTCAAGAACCACCCGTTTGCGGACGGCAACAAGCGCTCGGCCTTTGTCGCTGCAGAATTGTTTCTCATGCTCAATGGGTGGCGGCTGACCGCCACCGACGCCGACTGTGTGCTGACCATGCTGGCGCTGGCCAGCAGCGATATTGACGAGCTGCGCTATGCCGACTGGCTGCGCAGCAACACCCAGCCTTGCGGATCTGCTGCTGAGCCGTGACTCCCATGACCCCTCTCATCGCCAACCCCCAGCGTGACCGCGAATCCGGTGCGCGCGACGCCACCCTCGACACCACCCGCATCGACGACACCCGCATCGCCGCGGTGCGGGCCTTGGTTTCGCCGGCCGTGCTGCTGGAAGAGCTGCCCGTCACCGCCGCCATCGAGGCCCTGGTCGAGCACACCCGTGATGCCGTCAGCGCGGTGCTGCAGGGCCGCGATGACCGGCTGGTGGCGGTGGTCGGGCCCTGCTCGATCCACGACCATGCCCAGGCCATGCACTATGCCCAGTTGCTCAAGCCGCTGGCCGATGAGCTGCACGGCGAGCTGATCGTGGTGATGCGGGTCTACTTCGAGAAGCCCCGCACCACGGTGGGCTGGAAGGGCTATATCAACGACCCGCGGCTGGACGGCAGCTTCCGCATCAACGAGGGCCTGCGCCGCGCCCGCGCGTTGCTGCTGGAGATCAATGCCCTGGGCCTGCCGGCGGGCACCGAGTTTCTCGACCTGCTCAGCCCGCAGTACGTGAGTGACCTGATCGCCTGGGGCGCGATCGGCGCGCGCACCACCGAGAGCCAGAGCCACCGCCAGCTGGCCTCGGGCCTGAGCTGCCCGGTGGGCTTCAAGAACGGCACCGACGGCGGCGTGCAGATTGCCGCCGACGCCATCGTCTCGGCGGCCGCACCGCATTCCTTCATGGGCATGACCAAGATGGGCGTGGCGGCGATCTTCGAGACCCGCGGCAATGGCGACGGCCATGTGATCCTGCGCGGCGGCAAGCAGCCCAACTATGACGCAGCGCATGTCGAGGCGGCCTGCGCGGCACTGCGCAAGGCCGGCCAGCGCGAGCAGGTGATGGTCGATTGCTCGCATGCCAATTCGGCCAAGCAGCACCGGCGCCAGATCGAGGTGGCCGCCGACATCGGCGCGCAGCTGGCCGCCGGTGAGCGCCGCATCATCGGCGTGATGGTCGAAAGCCACCTGCAAGAGGGCCGGCAGGACCTGCAGGGCGGCGTGACGCCCAAACCCGGCATCTCGATCACCGACGCCTGCATAGCCTGGCACGACACCGTGCCGCTGCTGCGCGGCCTGGCCCAGGCGGTACAACAGCGGCGGGCGCGCGCATGACGCTGCAGCCCAAACCCTTCAAGATCCCCGAGAGCGTACTGGTGGTGATCCACACCCCGGCGCTGGACGTGCTGCTGATCGAACGCGCCGACAAGCCCGGCTACTGGCAGAGCGTGACCGGCAGCAAGGATGCGCCGGACGAATCCTTCACCGACACTGCGGTGCGTGAGGTGGCCGAGGAAACCGGCATCGTCATCGGTTCACCGGCCGTGCCGCTGGCCGCCTTGCAGGACTGGGGCCTGCGCAACGACTACGAGATCTACCCGGTCTGGCGTCACCGCTATGCGCCGGGGGTCACCCGCAACACCGAGCATGTGTTCGGCCTGCTGGTGCCACCGGGTACGCCGGTGGTGTTGAGCCCGCGCGAGCACCTGGCTCATGTCTGGCTGCCCTGGCGCGAGGCCGCCGACCGCTGCTTCTCGCCCAGCAATGCCGAGGCCGTGCTGCACCTGCCGCGCCTGGGTGGCCGGCGCCTGCCTGACTGATCAAGCACAAGATGCGCAACCCCCGTTTTGGTCCGTCGCACCTGCCGCTGGGCGGCGTGGCCAGCACCCAGTTCACCAGCCAATTGCTGCGGGTGGCCACCTACAACATCCACAAGGGCGTGCGCGGCATGGGGCCGCGCAAGCGCCTGGAGATCCACAACCTGGGGCTGGGCATCGAGGCCCTGGACGCCGATCTGGTCTGCCTGCAGGAGGTGCGCCTGCACCACCAGCGCGAGGCCCAGCGCTTCCAGCGCACGCTGCTGGGCTGGCCCGAGGGCGGCCAGGCCGATTACCTGGCACCCGAAGGCTATGAAGTGGCCTACCGCAGCAATGCCGTGACCCGCCACGGCGAACATGGCAATGCCCTGCTGTCACGCTGGCCGATCGGCGACATCGGCCACTTTGATGTCAGCGATCACCGCTTCGAACAGCGTGGCCTGTTGCATGTGCCGGTGCACTGGCAGGGTGTCGAGGTGCATGTGGTGGTGGTTCACCTCGGCCTGATCCACGCCAGCCGGGTGCGCCAGATCGACCGCCTGGCCGAGCTGATCGTCGCCGAGGTGCCGCCGGGCGCGCCCCTGCTGGTGGCCGGCGACTTTAACGACTGGGGCGAGAAGCTGGACGGTCCGATGGCGGCCATCGGCCTGGGTCGGGCCTCGGCCGGCGCGGCGCGGGCCCAGCGCACCTTCCCGTCGTCGGTGCCGATGTTTGCGCTGGACCGGGTCTACCTGCGCGGCATGACCTGCGCGACGGCCATGGTGCCGCGCAACAGCGGCTGGTCACGCATGTCGGACCACCTGCCGCTGGTGGTGGAGCTGGCGCTTGAATGATGCGGCGACGCATTTGCGTAAAGGGCCCATGGCAGCCGCCCCACCCCTGAGCGCCGCAGCCGGCCCCGCCGGCCCGGCTGGCGCGTTGACCGGCGCCAACCAGGTCGGCCTGCTGACCGGTGGCGATGCCCTGTTCCCGGCGATGTGCCGGGCCATCGCGCAGGCCCGCCACCAGGTCTGGCTGGCGACTTACATCTTCCATGATGACCCTGCGGGCCGCTGCGTGACCCAGGCCCTGGCCGATGCGGCGCAAAGAGGCATCTGGGTGGGCGTGGTAGTGGATGGCTTTGGCAGCAAGTTCTCGCTGTCGATGTTGCGCGAGCACCTGGTCGCAGCCGGCGTGAATCTGGCGGTGTTCCGCCCGGTCGACCGCTGGTGGCGGCTGCTGCAACCCGGCCAGTTGCGCCGCCTGCACCAGAAACTGTGCGTGGTGGACGGCGAAACCGGTTTTGTCGGCGGCATCAACCTGATCGACGACCGCAATGACCTCAACCATGGCTGGTCTGACACCCCGCGGCTGGACTATGCGGTGCAGTTGCAGGGCCCGGTGGTGCTGGAGGTCGAGGCTGCCGTGCGTGCCATGTGGAGCCGGGCCGCGCTCGGCGCCGACTGGCGCGAAGAGGTGCTCAACCTGGCCCGCGGCGCCGAGCCGCTGGCCCGGGCCCGGCGGGTGCTGGCCCGCCTGCGCCTGCAGCCGCCCCCGCATGACGAGGCGTTGGCATCGCTGGCGCCGGTGCAGGTGGCCTTTCTGGTGCGTGACAACCTGCGCCGCCGGCGCAGCATCGAGCACGCCTATATCCAGGCCATCAGCCGGGCACGCCAGCGGGTGGACCTGGTCTGCCCCTATTTCTATCCGGGGCGGCTGTTCCGACGCGCGCTGCGGCGCGCGGCCCAGCGTGGCGTGCGGGTGCGCCTGCTGCTGCAGGGCAAGGCCGACTACCGCTTTGCTGCCCTGGCGGCCCAGGTGCTGTACGACGAGATGCTGCGCAGCGGGGTCAAGGTCTTCGAGTACACACCGGCTTTTCTACATGCCAAGGTGGCGGTGGTGGACGAGGGCTGGGCCACGGTGGGCAGCAGCAATATCGATCCGCTGTCGCTGCTGCTCAACCTGGAGGCCAATGTCATCGTCTACGACGCGGCCTTTGCCCAGGCCCTGGCTGCCGACATCGACGCCGCGATGCGGGTATCGCTGGAAGTGCTGCGCCCGCCCACCGGCGGCGGTGTGGCCGCAGCGATGAAGCGTGCCTTCGTGGCCTGGACCGCCTACTGGTTTTTGCGCCTGGCCGGTATCACCGGCAGGTATTGAGGTCTGGGTTGGCCAAGGCGCCGGATCTGCTGGTCGCCCGGCCCCAGGGCCTGTACTGCCCGGCCGGCGATTTCTATATCGACCCCAGCCGGCCGGTGCACCGGGCGGTGCTCACCCATGCCCATGCCGACCATGCCCGCGCCGGGCACCGCCATGTGCTGGCCACTGCGGTCAGCGAGGGCGTACTGCGCAGCCGCTTGGGCGCCCAGCTGCCGCTGCAGGGCCTGGCCTATGGCCAGCGGCTGGTGCACCAGGGGGTGCAGATCAGCCTGCACCCGGCCGGCCATGTGCTGGGCTCGGCCCAGGTGCGGCTGGCCCATGGCGGCCATGTCTGGGTGGCATCGGGCGACTATTTCCTGAGCGAACATGACGAGCGCAACCCGACCTGCGAGCCCTTCGAGCCGGTGCCCTGCGATACCTTCATCACCGAATCCACCTTCGGCCTGCCGGTCTACCGCTGGCCGGCCCAGGCCCGGGTATTCGCGCAGATCAACGCCTGGTGGCGGGCCAACGCCGCGGTTGGCCGCATCAGCCTGTTGCTGGCCTACAGCTTTGGCAAGGCCCAGCGCCTGCTGACCGGGCTGGACCCGCAGGCCGGCGCGGTCCTGGTGCATCGTGCAGTAGCGCCCATCAACCAGGCCTACCGCGCGGCCGGCGTGGCCCTGCCGGCCACCCACACCCTGGGCGAGCTGCCGGATGTCGCGGCCTGGCCCGGCGCGCTGGTCGTGGCACCGCCGTCGGTACTGGGCAGCGCCTGGGCCCGGGCCCTGGGCGAGCACCGCAGCGCCTTTGCCAGTGGCTGGATGCAGCTGCGCGCCGGCCGGCGGCGCCAGCGCGCCGATGCGGGCTTCGTGCTCAGCGACCATGCCGACTGGCCCGGCCTGCAGCGGGCGATCCGCGCCAGCCGGGCCGAGCGCATCATCGTCACCCATGGCCAGGAGGCGGTGATGGTGCGCTGGCTGGCCGAGCAGGGCCTGGACGCCGGGGTCCTGCGTCCCGAGCCCGCTGCCGCAGCGCCAGCCGACGTGCCGGGCCCGGCGCCGGCTGACCTGCAGCCTGCGCCAGCGCCCGGCGCCGCCGACTGATGCGCCACTTTGCCCGCCTGTGCGCCGAACTCGACGCGCAGGACGAGACCGAGGCCCAACAGCAGGCGCTGCAAGCCTACCTGGGCCGCGCTGCACCCGAGGATGCCGCCTGGGGCCTGCACATGTTGCTGGGTTGCCTGCGCCTGCGGGTGATGACGCCGGCCGCCTTGCGCGCCCACGCCCTGGCCGCATGCGGCCTGCCCAGCTGGCTGTTTGACACCAGCCAGCAGGCGGTGGGTGACCTGGCCGAGACGGTCGCCCGCGTGCTGCCGCCGCCCGGGCGGCCCAGCCGCCTGGGCCTGGCGCAATGGTTGACCGATCGGGTGCTGCCCTGGTCATCGGCTGCCTCGTCCAGGCCGGCGGCGCAGCTGGCGGCCTGGTGGGACGAGCTGGAAGCCGACGAGCGCATCGTGCTGAACCAATGGCTGGTCGGGCGCTTCCGGCCGCGCGTCAGCCGGCGCGTGCTGCAGCAGGCCGTGGCCGACTGGGCCGGGCTGGCGCCGGCGCTGGTGGCCCAGCGCCTGGCCGCCTGGGTGCAGGCCGCAGCATTGCCGCATGCTCAGGCTCTGCAAGCCCTGCGGGCACCCTCGGGCGCCACCCAGGCGGACGATCCCGGCCTGGCCGGGCAAGCCTGGCCCTTCGCGCCGCTGCGGCAGATCCAGCCCCAGCAGCCCTTTCAGCTGCCGCAGCTGCCGAGCCTGGCGGGCGGGCCGGACCGGGCCCAGGCCTGGCGCGTCGAGGGCCAGTACGACGGCCTGCGGGTGCAACTGGTGCGCGCGGCCGATGGGGTCAATATCTGGACCCAGCAGGCCGAATTGCTCAACGACCGCTTCCCCGAGGTGCTGGTCTGGGCCCAGCGGCTGGCACCGGGCACGGTGCTGGACGGCGTGCTGCTGGTCTGGCAGCAAGGCCGGCCGGCAGCCCTGCTGCAACTGCAGGCGCGCCTCAAGCTCAAGGCCGCCAGCCGGGCGCAGCAGGCCCGGCTACCGGTGCGCTTTCTGGCCTTCGACATCCTGCGGCGCGGCGGCCAGGACCTGCGGCCTTGGCCGCTGGCGCGCCGGCGCCAGGCGCTGGAGGCCTTGCTGGCCGCTCAGGCCGATCACCTTGCACAGGCCTTCGACCTGCGGGACGCGGCCGGCCTGGCCGCCTGCCATGCCGAATGCCGCCAGCGCGGCCTGGCCGGCCTGGTCTTCAAGCGCGCCGACGCGCGCTATCCCGAGGCTGCGGCCACCGGCATGGAGGCCTGCTGGGTGGCCTGGCCGGCGCCGGCGCTGGAAGTCGACGCGGTGCTGGTCTATGCCCGGTTCGACCATGACCGGCGCAGCGCGCCGGGCAGCGAATACACCCTGGCTGCCTGGAGCCGGCGGCCGGCGGATGGCGCCGAGGTGGCAGCCGCCATCGCGGCCCTGGAACGGCAGCAGGCGCCAGCACCCGACGGATTGCGCCTGCTGCCCTTTGCCAGGCTGCGCGGTGGCCTGCCCGACGCCGACCTGGCCTGGATCGACGAGCGCCTGCGCCAGACCGTGCTGCAGAAATTCGGACCGGTGCGCAGCGTTAAACCCAGCCTGGTGCTCGGCCTGGCCTTTGACGCCATTGCCCGCAGTGCCCGTCACGGCAGCGGCCTTGCGGTGCAAGGTGCGCGCCTGCTGGGCGTGCGCCATGGCCTGCCGCTGCACCTGGCGGTGTGCCTGGACGATCTCCAGGCCCTGCTGGCGCCGGCGCAGGCCGCACTTGTCGCGGATGCGTTGCGTTAGCGCGCTCAGGAAAACCCTCGAACTGCCGTTTGACCCCCCCGAATCTGGTACAGCCTGAGTAGGGTGCACTGGCCGTTTGGGCGGTGCAACCGCTATCATCCAACGCAACACAGCGGCATCTTCCGCGTCAACCGGGGTCAAGCCCCACGGTGAAGTCTTGAAGTCCAGCACGATCTACGCGGCGTCGGTGATCTGGCGCGGTCAATCCGGCAGCATGTTGGTGCGTGATCCGCGCATCGACCTGTTGCCCGATGGCAGTGCAGGCCAGCGCCGTTTCAAGATCAAGTCGGCTGAATCTGAAGAGCGCCGGGGCATGGTCAACAGCCTGCTCAAGAGCCGTTATGGCTGGCGCGGCTACCAGGCCGTGACCCTGCCGACCGACCAATCGGTGCACAAATTCACCCTGTCGGCGGTCGAGGAAGACGCGATCATCGGCACCATCACCGTTTCATTCGATGGCCCCAAGCGGCTGAGCGCCGATGACGCCTTCGCCGACGAAGTCGAGACGCTGCGCGGCCAGGGGCGCCGGCTCTGCGAGTTCACCAAACTGGCGGTCGACCCGACAGTGGGCACCAAGCGGGTGCTGGCAGCACTGTTCCACGTGGCCTATATCGTGGCGCACCGCATCCGCGGGCATGACATGTTGCTGATCGAGGTCAACCCTCGGCATGTGCGCTACTACGAGCGCATGCTGGGCTTCACGATCATGTCCGAAGAGCGCATGAACCGCACGGTCAACGCCGCTGCGGTGCTGCTGGCGGTCAAGTTCTCGCATGTGATGCAGCAGATTGGCATCTTTGGCGGCCAGCCCGAGCTGATGGCCACCGAGCGCTCGCTCTACCCGGGCTTCTTCTCGCTGAAAGAAGAGGCCAGCATCCTGTCGCGTATGCAGGCCAAGCAGCGCCTGCTGCACCGCCGCCTCACCGACACCGGCAACCCGACCGGCCCGGGTACCACCGAGTTCGGCCCATCCGAACTGCTCGGTCTTTGAAGCCGCAGCGCCGCGCAGGCGGCGGGGTCACCGTGGTGCCTCCGACAGGAATCGAACCTGTATCTAGCGCTTAGGAGGCGCTCGTTCTATCCATTGAACTACGGTGGCCCGGTCGCAGGATTCTCGCATGCCCCATCCGGCAGACCCCGCAGCGCGCGCTGTCCCTACCAGCGCCAGGACCAGATCAGGTCCAGTGCGTTGTCGGTGCCGGATTGGGCGCGCAGGGTGAAGCGCTGGGCGATGCGGTAGACCAGTTGCCAGGTGCCGGTGGTGGCGTTGACGCTGCGTTCGTAGCCCAGGTACCAGCGGCGCGACAGCTGCTTGCCCAGGCTGATGATGGTCTCTCGGGTATCGCCATCACTCTGGCGTACTGAGAAATCGGTCAGGCCCACGCTCTCCAGCAAGGCGTCGGTGGGGCTGCGGCCTTCACCTGACAACAGCGCCAGCGCTGCACGCTGCAGCAAGGCGGTGTCGGTGCGGCCCAGGCCGTCCGGGCTGCGGCCCAGCACCAGCCAGGACAGCTTGTCGTAGTCGGCCAGCTCGGGCTCGGAGATCAGGCGGATGCGCGGCCTTTGCGCCGCCCCGCTGACCTGCACACCCACCCGCACGTCGAGGTTGGGGCGGATCGCCAGCAGGTCGATCTGGGGGTTGTCGAGCGCACCCGTGAAGGTCACCGCACCGCGCTCGATGTCGAGCTTCTGGCCATAGGCGGCCACGCTGCCGCCTTCGGTGCGCACCGTGCCGCGCAGGGACAAGTGCCCGTCCGGGCTGGTTACCGCCAGTTCGCCGCGCAGCCCGGTTTCCACGCCATGCCCGCGCAGCTTGAGCTGCTGGCCCAAGCCGATCCTGAGCTTGACCTGTGGCTGCCGCAACGGCGCGGGCAGGCTGGGGGCGCGCTGGGTCTCGGCGGCCGCGGCGTCGCTGGCGGCGGTACCTCGTCGCACCCGCACATCGCCGTCGAGCCGGGGCGCATCGCTCTGGCTCAGGTCGATCAGGCCTTCATCGACATTGAAATCGCCGTCCAGCCGCAGTTGCTGGGCGTCCAGCCGCAGCTCGGCCTGGCCGCTGGCCACCAGGCGGCGGTCGATGCGGCCCAGCAGGCGGAAGCGCTCGGCCTGCAGGGTGAGGGTGGCGCCAGGCTTGGCGCCCAGCGTGGCCTGGCCGGACAGGGTGAGGCTGCCGTCGCCGCCCTTGAAGCGAAAGCGCTCGATCCGGGCGCTGTCGCCCGACAGGGTCAGGGCCAGGTCGCCGTCGTAGACATGCACCCCCTGCAGCACATTGCGCAGCCCCAGGCCGGCGCCCACCATCTCGCCGCGGACCTCCGGGGCGCTGCGGGTTCCGCTGAAGCTGGCGCTGGTGTGCAGGCTGCCGGACAGGCGCCAGCCGGGCGGCACCCAGGTGCCCCAGATGCCCAGGTTGGCCACCCGGGCCTCGACCACGCCCTGCAGCGGCGCATCGGCCGCCGGCCAGGTCAGCCGGGCATCGGTGCGCAGCACCTGCGCGCCCGCCATCTCGCCCAGGCTGCGCCCGGCCATGCCTTGGGCAAATTGCCACAGGCCGTCATGCGCGGTCAGTGCCAGGCGCAATTCGGACACGCCCAGCGCCTGGGTGTCGCCCAGGTCGTCGGTCAAGGTCAGGTCGCCGGCCAGGCGTTCGAGCACCAGCTCGGCATCGAAATTCTTCTGCTTGCGCACCTCGATGCGGCCAGCCAGGGTCAGATCACCGCCCCAGCCCTGTTGCGGCTGGGCCCGCGCCAGCACCTTGGACACGCTGAAGCGCTCCAGGTCGGCGACCAGGTTGAAGCCGGCCGGCTGGGCGGCGCTGGCCGCCACCCAGCCAGCCTCGCGCCAGCGCAGCGCGGTCTCCAGCAATTGCGCCTGGCCAGGGGCCAGCGTTGCGCTCAGGGGCCGGCCCTGGTCGTCAAACTGCAAGGCCAGGTCCAGGCCCTGTGCGGTCAGCCAGGCGCGGCTGCCGCCGCCCTGCTTGTCGCGGGCGCCGCCCTGCACGCGCAGGTCTTGCAGGCGCCAGGTGCCCGGCAGCCGGGCCGGGCTGTCGGCCCCGGGCCGGCCCGCATCGATTTGCGACGACCAGGCGCCCTGGCCAACCAGCTGCAGCCGGGTGCCGGCGCCGGCCGGCCCCAGCAGGTCTTCGGTCCAGGCCGGCGGTTGGGCCGGGCTGTCGACCAAGAGGTCCAGGCTGTGCCGGCGCAAGCTGCCGGACAGGCCGGCGCTGAGTTGGTCCAGCCGCTTGTCGCCGTCGCTCAGCCCGCTGGCCTGCAGCCGGACTGAGAGCGGGGCGTCGGCGCTGGCCCCGGCGGTCCAGCTCAGCTGCGCGGCCTGTAGACCGAGTGACCCGATCTGCAGGCCGCCCGCCTGCAGCTCACCCTGGGCCTGCAGCGCCGGCCAGCGGCCCTGGGCCGACACCGAGCCTGCCAGTGTGCCGGCCTTGGGCCAGAGGGTGGCCCAGGTCGGGTCCTGTTCGGCCAGCAGCTGGCCCAGCGGTGCCAGCGCCGCCAGCGTCGGGGCCTGCCATTGCAGCTGCCACCGGTCTGACCCGGCGCCGGCGCCGCGCTGCAGTTGGGCCGATGCGGTGTTGCCGGCCAGGCTGGCCTGCAGCTCGAACTTTGCGCTGCCCGGGGCGCTGGACAGGCGCGCCAGCGCTGCCAGCGGCATGCCGGCCAGCAAGCTGTCGGTGATCTGCGCCTGGGCCCGACCGTCCAGCGCCGCCAGCCAGCGTTCGAGCAGCGGGGCGGCGGCCGGGCCCGAGGCCGCTGCAGGCCCGGCCGCCGGTGGCAGGCCGCGCCACAGCAGGTCGAAGTTCATCGACCCGTCCAGGCGGTGCGGCCCGCGCCGCCAGGCGCTGGCTGCGCCACCGCGCCACCAGGGCCGCGGGTCGAAGCGGGCAAGTTGCCCCTGGCCCTGCAGCGCCCAACCGGCCGGGCTGCGGCGTGCGTCCACTTGCAGGTCGGCCCGCGCATCACCCGCCTGGGCACGGGCCTGGCGGATCAGGATGTGCTGTGCGTCGCCACTGGCCTGCAGGGTCAAGGCCAAGGGCAGGCCGGCGCTGTCCAGGCTGCGGCCGCTCAGTCTGGCGTCCACCGTCAGCGTGAGCCGCGGCGACGCGGCAGCAGGGGCCGACGGCGCGACCGGTGCGGGCCTGGCTGCCGCTGTCGATGCCGGGGCAGCTTGGGCCTGGGCTGAGCGCGGCGCCGGCCCGGGGGCGTGGAGGGCCAGGCCGCCCAGCAGCAGCTGGATCGGCCCGTCCAGCACCAGATTGGCGGCCTGGGGATGCAGCAGTGCCGGCAGCAGGCCGCTGACCTGGGTGTCGAGTTGCAGTTGGTCGCCCTGCCATTGGCCGCTGGCGCGCACGACACCGGCCGGCGCCCTGGCGCTGGCCAGCGTCAGTTCAAGTTGCTCGATCGCCAGCTGGCCCGGGCTGCGCGGGGTGGCGCTGGCCTGCAGCACCAGGCGCGACACCGGCAAGGCCTGTGCGGTCCAGGGCCCGGGCAAGCGGTTGTCCAGGGTGATGCGGGCCTGGGCCGGGCGGTCCAGGCCCTGGGTCTGAACCTGTGCCTGGCCGCTGATCAGGGTGTGGGGCCAATGCGGCTGCAGGCTGGACAGGTCCAAGGATTGGGTCGCCAGCGTCAAGTCACCCAGGGGCCAGGCTGCAAAGGGCCGCAACGTGGCCTGCGCGCTCAGGTTGGCAGCGCTGGCCACGGCCGGCGGGGCCGGCTGGCCCGGGGTCGGCGGCGTTGGCTGACGCGCCCACTGCAGGCTTGCCTGCACGGCATCGATCGGGCCGGCCAGCGCCAGCTGGCCCGTCCAGGGCGACTGGCCCAGCTGCCGGGCCGCCAGTTGGGCCTGCAATGCCAGGCTGCCCTGGCTGGCGATCTGGGCTTCGCCGCTGAGCTCGATTTGCTGCCAGCGGCAGGCCAGCCCCCCGATGCGGTGCTCGGTGCCCCGCTTGTCGCCCAGCGCCAGCCGGGCTGCGCAGCCGGTGAGCGGCGGTTGCTGGTCGATCTGCAGCATGCCGATCCGCAGGGCGTCGATCTGCAGGGCCAGCGGCAGGCGCAGGTCGGCCGGCCGCTGCAAGGGGGTGTCACCGGCCGGCGCGCTGCGCCAGACCAGCGTGTCGGCCGTCACCAGCGGCAGGTGCAGGCTGAGCCAGGCGCCAGGGAAGGGGTTCCAGCGCGGGGGGTCGAAGTGCAGCCGCAGGCCGTCGATCTGCAGGCGGGGCCCGGCGCGGTCAGGCGCACCGGCCCCTGCGGGCTGCCAGACCAGGCTCCGGATCTGCATCTGGCCGTCGGCCAGGGTGCCCTGCACGCCGTCCACCGTCAGGCCGGGCACTTGCAGCAGCAGCCAAGGCAACGAGCGTGGGTGCTGGTGCAGCAGCTGCCAGACTGCCGCCACCGTCAGCAGCAGAAATGCCAGCAGGCCGAAGCCCGACCAGGCCAGGCGACGCAGCCAGCGCCGCCGCCGCGGCGGGCCGGGCAGGGCGGGGGCCGGGCCGCCCGGATCGACAGGCTCGGCCATCAGAAGGCGATACCGACCGAAAAGTGCAGGCGGACGCGGCGCAACTCGTCGGCCCAGGCCAGGTCGACCTTGAGCGGGCCGATCGGGCTGCGCCAGCGCACGCCGGCGCCGTAGCCCAGGGCCGGGCGGTAGTCCTGCCAGTGGTCCACCGCGCGGCCGGCGTCGATGAAGACCGCGCCCCAGACATTGGGCAGCGCCGCACTGATCGGCCGCGCCAGCTCGACGCTGGCAGTCAGCAGCGATTGGCCGCTGACGGTGCCACCGTCGGTGCCCAGCGGCGCCAGCGAGCGGTAGGCATAGCCGCGCACCGATTCGTCGCCGCCGGCGCGAAAGCCCAGCGCGTCCGGCACCGTCAGCTCGCTGCGCTTGATGATCTGCGCGGCTTCGATGCGGGCCTGGCCATACCAGCGCTGGCCGATGGGCAGGTAGCCGGTCAGGCGGCCATAGACCCGGCCGAAGGGGCCGGCCTGGCCACCCTCGCTGCGGGCGTGGCCGGCCGCGCCCTGCAGCGACAGGGTGATGCCCCGGGTCGGCAGCAGCACATTGTCCAGCTGGCGCCAGACCCAGTGGTAATTGGCGCTGAGGGCGCTGGCGGCATTGCTGGCCAGGCTGGTGCCGGGCTTGGCGGCCAGGGCCTGATCGGACTGGGTCGAGCGCAGCCATTCGACGAAATACAGGCGCTCGATGCTGGGGGTGTCCTGGGTGCGGCCCAGGCGAAGGCGCTGCGACAGCACCAGGTCGGTGTCGCTGCGCACCCGGTCGATCTGGACGCCCAGCAGGTTGCGGTAGAAGCCCTCGCCCGGGTGGGTCTGGAAGTCGCCCCCCCAGCTCTGAAGATTGCGGCCCCATTCCAGCTTGTTGCGGGCCGTGAGCGCCAGGCCGAAGGGGCGCCGGTGCACATGCTCGGCGGTGGCCCGCGGCCCGGTGTTGGCGCTGATACCCAGCCCCAGGGTGGCCTGCTGCAGTGGTAGTTCGGTCAGGCGAACCCGCACCGGCGCGGCATCGGCCTGCGCGGCGTCGGGGTCAAATCCCAGGCTGACCGATTCGAACAAGCCGGCCTTCTGCAGCCGGTCCTGAAAGTCCAGCAGCCGGGTCTCGGTCAGGGCATCGCCTGGCCCGAAGCCTGCCAGGTGCTGCACCATGGCCGCGTCATGGTGGCGCAGGCCCTCGATGCGCAGCGGGCCGGCCCGGAACAGCGGCCCGCTGTCGATCAGCAGGGCCAGCGTGGCGCTTCGCAGCGGCAGGTCCACATCGGCCTGGCTGCTGGCCAGGCTGGCATTGGCAAAGCCGGCCGCGCGCAGGTCGGCCAGGGCCCGCTGCTTGGTCTCGGCCCAGTCGCGGTTGCGAAAGCCCTGCCCGCTCTGGGCCGTGCCCGGCCCAGTCGGCACGCGGGCCAGGGCCAGCGCGGCGGGCTCGCCGGCGTCCTGGGCTTGCTTGAGCGGCCCCTGGTAGGCCAGGGTCAGGCTGGCGATCATCACCTGCGGGCCTGGCTGCACCGTCAACAGCACTTGCTGCAGGGCCACACCATCAACCTGGGTGACCTGGCGCTGCACCGTCACCTGAGCCTCGAAATAGCCTTCGGTCTGCAGCAGTTCGCGCGCCTGCGCCGGCGCGGCGCCGATCAGGCGCACCCATTCGCCTTCGTCGATGGCATCGTCGGTGGGCAGGGCCTGCAGGCGGGCCAGGTCGAGGTTTTTTTCCAGCAGCTCGCGCAGTTCGGCGGGCGCCTGCACCGCCAGGCGCAGCCGCGCCGCCGTGGGCCGCGCATCGGGCTTGGCCTGGGCCGCGGCCGGCGCGCCCAGGCGGGCCAGCCCGGCGCAGCCCGAAAGCGCCGCACCCAGGCACAGCCACAGGCCCAGGCCGGCCCAGCGGCGGATGCGGACCGCCCGCTGGCCGGCAGCGGGCGGCCGGGGTGCGGCGCTGCGCCTGGGCAGCGTTTTGATCACCGCAGCCGGATCACTTGGTGAGCAGACGCATCGCCCCTTCCAGCCCGGCCAGCGTGAGCGGGAACATGCGTTGGTTGACCAGCTGCTGCACCACTGAAATGCTCTGGCGGTACTGCCAGACGCCCTGCGGCTCGGGGTTGATCCAGGCGTACTTGGGGAAGGCATTGGTCAGACGCTGGATCCACTCGGCGCCGGGCTCTTCGTTGTTGTATTCCACGCTGCCGCCGGGTTGCAGGATCTCGTAGGGGCTCATGGTCGCGTCGCCGACAAAGATCAGCTTGTAGTCCTTGTTGTATTTGCGGATCACGTCCCAGGTGGCGGTCTTCTCGCTGAAGCGGCGGCGGTTGTTCTTCCAGACGAAGTCATAGACGCAGTTGTGGAAGTAATAGAACTCGAGGTGCTTGAACTCGGTCTTGGTGGCCGAGAACAGCTCCTCCACCCGGTGGATATGCTCGTCCATGGTGCCGCCCACGTCCATCAGCAGCAGCACCTTGACCTTGTTGTGGCGTTCGGGCACCAGCTTGATGTCGAGCAGCCCGGCATTGGCGGCGGTGCAGTGGATGGTGTCTTCGAGGTCCAGCTCGGTCTCGGCGCCCTCGCGGGCAAAGCGGCGCAGGCGGCGCAGCGCCACCTTGATGTTGCGGGTGCCGAGTTCCAGGGTGTCGTCGTAATCCTTGTAGGCGCGCTGGTCCCAGACCTTGACCGCACTCTTGTTGCGCCCCTTGTCCTGGCCGATGCGGATGCCCTGCGGGTTGACGCCATAGGCGCCAAACGGGCTGGTGCCACCAGTGCCTATCCACTTGCTGCCGCCCTCGTGGCGTTCTTTCTGTTCCTCGAAACGCTTTTTCAGCGTCTCCATCAACTCGTCCCAGCCCATCTTCTCGATCTTGGCCTTTTCCTCGGCGCTGAGCTCAAGCTCGAGGTTCTTGCGCAGCCAGTCCAGCGGCACCTCCTTGGTGAAGTCGGCCAGCATCTCCACCCCTTTGAAGTAGGCACCGAAGGCCCGGTCGAACTTGTCGAACAGCGCCTCGTCCTTGACCAGGGTGGTGCGGGCCAGGAAATAGAACTGGTCGATGGAGGTGTCGATGACGCCGGCCTTGACGGCTTCCAGCAGGGTCAGGAATTCCTTGACCGAGACCGGCAGCTTGGCCGCGCGCAGGGTGTAGAAGAAATTGATCAGCATGACCGGGGTTCCCGTGGCGGACAGCGCCAGCATGTGGAGCATACCCATTTCCCCCGCCGTGCCTGCAGCGGCGGCGACAAGCCCGGGTGGGCGCCGCGCTGTCCACCTGTCCCCACGCCGAAATGAGGGGCAAGCGCTGAACAAGGCGCAATTTGTTTCAGAAAGTATGATTCAATAAAAACGATGGAAACGATATCTTGGCGTTTGACCAGCTTCAGCGCTGCCGAGATTTCGCTGTTACTGGTGGCTCTGCAATACGCGGTGCTGGCGCCGGCCTGGACGGTGGCGTCCCTGGCGCTGCCCAATGACCGCCAGGCCGCCGCCTGCTGGGCCGCTTACGCCGGCGGCAGCGCGCTGGCCCTGTTCTTCATCGTGCTCGGCATGCACCAGGGCGACACCACGGTGCGCGCGCTGGGCAACATCCTGGTGATGGCGGCCACCCTGGCCTTGCAGCGCGGCGTCTGGCTGTTCACCGGCCGGGCCACCTGGCCGCTGGCCCAGGGCCTGATCCTGCTGGTGACGGCGCTGCTGGCGACGCTGGCGGCCCTGTCGGCGGCGTGGGTGCCGGTGCGCATCGGCATCGTCGCCGGCCTGTGGGCCGGGGTGTATTTCTGGGTGGCGCTGGATGTCTGGCGCTACATCACCGGCACCCCGCACCGCCGCTGGGGGCCCTTGTATGTCACGCCCCTGCTGTTGGCCGGGGTGATGCTGGCGGCGCGGTCGGTCTGGGCCGTGGTTTCACCCAGTTCGGTCACGGCCGAGGTCGAGCAGACCACACTGTTGAGCGTGGGCTCGTCCTTCACCGGCCTGGTGGCGGCGCTGCTGCTGCAGATGACTCTGGTGGGCCTGCTGGTGTCGCGCCTGGTGGCGCGGCTGGACCGCCTGTCGCGCCACGATGCCCTGACCAGCCTGTTGAACCGCCGCGCGATCGACGAGGTGCTGGCCCAGGAGGAGCAGCGGGTGCGCCGCTTTTCTGGCCGGATGGCGGTGCTGATGATCGACATCGACCATTTCAAGCGCGTCAACGACAGCCGCGGCCACGGCATGGGCGACCGCGCCCTGCAGCACCTGGCCGCGGTGCTGCGCTCGCAGCTGCGCGAGATCGACCACCTGTCGCGCTGGGGCGGTGAAGAATTTCTGGCCGTGCTGCCGGCCACCAACGGGCGCGAGGCGCAGGTGATGGCCGAGCGCCTGCGCGACCGGGTGCACAGCCTGCCGCTGGTGCATGACGACCTGCAACTGGCGCTGACGGTCAGCATCGGCGTGGCCGAATGGCAGGGCCTAGACGATTCGCTGGCCCGGCTGCTGGGCCGGGCCGATGCGGCGCTCTACCAGGCCAAGGCCGCCGGGCGCAACCAGGTGCGGGCCAGCGATGGGCCGGCCCCGGCCCGGGCGGCCTGAAGCCCGGTCAGGTTCGCGCTGCCCTGGGCCGGGCGGCCTTGGCGCGCTTGGCGGCCGGCGTGGTCTGGTGGCGCGCCAGCCAGGCGAAGAACTCCTGGTACCAGAGCCGGCTGTTGCGCGGCTTCAGGACCCAGTGGTTCTCATCCGGAAACCACAACAGCCGCGCCTCCACGCCGCGCGCCTTGAGGGTGTTGTAGTAGGCCAGGCCCTGGGCGTCGGGCACCCGGTAGTCGAGCGCGCCGTGCATCACCAGCGTGGGCGTGTCCATCTGGCCGGCAAAGCTGTGCGGGCTGCGGGCCTGCACCCGGCCCGGCTCGTCCCAGTACCAGCCGCCCAGCTCCTTGGCATGCCAGGCCCAGGCGTCGTCGGCAAACATCGCGGTCCAGTCGAAGCAGCCGGCATGGCAAACATAGGCGGCATAGCGCCGCTGCGGGCCGCCCGGCAACTGGCCGTTCATCCAGGCCACCATGAAGCCGCCATAGCTGCCGCCGCTGGCATAGACCCGGGTCGGGTCGATGTAGGGGCGCTTGAGCAGCTCGGTGGTGGCGGCCTCGATGTCCTGCAGCTCCAGTTCGCCCCAGCGGTGGGTGATGCTGTCCTTGAAAGCCTGGCCAAAGCCGCTGGAGCCGTGGTAGTTGACCAGCGCCACCACCTGCCCCTGGGCCGCGAACAGGGCGTTGTTCCAGCGGTAGTGGAAGTTGTCGCCCACCGAGGTGTGCGGGCCCCCGTGGATCACCTGCAGCAGCGGGTATTGCCGGCGCGGGTCGAAGCCCGGCGGGTAGAACAGCCAGACCTGCACCGGGTCGCCGAGCGCGCCGGTCACTTCGATGGTCTCGTGCCGGCCGAGCGACAGGCGGGCCATCAGCCGGTCGTTGAAGGACTCCATCCGCAGCGGCGCCTTGCCCGGCAGCCAGGCCTGCAGGCGGGCCGGATGGTCGGCCGCATCGGCCAGCGTCACCAGGGTGCCGGCGGCCTTGTCGAAGGCCTGCACCCAGCCCCCGCGCACCACCAGTTCGGCGCGCCGGTCGGGCAGGTCGAAGCGCCACAGATGGCGCTGCCCGGCCTGCTCGGCGGCCAGCAGCACGGCCTGGCCGTCGTCCTCCCAGACCAGCGGGGCCTGCACCTCGTGGTCCCACTCGGCGCTGACCACCTCCACCGGCTGGCCCGGCGCCACCACCGCCAGCTGCCCCGGCATGGTGTGGCGCAGCGCCTGGTGGCTGGCGATGCAGGCCACCTGGCGGCCGTTCGGGCTGTAGCGCGGCGCGCCGAAATCCCAGCCCAGGTCTTGCGCCAGGGTCTCGAAGCGGCCGCGCTTGAGGTCGAGTTCGGCCAGGGCAAAGCGGCCGTCGATGCGCTTGTCGGGCGAGGGGTCGTAGGCAAACACCAGGCGCTTGCCGTCGGGCGAGATGTCGAAGCAGTTCGCATCCGGGTCGTTGAGCTGCAGCGCGTAGTCGCTGCCTTCGAACAGGTCGCGCACCTTGCCGGTGTCGACATCCATCAGGTGCAGGTGCGGCACCCGGCCCTCGGGGACCGAGTGGTCCCAGTAGCGGTAGAAGGCGGCGCTGGTGGCATAGCCGCTGACCTTGCGCGCGGCCTGCGCCTTGAGCGCCTGGGCCTGGGCCTTGGCACCCTTCAGGCCCGGCCAGACCCACGAGACAAAGACGATGCGCCGGCCGTCCGGGCACCAGCGGAAGGCCTCCACGCCGGTGGCCAGTCTGCCCGCCCGGTGCGCTTCGCCACCGTCGGCGGCGATCAGGTAGAACTGCGCTGTTTCGTCCTTGATGCCCTGCTGCTCGCGCTTGGCGATGAAGCCGATGCGGTCGCCGCGCGGCGAGAAGGCCGGCTGGCCATCCTTGTCACCGCATTGGGTCAACTGGCGCGGCGCGCCGCCCAGGGTGGACAGCAGCCACAGCGCGCTGCGGCTGAGGTTGTCGTCCATCGAGGGGCTGGCCAGGCTGCACACCGCCTGGGCGCCGTCGGGTGACAGGCTGGGCGCGCCCAGGCGCTGCAATTGCCACAGGTCTTCGATGGTGATCGGGTGCTTGCGGGCCATGGTGGTGCCGGTGGATGGGCGGCAGGCTGCCGCGGTCGCTGGCGCCGGTCAGCGCGGGCGGGCGAGCTGGAAATCGAGGTGGGCGCGCACCGTCGGCCACTCGTCGGCGGTGATGCTGTAGACCGCAGTGTCGCGCAGCGTGCCGTTGGCCGCGCGCTGGTGCTTGCGCAGGATGCCGTCGAGCTGGGCGCCCAGGCGCTCGATCGCACGCCGGCTCTGGTTGTTGAAACGGTGGGTGCGGAACTCGACCGCGATGCACTGCAGGGTGTCGAAGGCATGCGCCAGCAGCAGGCGCTTGGCCTCGGTATTGAGCGGCGTGCGTTGCACCCGCGCGGCATACCAGGTGGACCCGATCTCGACCCGCTGGTGGGTCGGGTCGATGTTCATGTAGGTGGTCATGCCCACCGGCGTGCCAGTGGCGTCGAGCACCGCCCAGGGCAGCATGCTGCCGGCGGCCAACAGGCCGAGGCGGCGCGTGATCTCGGCCGCCACTGCCTCAGGCGCCGGGATCGCGGTGTACCAGAGCCGCCACAGTTCGCCGTCGCGCGCGGCATCGGCCAGCGCCGCGGCATGGCCGGGCTGCAGGGGCTCGAGCCGCACATGCCGGCCCTGCAGGACGACCGGATCGGTGATGCGTGGCAGGCTCATGGTCTGTTCCTACGGTGGGCGGCGCCAGCGCGGCGCCAGGCGCGCCAGCGCAGCGAGGCCCATTTGCCCGCGCCGCAGCCGGCCAGCAGCAGCAAGCAGCCGACCGCAGTGCGGGCAGTCCAGGCACCCGGGGCCAGCACATCGAAACCCAGCCAGCGGCCCAGCTGCCAGCCGATCAAGGCGCCGCCGAGAAAGCCTGCGGCATCGGCCAGGCCTTCTTCCAGCGCCTGTGCCACGGTGGGGGTCATGGGCGCAGGCGGCCGCTGAGGGGTGGGTGGGGCGGGGCGGTGATCGGCAGGCGCCTGGGCCGGTTGCGCTGCCGCTCAGCGGTTGTGGCGCTGCATGAAGACGAGCTTCTCGAACAGGGTCACGTCCTGCTCGTTCTTGAGCAGCGCGCCCACCAGCGGCGGCACGCTGACCTTCTCGTCCTTGCTCTGCAGCACCTCGAGCGGGATGTCCTCGGCCACCAGCAGCTTGAGCCAGTCGAGCAATTCGCTGGTGCTGGGCTTCTTCTTCAGGCCGGGCAGGTTGCGCACCTCGTAGAAGGTCTTCATCGCTGCCGTCAGCAGCTCTTTCTTCAGGCCGGGGAAGTGCACGTCGACGATGCTCTTCATCGTCTCGGCATCGGGGAACTTGATGTAGTGGAAGAAGCAGCGCCGCAGGAAGGCGTCGGGCAGCTCTTTCTCGTTGTTGGAGGTGATGAAGACCACCGGCCGGTGCTTGGCCTTGACCAGTTCGCGGGTCTCGTAGACATAGAACTCCATGCGGTCGATCTCGCGCAGCAGGTCGTTCGGGAACTCGATGTCGGCCTTGTCGATCTCGTCGATCAGCAGCGCCACCTGCTGGTCGGCATTGAAGGCCTGCCACAACACGCCCTGCACGATGTAGTTGCGGATGTCGCGCACCTTGGTGGCGCTCTCGACATCGGACAGCTGGCTGTCGCGCAGCCGGCTCACGGCGTCGTATTCGTACAGCCCCTGCTGGGCCTTGGTGGTGCTCTTGACATGCCATTGCAGCAAGGGCATGCCCAGCGCGGCCGAGACTTCTTCGGCCAGCATGGTCTTGCCGGTGCCGGGCTCGCCCTTGACCAGCAGCGGGCGCTTCAGCGTGATCGCCGCATTGACCGCCAGCATCAGGTCTTGGGTGGCGACGTAGTTGTCCGATCCTTGGAACTTCATGGCGCTTGGCGGGCCGCGGCGGACGGCCTGGTAGGGGGTGGAGGACAGGCGCCCCGGCAGCAGGCGCAAGGCTCGAAATCAGTATAAGGGTGACCTCTATAATCATCGGTTTCCGAAGTGACAGCCTGCCCCGGTGCGCCGTGCCGGGGCCAGGGTCTGTCGCCGGTGGGTCCGGAATTTCCGCCATAACGCAGCCACAACGCCGCCAGACGATGAAAAACGCGCTTTCCCTGCTCCCCTTGGCGCTGGTCGCAGCCAGCCTTTGCAGCGCCGTTCAGGCCCAGGATGCCAAGGGCGGCGACGCTGCTGCTGGCGCCACCAAGGCCGCGATGTGCATAGGCTGCCACGGCATCGTCGGCTACCAGGCCAGCTTTCCCGAGGTCTACAAGGTGCCGATGATCGCGGGCCAGAGTGCCAAGTACATCGTCTCGGCGCTGACCGCCTACAACAAGGGCGACCGCAAGCACCCGACCATGCGCGGCATCGCCACCACGCTGACCGAGCAGGACATGGCCGACCTGGGCGCCTTCTATGAAAAGCAGGGCAAGGACGCCGCCGGCACGCCGCCGCCCGCCGCCGTGGCCCATGCCGTGCCGGATGCACTGAAAGACCGCATGGCCGCCTGCGTGGCCTGCCATGGCGCCAACTTCAGCGCCCCGATCGACCCGACCTACCCGCGCCTGGCCGGCCAGCATGCCGACTACCTGTACGCCGCCCTCAAGGCTTACCACACCGATGGCAACAAGCTGGTGGGGCGCGGCAATGCGACGATGCGCAGCCAGGTGGTGCAGGAGGCCGACGGCAAGAAGAAGCTGACCTTCAGCAATGCCGAGCTCAAGCAGGTGGCGTCCTACCTGGCGTCCTTGCCGGGCGAGTTGAAGACGGTGCCGCAAAGCCGCTTCCGCTGAGTCGCGGCAGGCCGGCCCGTTGGCCGGCGCGCCCGAACAAGACCGTTGCCTGGCAGCGGTTTTTTTTCGCCCGACTCAAGTCGCGTGCCCGGTGGCCGAAATCCGGGGGTGAACATGGGCGAAACCGTTCGAACTCTCAAGAAAATTCCGGTGGCGCGACTGCGCCTGGGCATGCACCTGCATGCGCTGGACGGCAAATGGCTGGACCACCCGTTCTGGAAGACCCGGTTCGTGCTCGACGACCCCCAGGACATCCGGCGCCTGATCGACAGCCCGGTGCAGGAATGCTGGATCAACACCGCGCTTGGCCTGGACCTGCCCGCCGACCCGCGCGACCGGCTGCCATCGCTGCGCCCATCGGACCCGCGGGCCAACGCGCGCAGCGGCGGCACGCTGCCCGCGTTGCCGCCGGCGCTGGCGCAACCGATCGCCGCCGCGCCCGAGGCCCGGCCGGCCAGGACCGAGATGGCCGAGGAGCTGCGCCAGGCGGCCCAGCTGTGTCAGCGCTCGCGCGCGGCGGTCAGCTCGATGTTCGCCGAGGCCCGCCTGGGCCGGGCCCTGGATGCCCGGCGCTGCCTGCCGCTGGTGGACGACATCACCCAATCGGTGTTCCGCAACCCCGGTGCACTGGTCAGTCTGGCGCGCCTGAAGACCCAGGACGACTATTCCTACATGCATTCGGTGGCGGTGTGCGCGCTGATGGTGTCGCTGGCCCAGCAGATGGGCCAGGACGATGCCGCTTGCCGCAGCGCCGGCCTGGCCGGCCTGCTGCACGACCTGGGCAAGGCCGCGATGCCGCTGGACATCCTGAACAAGCCGGGCAAGTTGAGCGATGCCGAGTTCGACATCATCCGCACCCATCCGCTGCGCGGCTGGGAAATGCTGCAGGAGGCCCAGGGCGCCAGCGAGGCGGCGATGGATGTCTGCCTGCACCACCATGAGCGCATCGACGGCCAGGGCTACCCGCATCGCCTGTCGGGCGCGCCGCTGAGCGAGCTGGCGCGCATGGGCGCGGTCTGCGATGTCTATGACGCCATCACCTCGACCCGGCCCTACAAGGCCGGCTGGGACCCGTCGGCCTCGATCGCCCGCATGGCCGACTGGAAGGGCCAGTTCGATGCGGCCATCTTCACCCACTTCGTGCGCAGCCTGGGCATCTTCCCGAATGGCTCGCTGGTGCGCATGGAGTCGGGTCGGCTCGCGGTGGTGATGGCGCAGAACCCGGTGGCCCTGACCGCGCCATTGGTCAAGGTCTTCTATTCCACTGTCACCCAGCTGCCGATCACACCCCAGCTGATCGACCTGACCGGCGCGTCGGCCGACCGCATCGTCGACCGTGAACCGCCCGAACGCTGGAACTTCCCCTACCTGGATGCGCTGTGGGCCGGCGAGGACGTGCTCAAGCGCAGCAAGTAGCCGGCGGCAGGCCTGTCAGGCGGCGGGCCTGGCGCCGGCCGTCGGCGGCTGCGGCGGCTAGCGCCCCAGCCGCAGCGCATGGCTGATCACGCTGGCCGACGACAAGGCCATCGCCGCCCTCGCCACCACCGGGCTGAGCAGGCCGGAGGCGGCCAGCGCCGGGGCGTCGCTGACGCCATCCCCCAGCTGCGCCACCCGCTGGCCGGGCGTGCCGCCGGGTTTGCCCGCAATGCGCCCGCTGCGGCCCTGCCTACACTGCCGCCTGCGATGTCGGGCCTGGCCCAGGAGGAGTCTGCATGCGTACGCTGTTCAAGACGGTGATGGCCAGCCTGGCCCTGTGCTGTGCGGCGGGGGTGCCGGCGCAGACCCTGCGCTGGGCCAGCCAGGGCGACCCGATGACGATGGACCCGCATGCGCAGAACGAGGGCCTGACCAACAGCATGAACCAGCAGGTCTATGAGCGCCTGGTGGGCCGCGACCGCAAGCTGGAGTTCGTGCCGGGGCTGGCCACCGAGTGGCAGCAGACCGCGCCGCTGGTGTGGCGCTTCAAGCTGCGGCCCGGGGTGAAATTCCATGACGGTGCGCCCTTCGGCGCCGACGATGTGGTGTTCTCGGTGCGCCGGGCCACCGAGCCCACGTCCCAGGTGTCGGTCTATGCGAATGCGCTGGGCGAGGTGGTCAAGCTCGACGAGCTGACCGTGGAGTTCCGCCTCAAGGTGGTGAATCCGGTGTTTCTGCAGCACCTGGATTCGGTGATGGTGATGAACAAGGCCTGGTGCGAGAAGTTCAAGGTCACCAAGCCGCTGGACTACAAGAACAAGGAAGAGACCCATGCCTCGCTGCATGCCAACGGCACCGGGCCCTTCGTGCTCAGCAGCCGGGCGCCCGACATCAAGACCACCTACAAGCGCAACCTGGCCTGGTGGGGCAAGCAGGAGGGCAATCTGCAAGACATCATCTACACCCCGATCAGCAACGATGCCACCCGGCTGGCGGCGCTGATCTCGGGCGAGCTCGACTTCGTCCACGACCCGGCGCCGCGCGATATCGCCCGGCTGCGCAATGTGGCCGGCGTGAAGGTGATAGACGGCCCCGAGAACCGGGTGATCTTCATCGGCATGGACCAGGCCCGCGACAAACTGCTGCATGCCAATGTGCCCGGCGACAGGAACCCTTTCAAGGATCTGCGGGTGCGGCGCGCGCTCTACCAGGCCATCGACATCGAGACCCTGCGCAGCAAGCTGATGAACGGCCTGGCGGTGCCCACCGGGGTGATGGCGCCGTCGCCACTGGCGGCCTTCAACGACCCGGCGCTGGAAAGCCGCCTGCCCTTTGACCTGGCGGCGGCCAAGCGGCTGATGGTCGAGGCCGGCTATGCCGACGGCTTCGACGTCACCATCGACTGCCCCAACAACCGCTATGTCAACGACGAGGAGATCTGCGTGGCCCTGGCCTCGATGTGGGCCCAGTTGAAGATCAAGCTCAAGGTCAATGCCCAGCCCCGCACGCTCTACTTCCCCCGGCTCGAAAAGCTCGACACCAGCCTGTACATGCTGGGCTGGGGCGGCGCGGTGACCGATGCCGAGACCACCCTGACCCCGGTGATGCGCAACCGCGGCGAGAAGGGCCTGGGCCTGTACAACTACGGCAACAGCCGCAACGACAAGTTCGATGCGCTGGCGGCGCAGTCCAGCGTCGAGGCCGACCCGAAGAAGCGCGAGCAATTGATCCGCGCCGCGCTGACCGAGTGGAAGGATCAGGTGCACACCATCCCGCTGCACCGCCAGATGATCCCCTGGGCCGCGCGCAGCCAGGTCAACCTGGTGCACCGGGCCGACAACTATGTGGTGATGCAGTGGGTGACGCTGGGCAAATAGGCGCTCAGCGGGTGGCGCGCTGGCGCACCGCGTCGATATAGGCCAGGCCGTCGGGCGGCAGCCCGCTGCGCTGGCTGGCCCAGATCATCTCGCCCAGGCATTCCATCACCTCATGGTGGGCCGGGTGCAGGGCGCCGCGCCGCGCCGCCAGCAGGGCCACTGCCTGGCGTATGCCGGTGGGCTGGTCGATACCGCATTGCTCGGCGATAGACAGGTGCATGGCCAGGTGCAGAAAAGGGTTGGTGCGGCCGTCCTCGACGCTGTAGACCGTGGCCAGCGCGCTGTCCAGGTCAGCCAGGTCGGCGTGGTATTCGGGGTGCTCGGTGATCCAGTCGGCGGCCAGCGCCTCCATCGGCGTCAGCGGCAGGGCCTCGCGCTGCTTGCGCCAGGTCTCGCAGAAGAATCGCCGTACGTCGTGCTGCGATGGTTGGAACATCCGACAATTGTCGCCTGTCGCTCTCAACATCCCGGACCCCCAAGACCCCATGACCCTGACCACCGCCCAGCTGTTCACCGATGCCCGCACCCAGAATGGCTACCTCGACCAGCCGGTCTCCGACGCCCAGTTGCGCGAGCTCTACGACTTGGTGAAGTTCGGCCCCACGGCGGCCAATACCTGCCCGGCACGCTTCCAGTTCGTGCGCAGTGCCGAGGCCAAGGCGCGGCTGCTGGCCTGTGTCTCGCCCGGCAATGTGGCCAAGATCACCGAGGCACCGGTGACGGTGGTCGTCGGCATGGACCTGCTGTTCCATGACAAGCTGCCCCAGCTCTTCCCGCATGTCGACGCCCGGCCCTGGTTTGCCGGCAAGGATGCGGTGATCCTGGAATCGGCGATGCGCAACTCCAGCCTGCAGGGCGGCTACATGATCCTGGCCGCGCGCGCGCTGGGCCTGGATTGCGGGCCGATGAGCGGCTTCGACGCGGCCAAGGTCGACGCGGCATTCTGGTCGGGCACGGCGGTCAAGACCAACTTCATCTGCACTCTGGGCCATGGCGACGCCAGCAAGGTGTTTGCGCGCAACCCGCGGCTGAGCTTCGAGCAAGCCTGCAGCCTGGTCTGATGGGGTGCGGCCGCGTCCGGCCGGGCGCGGCACCCGGTGCTGCTCGGCGATCCCGCGTTCTAAGCGGCGGCGCTGCCGGCAGTGCTGCGGGTGGGCATCAGCAAGAGTGGATTCGGCCCGGGTTTCGGCGCGCTGGGCCTGCCCTTGATGGCCCGGGTGGTGCCGGTGCCGCAGGCGGTGGCGGTGGCGGTGGCGGTGGCGATGTTGCTGCTACTGCGGCTGATGATGGATCTGCCGGGCCTGCCGGCGCTGCTGCGCTGACGCGCAGGCCGGCGCCGGCGCTCAGACCGGCGGGTCGGGCGGCTTGGCGCCGGCGCTCCAGCCCTGGCGTTGGCGTTGGTCCACCCGCTCGGCGCGTTCCTGGGCCCACAGGTGCTCCAGCTGCTGGCGGCCCTGCTTGGCCACCGCCACCAGCTTTTGCTCGTCGCCCGCGTGCGGCAGCATGGCTTCGATCTGGTCGATGGTGTGCTGGCGAAAGCGCAGCGCCTGGTTGCGTGCCGCGTGCGGCTGCCAGCCCATCAGCTGCAGCACCTGGCGCCCGCTCATCAGCGATGAATCCAGGGTCTCGCGTTCGATCAGGTGCACGCCCAGCTGGCGCAGCCGCATGAAATGCGTGACATTGCGGGCCCGCGCCACCACCTGCAGCTGCGGAAAGTGCTGGCGTGCCAACTCGGCCACGGCCAGGCTCTGGTCGATGTCGTCGATGGCCAGCACCAGCACCCGGGCCTGGGCCGCGCCGGCGGTGCGCAGCAGGTCGAGCCGGGTGGCGTCGCCATAGAACACCGGCCAGCCGAAGCGCCGCACCGTCTCGACATGCTCGGCATCGTGCTCCAGCACGGTGGCCGACAGGCCGCTGGCATTGAGCAGCCGGCCCACCACCTGGCCGTAGCGGCCGAAGCCGGCGATGATCACCGGGGCATGCTGGGGCTCGCTGATCTCGGCCGGCGGCGGGCTGCCCCGGCGCGCCGCGCTGGCCGCCAGCCGGGGTATCCACCAGCGGTCAGCGGCCAGCAACAGCAGCGGCGTCAGCAGCATCGACAGCGCCACCGCCGCGACCAGAAACGATGCGGCGGCCGCGCTGATCACGCCGGCCTGGGCCGCCGTCTGGAACACCACAAAGCCGAACTCGCCGCCCTGGGCCAGCAGGATCAGGTAGACCGGCCGCTCCACCAGGGGCAGGCCGGTGGCCCGCGCCAGGCCCCACAGCACCGCTGCCTTGAGCGCCAGAAAGCCCAGCACCACGGCAGCCATGGCGCCCGGATGGGCCAGCACCACCGCAAAGTCGATGCTCATGCCCACGGCGATGAAGAACAGGCCCAGCAGCAGGCCCTTGAAGGGCTCGATGTCGGTCTCCAGTGCGCGCCGGTACTCGCTCTCGGCCAGCAGCACGCCGGCCAGAAAGGCGCCCAGCGCCATGCTCAGGCCCACCTTCTGCATCAGCGCGGCGGTGGCCACCACCAGCAGCAGCGCGGCAGCGGTGAAGATCTCGGGCGTGTCGCTGCCGGCGATCCAGCGCAGCGCCGGGCGCAGCAGCAGGCGCCCGCCGAAGACGATGCCGGCCACCACCGCCAGGGCCTGGCCGGCGGCCCACCAGGCCGCACCCGGCGCGGCGGGCGCCACGCTGGCAGGGCCGGCGGCCAGCAGCGGCACCAGGGCCAGCACGGGAATCGCGGCGATGTCCTGCAGCAGTGCCACCGACAGCACGCCCTGGCCCGACCGGGTGGCACCCAGGTTGCGTTCGGCCAGCGCGCCCAGGCCGATGGCGGTGGACGACATGCCCAGGCCCAGGCCCGCCACCACCGCCCAAGGCCAGGGCAGGCCCGCCAGCAGACCGATGCCAGCCATCAGCAAGGCCGAACCCAGCAATTGCAGGCTGCCGCCGCCGAAGATCGGCCGGCGCATGGCCCACAGCCGGCGCGGTTCGAGTTCCATGCCCACCAGGAAGAGCATCAGCACCACGCCGAATTCGGCAAAGTGCAGCAAGGCCTGCGGGTCGGTCACCAGGCCCAGGCCCCAGGGGCCGATGACGATGCCCGCGCCCAGATAGCCGATGATCGCGCCCAGCCCCAGCAGGCGGGCGATCGGCACCGCCAGCACCGCTGCGGCCAGGTAGACCGCGCTGGTGGTCAGCCAGTTGGCGCTTTCCATGGCCGCCGCGCTCAGCCCTGCCCGGCCGCGCCGGCGGCCGGCAGCGGGCGGGCATCGCCCGGCACCACGCAGGCCGGGCAGGCCGGCAGGTCGGCGATCTCGGGCCAGTCGGGGTAGCGCAGCAAACGCTGCAGGAACACCGCCGCATGGGCCTGCAGGGCGGCCTGGTCGCTGCGGTGGGCGCCGTGCAGCACCAGCGGCGGCAGCATGCGCATGCCTACCAGCGCGGCGGTCTGTTCATAGGGCGGCAGGAAGGCGTCGAAGAAGTAGCGGTTGTGGCCGTCGCTGCGGTAGGACTCTTCTGGCCCGCCGGTGCTCAGCGCCAGCCACAGGTCCTTGCCCTGCAGGGCCTGGCCGCCCGGCCCGTAGGCCCAGCCGAAGCGCAGCACCTCGTCCAGCCACAGCTTCATCAGCGGCGGCATGCCGTACCAGTGGATCGGGTGCAGCCAGACCAGCAGGTCCACCCCTTGCAGCGCGGCCTGCTCGGCCGCCACGTCGACCAGGTAGTCGGGGTAGAGCGCATAGAGGTCGCGCAATTCGATGGCGGCGCCGGGCGGAGCGTCCTGTAGCGCGTCAACCAGGCTGCGCGCGACGCGCGAATCTTCCATTTGCGGATGGGCCAGCAGGATCAGGACACGGGGCATGGCAGAGTTGATTCGGGCTGGCCGGGGCGGCGGCCGCTCTCGTAACATAGCAGCATTCCAAGTCCAGCCCGGGAGCCCGCATGCGCGTGATCGTGGTCGCCAATCCCAAGGGTGGGGTGGGCAAGAGCACCGTGGCCACCCATCTGGCCGGCTGGTGGGCGCGCCAGGGGCATGCGGTGATGCTGGGCGACATCGACCGCCAGCAGAGCGCGCGCCAATGGCTGGCGCTGCGCCCGCCGCAGGCTGCACCCATCCGGGCCTGGGACAGCGACGATGGCCAGGTGGTGCGCCCGCCCAAGGGCACCACCCATCTGGTGCTCGACACCCCCGCCGGCCTGCATGGCAAGCGCCTGGACGCGGTGCTGAAACTGGCCGACAGCGTGCTGGTGCCGCTGCAGCCCAGCCCCTTCGACATCGCCGCCACGCACGAATTTCTGGGTGCCTTGCAGGCCCACCGGCGCGCCAGCCGGCTGCGGGTAGGCCTGGTGGCGATGCGGGTAAAAGAACACACTCACGCCGCCGAGCACCTGCATGAATTCCTGGCCGCCTTGGGTCAGGCGCCGGTGACCAGCCTGCGTGACACCCAGAACTATGCCCACCTGGCCGCGCGTGGCCTGACCTTGTGGGACGTGGCACCGGGTCGGGTTGAACGCGACCTGCAACAGTGGCAAGCCTTGACCGATTGGATGGACTCATGACCGATACAAGTTCCGCCGCCGCCCCCGCCCCCGCCGCCGATGGCGCGCCGGTGCGCTACGCCACCCTGGCATCCCTGCAGCCCCTGGTGGGCCAATTGCTGGGCACCAGCCCCTGGGTGACGGTGGACCAGCGCCGCATCGATCTGTTTGCCGAGGCCACCGGCGACCACCAATGGATCCACCTGGATGCCGAACGCGCGGCCGCCGGGCCTTTTGGCACCACCATCGCCCATGGCTTTCTGACCCTGTCGCTGCTGCCCGAGCTGGCGGCCAAGGCGATGCAGGTCGATGACGTGAAGATGGGCGTGAACTACGGCCTGAACCGGGTGCGCTTCACCGCCCCGGTGCCCTCGGGCAGCCGGCTGCGCGGCCTGCTGCGGCTCAAAGCCTACGAGCCCATCGACGGCGGCGCCCAGTTGACGCTGGAGGTCACCATGGAACGCGAGGGCAGCGCCAAGCCGGTGTGCGTGGCCGAGGCCCTGTCGCGCCGCTACACCTGAGCGGCCGGGCCGCGCGCGGTGCGGGCCATGTCTAAGGCGGGCGCATGAAGATCCTGCTGGTCGACGACCACCCGATGGTGCTGATGGTGTTGCGCAACATCATCCAGGCCATCGATGCGGCCTGCACGGTGTGCACCGCCGACACGCCCGAGGCCCTGTTCGACACCCTGGCCCGCGAACCCGATGTCGACCTGGTGCTGCTGGACCTGATGCTGGGCCCGGCGGTGGACGGCCTGGCCGTGCTGGCCGACCTGCGTCTGCTGCACCCCGGCCTGCCGGTGGTGGTGGTCTCGGCGGTCGAGCGCCTGACCGAGATGGTGCGGGTGATAGACGCCGGTGCCATGGGTTTTGTGCCCAAGGGCTCGCCTGAGGTGGCCCTGCAGGAGGCCCTCTCGATGGTCTTGTCGGGCGGCGTCTACATTCCGCCCGCGCTGCTGCAGCTGGCCCAGGGCAGCCACGGCAACCTGGCCGAGGCGGCCGCCGAAGCCGATGCCCGCACGCTGGCCCAGGCCGAGCTGGCGCTGGCGCGCCAGCGTGCCGCCCACCTGGCACGGTCGGCGCCGCGCGGGCCGGATGCGCCGGGCGGCGCTGCGGCCGTGCTGCAACCGATGGCGCCGGTGGCCGACTATCCCCCGCCTGCTGGCGGGCCCGCCGCGCCGCCGGCGCCGCCTGCCGCGCCGGCCGATGCGGCTGCGCCTGCCCAGGCCGGCGCGCCGGGCGACCGGCTGTGGATGCTGTCGCGCGGCCTGACCCAGCGCCAGTGCGATGTGCTGATGCTGCTGCTCAAGGGCTTGCCCAACAAGCTGATCGCGCGCGAGTTGAATCTGTCGGTGGACACCGTCAAGGACCATGTCGCGGCGGTGCTGCGGGTGCTGGGCGTGGCCTCGCGTACCCAGGCGGTGGTGGCGGTGGGCCAGCGCGCGGCGGCCCCGGCCACGCCGCCAGGCTGAGCAGCGGCCCCTGGGCCGGTCTACATCGGCAGGGCGGGCAGGCCATGCCGGCCGCGCGCCCGGGCGCAGGCCTCGTCGCCGATGCCATGGGGCGCGCGCAGGCCGAATTCGCGGCAGGGTGAGGGCCGCCATTCATGGATGGCGCAGGCCACCTGCACGCCGATCACGCCGGTCAGCGCGGCGCAGCGCGGCCGGGCATGGTCGGTGCCGCGCATGCGGCAGTGCTGGCCGCCGAGCGGGTCGGCCAAGCCGTCGGGCACGCTGCCGCCCTGGCTCAGCAGTTCGGCGCTTGCAAAGTCGACCCGCCAGCTGGCGCAGCAGGCGCCGCAGCGGGTGCAGGGGTTGTCGCTGGCCATGGCTGCCGCCGGTGCGCCTGGGCCCGGTCTTTCAGCCGGGCGCCGGTGCGGCCGGCTCGTCCGGGCTGGCGCCGGGTGATCGCACCACGGTCACGGTGCAGTGTGATTGCGCCACCACCTGGGACGAGACACTGCCCAGCAGGCGGCGCAGCGACGAGGTGCCGCGCGCGCCCATCACCACATGGTCGGCCTGGTTGCGCTGGGCGAAGTCGAGCAGGGCGGTGGCCGGGTCGCTGGCTTCGAGCACATGGAAGGTCAGGCGCCCCTCGTCCAGATTGAGGCCCTTGCTGATCGGGCGGGCCCAGTGCTTGAGCGCCACCAGCTGCTTGACATGCCGGCTGCGCCCCTCGGCGTCCACCAGGTCGTCCACGCCGATGCGGTTCACCCGCATCACGCTGACGCAGGCCAGGCGCGCGCCGGGTTCGGTCAGCACGATGCGGCGCACGGTCTCGCGCAGCTGGGCCAGCAGCGCGTCAGACGCATGGTCCACGTCCACCGCTGCCATCACGATGGGGCTGCGGTCGAGCTGCTCGCTGACCTTGGCGCGGGCCTGGCCAGGCTCGGCGCCCAGCGCGAAGAACCAGCGCTTGAAGACCTTGACCGCGCCGCTCTTCTGCAGCTTTTCAGAGCGTCGGGTCAGCGCAACCTGGCCGGGCGATTGCAGATCCTGGGCCAGCTGGGCCGCGCTCTGGTAGCGGCGCTCGGGCTGTACCTCCAGGCACTTGAGGATCACTTCCTGCAGCCAGCGCGGGCAGTCGGCGCGCAGCGCGCGCGGCGGCACCGGGTCGATGTAGAGCCGGCGGCGCAAGCCGCGCACCGAGTCGGGCTGGCCGAAGGGGCGCGCGCCGGTGCTGAAGTGGTAGAGCATCACGCCCAGTGCGAACAGGTCGCTGCGCGGGTCGTTACGCACGAACTGCACCTGCTCGGGCGACATATAGGGCCCGGTGCCCATGGGCAGCGTGAACTCCTCGTCCAGCAGGTCGGGCAGGTGGTCGTGGCGCGACAGGCCGAAATCGACCATCACTGCGGTGCCGTCGGCACGGAACAGGATATTGCTGGGTTTGACGTCCAGGTGCACCAGGTGCTGGCGGTGCAGCTCGTGCAGCGCGCTGGCCACCCGCGAGCCGATCTCGATCACCTCGTCCAGCGCCAGCGGGGCCTCGTCCAGGCGCGGGCGCAGCGAGACGCCCTGGATGTGTTCCATCACGATGTAGGGCTGGCGGCTGAAGTCGCCCTGGGCGATGAACTTGGGCACATGCGGGCCCGAGAGCATCGGCATGATCATCTGCTCGACCTCGAAGCCGACGATGGTGGCCGGGTCTTCGCCGCCCTTGATGCGCGGCACCTTCATCACCAGCGGCAGGCGCGAATCGCCTTGGTGGTTGACCTCCAGCACCTGCCAGATCTGGGCCATGCCGCCCACATGCAGCAGGTCCACCAGCTGGAAGCGGTCGATCACCTGGCCGGGCTTCAGGCCAGTGGCGGCGCCGACCGGTGCGGCCGGCGCGGCGGCCATCATTGGCCCTCCTCCAGGCGCACGGCCAGGCGCTGCGGCAGTTGCGCGGCCAGGATCTTCAGGCCGGCGGCCTCGTGGTCATAGGGCACGCGGTGGTAGGTGAGCTGGGCCGCGCCCTCGTCGAACATCGCATAGCAGGCGGCCGGGTTGCCGTCGCGGGGCTGGCCGGCCGCGCCCGGGATCACCAGCCACTTGCGGTGCGGCGGCAAGGGGATGGCCACACCGGGCGTCGGCGTGAAGTCACCGGCCTTGCCGATGCCTGACAGTTGGTATAGCTGCGGCTCGTGCACATGGCCGCAGAACATGTAGCGGCAGTCGCTGGCATGCAGGCTGCGCACTGCCTCGCTGCGGCCGGAGATGTACTCCCAGCCGGCCGGCGCCCAGGCGTTGGCATGCACATAGAACTGGTCGCCGTGGCGCTGCGTCATCGGCAGGCTGGCCAGGAAGTCGAGTTGCGCGGTGTCCATCTGCGAGCGGGTCCACTCGACCACGTAGCGGGCGTCGGGGCGCATGTGCGGCGATGCCCCGCGCACCACCGCCTGGTCGTGGTTGCCCATCACCGCGATCGCGCCCAGGCGCACCAGCGCGCGCACCCGGTCGACCACCCAGGCCGGGTCGGCGCCATAGCCGACGAAATCGCCCAGCAGCACCCAGCGCTGGGCGCCATGGCGGTGGGCATGGTCGAGCACGGCTTCCACCGCCTCGCGGTTGGCATGCAGGTCGGTGAGGATGGCGACTTTCATGGGCTGCGCCATTCTCACCCCTGACGGCCTTGCCGGACGGCGCGCGGCGATGGCATGGGCCTGGGCCTGCCGTGGGCTGCCGGCCTGGCAGCGGAGCAGGGTGGGTGCTCGGGGCCTTGTCCAGTTGCGGTTGGGGCGGGTGGGGCCGGCGGATGCAGCCGGGTGCCCGGGCCGGGCAGGTCAGGGCGGGTTCATGTGCTGCAGGGCTTGCAGCGCCTCGGGCCGCGCAGGCTGCCGGGCCATCAGCGCCTGCAGCAGCGCCCGGGCGCCGGCACGGTCTTGCGGGCCCAGCGCCAGGGCCATGCGCAGCAAGGGGTCGTAGGCAGGCCGGAAGTCGGGGCTGGTTTGCAACACTTGCAGCAGCGGTGCTTGCACCTGCGCGAGCAGCAGGCGTACATCACGGCTCGGGCGCACTGACAGGCCGGCAGCGATGAACTGGTCGCGGGCCTGCCAGTAGGCCGCCAGGCGCAGTGCCGCGGCAGGCTCGGCCGGGCCGTCCAAAAGCTCTGCCGGCGAGAGGCGCACCTGGCCCAGCAGCGTCTGCAGGCGGTCGCGCGGCCGTGAATCCGGGGCGTAGGTGATGCGCGGCGCGAGGTAGCTCACCACCGGGTGGTCGTCGGTGTTCAGCGCCGCATTGCCAGCGAAGGCCGCCAGGGCCGACGGCCCGGCCAAAAAGCCGCCCAGCAAAGCGGTCTCGTCGTCGATGCCATAGTCGGCCAGTGCTTGGGGCAGGGCGTGCCGGGCCAGGCGTTGGCGCAGGGCGGGCAGGCGCAGCCGACCCCCGTCGGAACGGGCCAGCAGGCCGATGACCGGGGTGTCCAGGCTGTGGGTGGCCAACATCGCCCAGCCGCCCGGGAAGGCCATCTGGAAGCTGCGCACGATGCTGCGCAGGGTGGCCAGGTCGAGTTGGTGCAAGGGCAGCCATTGGCAGAAGATGCCCTCGGCGCTGAGCCGCGCCCGAACGGCCTGGAAGTGCTCCACGGTGTAGAGCGCCCCCGAGCCACTGCGGGCCGGGTGAAAGTTGTCCGAGATGATCAAATCGTAGGGCTCGCCGGCGGCCCGCACGAAGCGCCGCGCATCGGTGGCCGACACGCGCAAGCGGGGGCTGGCGCCCGCCAGCATGGGCTGGGTGAAATGGCGGGACGCCTCGATCACCTCGGGCAAGAGCTCGGCAGCATCCACCTGCAGGCTGGGGTCCAGGGCGGCCGACGTGGCCGTCACCCCGGTGCCCAGGCCCAGGAAGAGCGCCCGCCGGGGCGCCGGATGCAGCAGCAGGGGCAGCAGGGCCTGGCGGGCGTCGGCCACCAGGCTGTGGCTGCTGCCCTCTTGCTGGCGGTTGTCTATGCGCAGGCGCGAGACGCCCTGGGCGTCGGCCACCACGCTCACCGCTGCCATGTCGCCTTCGCGGTAGCTGACGATCTGCCCGCCCTCGGGCAGGTCCACTTGTCGCAAGGGGGGCGCCCAGACGGCAGCGCTGGCCAGGCTGGCGGCCAGTGCCAGCCCCATGGGCCGCCGCCAGGCGCGTGACCTGGCCAGTGCCAGGTAGGCCGCAGCGATCACCAACACGCCGCCCTTCAAGCCCAGCGCAGGGATCACCACCACCCCGAACAGGCTGGGCGCCAAGGCGGCCCCCAGGGTGTTGGCGCACAGGCTGCGCCCCCAGGGCATGTCGGCCGACCGGGCCTGCAGGCACAGGTGGCTGAACAGGGCCCCCATCAGCACCGTGGGCAGCAAGAAGGCCGTGGCGGCCAGCGCGGCCTCGGCGGTCAGGGCCGCCGCCATGCGCGCCGGACCCAGTGCCACCTGCACCCCCTGCAGCAGCGGTTCGGCCCACCACAGGCTGGCGCCACCCGCCGCGCAGGCTGCGCTCAGGGCCAGCAGCAAGCGCCGGCCCAGGCCATCGCCCGGCGCCCCGTGGGCGGCCCAGCGCTGCCAGGCAGCGGCGCCCAGCGCACTGCCCACCAGGTAGAGGGCCAGCAGGATGGCGAAGGTGTAGACGGTGTTCTCGGCCACCTGGCTGATGGCGCGCACCACCAGCACTTCGTAGCCCACACCCAGCAGGCCGGTGGCGGCCAGGCGCAGCAACAGGCCACGCGCCGGGCAGGGCAAGGCGGCTCGCGGGGGCACCGGGCGGGCATGGGGTGGGTGGCGCGCCAAGGCCAGGGCCCCGGTGGCACAGGCCAGATTGACGGCCGCGCACACCGCCACGGTGCCCGCCAGGCCGATGCCGGGGATGAGCCAGAAGGCCGTGGCCAGCACGCCGGCCACAGCCCCCAGGGTGTTGCTGGCATACAGCCCGGCCAGGGGGCTGGCAGCACCCAGAAGG
>JANNZD010000412.1:0-14811 GCA_031410435.1 Betaproteobacteria bacterium | reverse complement strand
GGTGAGGCAGCCCATGTCGCCGGTACGGAAGTAGCCGTCGGCGCTGAAGGCTTCGGCGTTCTGCACCGCGCTGCGGCCGGCATAGCCTGGCGTCAGGTTGCCCTTGACCTCGATCAGGCCCTGCTGGCCGGCGGGCTGGAGCGCGCCGGTCTCGGGCTGCACGATGCGCACGGTCACGCCCGGCAGCGGCGGGCCTTGCACCTGCATGCGGCGGTCCAGCGGCCAGTGGTGCCAGCTGACGCAGCAGTTGCCATAGGACTCGGTCTGGCCGTAGACATTGCAGATCTCGCGCGCGCCCAGCAACTGGGCGGCGGCCGCCACGTCCTGCGGCGACCCGATGGTCAGGCCGGTGCGCAGGCTGGCGGCGCGCGCCGGCGTGAAATCCGGGTGGTTGACCAGGCCGGCGGTCATGCCCGGCAGGGTGTAGATCGCGTTGATCTGGTGGCGCTCGATCAGGTCGAGTGCGCCGGCCGGCTCGAAGCGCTCCTGCAGCACCAGCGTGCCACCGTGGGTGAAGGTGGCGCAGGCGGCGTTGGCCGAGCCATAGGACCAGAACAGCGGCAAAGACAGCAGCACCCGCTCGCCCGGCTGCAGGCCCTGTCGCTCACCGATGTTGAAGCCGTTCTCGATCATGGCCGCATGGCACAGCGGTACCGCCTTGGGGTAGGCGGTGGACCCCGAGGTGTAGAGGATCAGCGCCGCATCGGCCCCGCGTGCGCCGTCGCCGGGCGCCGGCCTGCCGGCCAGCGGCGGGTGGGCGGCGAGGAAGGCGTCGTAATCCGCACAGCCACGCAGCGGCTCGGCGCCGATCAGCACCACCTGGCGCAGTTGCGCAAAGCGCGGGTTCTGCCAGGCGCCCGGCTCGGCCTGGCCGAGCTGGGGCAGGATCTCAGCAGGTCATCGCGGTAGCTCTGCTCGCCCAGCCGGCCCAGCGCGAACAGGGCCTGGATGCCGCTGTCCTCGATCAGGAAGGCCAGCTCCTTGGGCTTGGACCAGGTGCTGAAGGGCGCGCTGGTGATGCCCAGCGCGGCGGCGCCGAAGACCAGCTCCAGCCACTCGATGCGGTTGCCGATGAGCAGGCCGATGCGGTCGCCGCGCCGCAGCCCTGCACCCTGCAAGGCGCCGGCCGCGCGCCGGGCCCGGGCCAGCAGGTCGGCATAGCTCAGCTGCAGCTCGCCGTTGATCACGGCCAGCTGCTGGGGGTAGCGCTCGGCCTGCTCACACAGCAGGTCAAACAGGGTGCGGCTGTAGGGTGGGTTCATGCTGGGCTCGGAAGGTGAGGGTCAAGCGCGGCGCTGCGCCCTCAGTCGAGCTTGAGGTGGATGCGTTCGGCCACCTCGCGCCAGCGCTGCACGTCGCGGCGTGTCAGCTCGGTGGTCTGGCGGCTGTCCAGGTAGGCCGGCTCGACCCCGCGGGCCCGCAGCTGGGCCTGCAGTGCGGGATCGGCCAGCACGGTCTGCAGGTCGCTGCTGAGCTTCTGCACGATGGCCGCAGGGGTGGCCGCCGGCACCGAGAAGCCGTACCAGATGTCGGCATCGAAGCCGGCCACGCCTTCTTCGATCACCGTGGGCGTGTTGGGCAGGTCGGGGTGGCGCTGCGGGGTGGTCACCGCCAGGGCGCGGACCCGGCCGTCCTGGATCGTCGGCATGAAGGCCGACATCGCGCCGAAGGCAAACTGCACCTCATTGCCCAGCAGGCCCATCACCGACGGCGCCGAGCCCTTGTAGGGGATGTGCACCACCTGCATGCCGGTGCGGCTGGCAAACCACTCCACCGCCAGGTGCGGTGCGGTGGCCACGCCGGCCGAGCCGTAGTTCAGCGTGCCCGGCTGGGCCTTGGCCTGGCTGATCAGGCCGCGCAGGTCCTTGACCGGCAGCGCCGGGTGCACCACCACCACCATCGGTGAACTGCCGTAGCGGCCTACCGGGGTGAAGTCGCGCAGCAGATCCCAACCCAGGTTCTTGTAGACCGTGGTGTTGATGGCGTAGGAGTTGACGAACAGCAGCAGGGTGTGGCCGTCCGGTGCGGCGCGCGCCACCGCGTCGGCCCCCAGGTTGCCGGCGGCACCCGGCTTGTTGTCGATGAGCACCGGCTGGCCCCACAGCGCCTGCAGCTTGGGCGCGATCAGCCGGGCCGACACATCGGCACCGCCCGGCTGGAAGCCGGCGATGATGCGCACCGGGCGGTCGGGGAAGGCGCTGGCGGGGCCCCCGCTGCCCAGCAGTACTGCCAGCGCCAATCCGGCGGCGGCGCGCAAGCACTTGCGGGCGCGGACCGGGCGCGCCGGGGCGGGAGCCGGTGCCATGGCTCAGCGCTTGGGCCAGGCCGCCACGGCGGTGGCCAGGGCCGACGGGAACACCGGCCTGGGCTCGCCACCCTGCCATTGCAGGATCACCAGGCTGGCATCGGCACGCCGGCCATTGGCGTCGAACTTCAGGCGCTGGCCCGGGAAGAAGCGCGCCGCGCCGGTGTTGCTGTCCATCGCGCGCAGTGCCTCGGCAATCTTCTTGGGGTCGGCCGAGGCGGCCTTTTCCATCGCGTCCTTGAGCAATTCGATATCGCCGTAGGTGGAGATGCTGTCCTGCGTCATCCAGGGCTCCTGTGTCTTGGCGCGGAAGCTGCGGATCAGCTCCTCCTGGCCCTTGCCGCCCCAGTTGGCGATGGCCACCATCACGCCTTCCATCAGGTCCTTGCCCACCGCCGTGAGCAATTCTGGCGCGCCCATGTGGCCGCCGTTGGTGATGATCGGCAGGCGGCCCTTGCCCAGGCCCATCTCGTTGAGCTTTTCCAGCACCAGCTTGGTGTCGGGCACATTGGTGGTCAGCACCAGCAGCAGGTCGGGCCGGGCGGTGCGCACCTTCTGCACCAGCGAGGTGGCGTCCGACAGCGGCGGGGTGAAGGTCTCGTCGACCACCAGTTTCAGGCCCAGCTTGTCGAAGCCGCCTTCGCGCATCGGCTTGGTGAAGCTCACCGGTGAGGCGGTGTTGTCCATGATGATGCCGATGGTCTTGGGCGTGGCCACCTGCGCCAGCTTGGCCACTTCCATCACCACCGGCAGCGCGTCGTTGGACTGCTTGCTGGCGGGGGGCGAGGTCTGGAACACGTACTTGTAGCCGCGGTTGGTGATCTGGTCGCTGTAGGACAGGGGCAGCCAGGGTATTTCGGCGCGCTCGCTGATCTCGGTGACCGCCAGCGTGAACGAGCTGACGAAGGCACCGGTGCCGCCCGACAGGTCGGGGTTCTGCGAGACGATGCGCTGCATCGCGTTCTTGGCCTTTTCGGTGCTGTCGCCGGCGTCGCCCACCACCAGCTTCATCTTGGCGCCGCCCAGGGCCTTGATGCCGCCGGCCGCATTGATCTCGTCAATGGCCAGCTGCGCGCCCTTCAGGTGCAGCTCGCCATTGCGGGCCCAGGGGCCGGACAGCGGCACCACCAGGGCGACCTTGACCTCCTTGGCCTGGGCCAGCACGGGGGTGGGCAGGGCCAGGGCGGTGCAGGCCAGGGCCAGGGCGGTGAGGATCTGGCGGCGCAGGGTAAACGGGCTAGGCATGGGGCTTGTCTCCAGGGGTTGCGGGTTCATCTGAGCCTGCTCAATGGCCGAGATACGCTTTCTTCACGCGGGCATCGCGGAGCAGTTCGTCATGCCGGCCCTGCAGCACGATGCGGCCGCTTTCCAGCACATAGCCGCGGCTGCAGGCTTCCAGGGCCTCGCCGGCGCGTTGTTCCACCAGCAGGATGGCGATGCCGCGGCTGCGGTGGATCTGGCCGATCAGGTCGAAGATCTGTTCGACGATGGCCGGTGCCAGGCCCATCGACGGCTCGTCCAGCATCAGCAGGCGCGGCAGCGACGCCAGGCCGCGGCCGATGGCCAGCATCTGCTGCTCGCCGCCTGACAGGGTGCCGGCGGCCTGGCCGCGCCGCTCGTGCAGGCGCGGAAACAGGCTGAAGACCAGGTCCTGGGTCTGGCGCCAGTCTCGCCGCGCGGCGGCGGTCTGGGCGCCCATCTCCAGGTTCTCCAGCACCGTCAGCCGCGGGAAGACCTGGCGGCCCTCGGGCACATGGGCAATGCCCAGGCCCGGCCGCTGGCTGGGCGCCACCCGGGCCAGGTCTTGCCCGGCGTACAGGATGCGGCCGGCGGCCAGCGGCACCACGCCCGAGATGGCGCGGAACAGGGTGGTCTTGCCCGCGCCATTCGGCCCGACCAGGGCGACGAACTCACCAGCGGCCACGGCCAGGCTGGCGCCATCCAGCGCGCGCGCGCCGCCGAAGCTGACGCTCAGGTTCTCAATCTGCAGCATGGGCCGCCCATTTCTTGCCGAGGTAGGCCTCGATCACCGCCGGGTCGCTGGTCACCGCCTGGGGCTCGCCCTGGGCCAGCACCACGCCATGGTCCAGCACCAGCAGGCGGTCGGCCAGCCGCACCATGGCCTGCATGGTGTGCTCGATGATCACCACCGTGACGCCGCTGCGGCGGATGCGCTCGATCGCCTGCAGCACATGCTCCACCTCGTCGCTGCCCAGGCCGGCCAGGATCTCGTCGAGCAGCAGCAGGCGTGGCCGTGCCGCCAAGGCCCGGGCCAGTTCCAGCAGGCGCAGCTCGATGGTGGTGAGCGCCGCGCCCAGGCGGGCCTCGCGCCCGCCCAGGCCCACTTGCTGGATCACCGCGCGGGCGCGCCCGTAGGCCGCGGCGTCGCTGCGCTCGGTGGCAAAGGCGCCGACCACCACGTTGTCCAGGATAGTCAGGCGCGGAAACGGCCGCACCACCTGGAAGGTGCGGCCCAGGCCGGCATCGCACAGCGCAAACGGCGGCTGGCCGACCAGTTCGATGCCTTGCAGCACCACCGAACCTGCGTGGGGCCTGACAAAGCCGTTCAGGGCATTGAACAGCGTGGTCTTGCCGGCACCGTTCGGGCCGATGATGCCCAGGATCTCGCCCTGGTGGACATCGAAGGACACGTCTGACAAGGCCTTCAGCCCGCCGAAGCTCAAGCTCAAGCCGCGCACCGCCAGCAGCACCGGCCGCGGGCCGGCGAGCCCGGCCACCGGGCGTTGGAAGGGCGTGGTGATGAAGCCGGGCAGCGCTGCGGCCCCGGCCAGGGCACGGCGGCGCAGCCTGGCCTGCACCCTAGGGATCAGGCCGGCTGGGGCGGCCAGCACGATGGTGATGATGGCCGCGCCGAACACCACACCCTGGATGCCGGGCAACTTGTCGCCCAGTTCGGCATGCAGCACCTCACCCAGCGGCACCAGCACCAGCGCGCCCAACACCGGTCCGAACAGCGTGGCCACGCCGCCGAACAGCGTGACGATCAGGGCCTGGGCCGACGCATGCAGGCCGAACACCGCTGCCGGCGTGACGATCAGCAGCACCTGGGCATACAGCCCGCCGGCCAGCGCGGTGAGCGCGGCCGACAGCACCAGCGCGCGCAGCTTCCAGCGCTGGGGGTGGATGCCGGCGGCCATCGCGGCGGCCTCGTTCTGCTTGATCGCAAGCAGGGATAGCCCAAAGCGTGAACGGGCCACCCAGTGGTTGATCGCCAGCGCCAGCACCAGCAGGGCCACCGCCATCGCGATGTAGACGCGCTGGTCGGCAAACTGCATATAGGCCCAGGGCGCCTCGCGGTGCATCGGCAGGGTCACCTCCTGGTAGCCCAGCCACTCGAACAGGTAGAGCAGGGCCAGCGGATAGGCCAGCATGGCCAGCGCAAAGTAGTGGCCGCGCAGCCGCAGCGTGGGCAGGCCCACCAGCAGGCCGGCGCCGGCACCCACGCCAGCGGCCAGTGGCAGGCCGAACCAGGGGCTGAGGCCCAGGCTGGACAGGCCGATGGCCACGGTGAAGGCGCCCAGGCCGAAGAAGGCGGCATGGCCGAAGGACATCAGCCCTGAGTAGCCCGAGAAAAGGTTCCAGGCCACGCCCACCGTGGCCCAGACCGGCACCAGGGTCAGCACCAGCTGGTAATACTTGTTGTCCACCACGCCGGCCAGGGCCAGGTAGAGCAGGGCGCCCAGGGCGATGGCGCGTGCTGCGCCGGCGCGGGCCGGCGCAGGGGCGGCAACTTGGGTGGGCTCAGACACGCTCGACCGTCCTGCCAAACAGGCCCTGCGGGCGCAGCAGGATCACCGCCAGGAAGATCACGAACACGGCAGTGTTCTGCAACTGCTGGGGCAACACCAACGTGGACAGCTGCTGCACCAGGCCGATCACCAGGCCGCCGATGAAGGCACCGCCCACGCTGCCCATGCCGCCCAGCACCACGCCGGCGTACATCACCATCACGAATTCGATGCCGGTGTAGGGTTGGAAGGGCAGGTAGCTGGCCACCAGGCCGCCGGCGATGCCGGTGACCGCCGCGCCGATGCCGAAGGCCAGCGCATAGGCCCGGTTGACGTCGATGCCCATATAGATGGCCGCCTCGGGGTTGTCGGCCGCCGCGCGCAGCACCTTGCCCCAGCGGGTACGGGCGATGAACAGCGCAACGGCCATCGCCACCGCCAGCGCGATCAGGGCGCCCACGCTGCGCGCCTGGTTCAGGAACAGGGTGATGTCCTGGCCCCAGAGCGGGCCCAGCTCCCAGGCGCTGGACGACATCGGCGTACGCAGGGTCTGCGGCGTGGCGCCAAACAGCAGCAGGCCGCCGTTGGACAGGATCAGCGACACCCCCAGGGTCAAGGTCAGCTGCGGGTTGTGGCCTTCGTTGTCCAGGCCGGCGGCCTGCATGCCGCTGACATGGCGCAGCAAGGTCTGGTAGAGCAGCAGGCCCAGGCCGAAGACCAGCACCCCGCCCAGCAGTGCTGCCAACACTGGCCCGGCATAGGGCCCCAGCAGCCGGCCCAGGCCGAGCGGGGTGAACAGGAACAGGCTGGCATACATGCCTGCCACCAGCAGCTCGCCCTGGGCGAAGTTGATCACCCGCATCACCGAGAAGATCAGCGCCAGGCCCACGCACATCAGGCCATACAGCGCGCCCAGGGCCAGGCCGGCGCACAGCGCCTGCAAGGCGTTCTCGATCAGCACCGGCAGGGCGGTCATGCGGCCTCCTGCGGCCGCAGCACGATGCGCCCGGCCACGCCGCCGCGGGCCAGGCGGGCATGCACTGCGGGCAGGTCTTGCAGGCCGCAGGTCTCATGGATCACCGGCCTGACCACGCCCCGGGCGATCAGGTCCAGCGTGTCTTCCAGCTGGGCCCGGCTGGTGCTGTGCACCGACACCAGGGTCTGGTTCTTCAGGAACAGTTGGGCCGGGTTGAAGGGCACGAAGTCGCCGTTCAACTGGCCCACCAGCACCCAGCGGCCATGCACCGCCAGGCTGCGGCGGGTGGCCTCGAACTGCAGCGTGCCGACGTTGTCGATCACCACATCCACCCCCTGCCCGCCGCTCAGCGCCAGCACCTGGGCCGAGAAATCCTCGCCCCGGGCCTGCGCCACCACCGCGTGGGCACCCAGGCCGCGCAGCAGTTCAGCCTTGTCGGCGGCGGTGGTCTGGGCGATCACCAGCGCGCCGGCGGCGCGTGCCAGCTGCACCGCATGCACCCCCAGGCCGCCGCCGGCGCCGGTGACCAGCACCCGCTCGCCCAGGCGCACCGCACCGGCATCGCGCACCGCGTTCAAGGAGGTGCCGATGGCGCAGGCCGCGATGGCCGCCTGCGCGTCGCTCACCGCGTCCGGCACCAGCGCCAGGTTGTCGTCCGCTATCGCCACGTACTCGGCATAGCCGCCGCGCAGGCCCTGCTGGCCCAGAAAGCGGCGCTGCTCGCACAGCGTCTCGTGGCTGCCCCGGCAATGGCGGCAGGCGCCGCAGATATGGAAGCGCTGGGTGCTGGCCACCCGGTCACCCGGGCGCAGGCCGGCCACGCCGGCGCCCACCGCCACCACCTGGCCGCAGATCTCGTGGCCGGGCACCAGCGGCAGCTCGACACCGCGCCGGTAGGTGCCGGCCCGGGTGACCAGGTCGAGTGTGCAGATGCCGCAGGCCGCGACCCGGATCAGCGCCTCTCGCGGGCCCGGCGTGGGCCTGTCGATCTGCTCGATGCGCAGCACCTCGGGTTCACCGGTCTGGCGGACAACGATGGCACGCATGCGGGGGGTCTCCTGGGGGTCGGCCGGCATCAGCAAGCCGCCCGGGCGGCGGATGCCAGGGCGGCCCCTGCACACGGCCACCACGAGATATTTTTGTGCATCACCATCACCTGCGGCGTCGCGCCCCAGGGGCCGGGCAGGGCGGCCCGACGGCCCCGCACAATCCGCAGCTTGTCAGCAGTGCTCATCTTCGCTAGGGTGGAATATCATAAGGTACGAAACGCTACCAACGAGTATATTGCGGAATGGCCACAACTCAAAATCATCTTGGCGACAGCCCGCAAGCCGCCCCTTGCCCTGGCCCGCAGCCGGCGCGCACGGGCCCGCCGCAGGATGGGCTGCTGGATGTGCTGGTGGTCGGCGCCGGCTTTGGCGGCCTGTATGCGCTGCACCGCTTGCGCCGGCTGGGCTTGTCGGTGCGGGTGCTCGAGGCCGGCAGTGATGTGGGCGGCGTCTGGTACTGGAACCGCTACCCCGGCGCGCGCTGCGATGTGGAGAGCATGCAGTACTCCTATGGCTTCGACGAGGCGTTGCAGCAAGAGTGGCGTTGGGGCGAGCGCTTTGCCGGCCAGCCCGAGATCCTGGCCTATGCGCGCCATGTGGCCGAGCGCTTCGGCCTGCGCCGCGACATCCAGTTCAACACCCGGGTCATGGCTGCGCATTGGCAGGACGCCAGCGGGCGCTGGGCCGTGCAAACCGATGCCGGGCAGTTGCTGCTGGCGCGCTTCTGCCTGATGGCCACCGGCTGCCTGTCGGCAGCGCGCAAGCCCGAGATTCCGGGCCAGCAGGCCTTTGCCGGCCCGATCCTGCACACCGGCCACTGGCCGCACGAAGGCGTTGACTTCAGCGGCCAGCGCGTGGGCGTGATCGGCACCGGTTCGTCCGGCATCCAGGCCATCCCCGAGATCGCCCGGCAAGCGGCCCACCTCACGGTATTCCAGCGCACGCCCAACTTCAGCGTGCCGGCCCGCAACCGGCCGATGGACCCGGCCTACGAGCGGTCCTGGAAGGACCACTACCCGGCGTTGCGCAAGCGTGCCCGCGAGGAGACCACCTCGGGCACGGTCTACGAGCGCAGCAATCGCAAGGCGCTGGCGGTGGCGCAGGACGAGCGCGAGCAGGAGTACCAGCGCCGCTGGCAGCGCGGCGGCGTGAACTTCATGCACGCCTTCTCCGACCTGATGCTCGACGCCGGGGCCAACCAGACCGCGGCCGACTTCGTGCGCGCGCAGATCCGGCAAACCGTACACGACCCGGTGGTGGCCGAGCGCCTGCTGCCGCGCGACCACCCCATCGGCAGCAAGCGCATCTGCGTGGACAGCGACTATTTCGCCACCTACAACCGCGCCAATGTCACGCTGGTGGATCTGCGCCAGGCGCCCATCGTCGGGCTGACGGCGCAAGGCCTGCAGACCGAGGCCGGCCTGCACCCGCTGGACGCGCTGGTGCTGGCCACCGGCTATGACGCGATGACCGGGGCGCTGAACAAGATCGACATCGTCGGCCGGGATGGGCTGTCACTGCGCGCGCAATGGGCCCAGGGGCCGCGCGCCTACCTGGGGCTGATGGTGGCGGGCTTCCCCAACCTGTTCACCGTCACCGGGCCGGGCAGCCCGTCGGTGCTGTCGAACATGGTGTTCTCCATCGAGCAGCATGTCGACTGGATCGCCGATTGCCTGGCCTGGCTGACCCGGCAAGGCCTGGCCAGCATCGAGGCCGATGCCCAGGCCCAGGACGACTGGGTCGAGCAGGTCAATGTGATGGCCGACCGCACGCTCTACCCCCTGGCCAACTCCTGGTATGTCGGCGCCAACATCCCCGGCAAGGCGCGGGTCTTCATGCCCTATGCCGGCGGTGTGGTGCCCTACCGCCGCCAATGCGAGGACGTTGCCGCCCGGGCCTACGCGGGCTTTCATTGCCGCAGTGCCTCCACCGTTTGAATACCCCAGAACCGGCCCCGCCCATGCCTTCGACGACCCCGCTGCACCCCACGATTGCGGCCATGCTGGCCAAGACTGCGCACCTGCCGCCGATCACCAGCGTGCCGGTGGCCACCATCCGTGCCAGTGACGCCACGCGTTACAAGGTGGGCGTGCCGCCGGATGCGGTGCACAGCGCGGAAGACCGCTGGATCGCCGGCCCGCGCGGCGACATCCGCATCCGTATCTACCGCCCCGATGCAGCCGCTGGCCATGGCGTGACGGTGTTCTTCCACGGCAGCGGCTTCGTGATCTGCAGCATCGAGAGCCATGACGACATGTGCCGCCAGCTCTGCCGCCGTGCCGCTTGCGTGGTGGTCAGCGTGGATTACCGCCTGGCGCCGGAAAACAAGTTCCCGGCCGGGCCGGACGATTGCCTGGCGGCCACGCGCTGGGTGGCGGCGCATGCCGCCGAGATCGGCGCCGACGCCAGCCGCCTGGCGCTGGCCGGAGACAGCGCTGGCGGCACCATGGCGGCGGTGACGGCCCTGCGCGCCCGCGACGAAGGCGGCCCCGCGATCGAGGCCCAGTTGCTGCTTTACCCGGTGACCGACCATGTCAGCGTGCAGCGCCCGTCCTACGAAGAGCGCGCCAGCGGCTTTGGGCTGACCCGCGACGCGATGGTCTGGTTCTGGGGCCATTACCTGGCGCACCCCGACCACGGCGCCCATCCGCATGCCTCGCCGATGCGCGCCCACAGCCTGGCCGGCCTGCCACCGGCCTATGTGGTGACCGGCGACTACGACCCCCTGCGCGACGAAGGCGAAGCCTATGCCCAGGGCTTGCAGGCCGCCGGCGTGCCGACCGAACAAATCCGCTACCCCGACATGAACCACGGCTTTCTGTTCTGGGTCGGCCTGATCGAGACGTCCACCGTGGCGATGGACGCGGCCTGTGCCTGGTTGCGGCAGCGCCTGCAAGCGCGAACGGTGCCGTGATGACCCCGCTGAAGGTCGTCCGCCTGGACCTGGCGCTGGACGCCGCCACCTTCGATGCCGCGCTGGCTGCCGCACCCGAGGTGAAGCTGGCGGTGCACCGGGCGCGCGGCGACGATGCGGCCAGCTGGCAGGCCTTGGCAGCAGCCCAGGTCTACCATGTGTCGTCGGCGCGCGACGACCTGCCGGCGCCCTGGTTCGTCAACCCGGCCTTGCTGCAGCGCTGCCCGGGCTTGCTGGCGGTGTCCGCCTATGGTGCGGGTTATGACACGGTGGATGTGGCCGCCTGCACCGCTGCCGGCGTGGCCGTGCTCAACCAGGCCGGCAGCAATGCGGCTGCGGTGGCCGAACACACCCTGGGCCTGATGCTGGGCCTGGCCAGGCGCATCGGCGAGAGCGACCGCCGCCTGCGCCGCGGCGAGTGCCTCACGCGCGGCGAGATGATGGGCCGCGACCTGGCCGGCCTGACCCTGGGCCTGGTGGGCCTGGGCCACGCAGGCAGCCGGGTGGCGGCGCTGGCCCGGGCCTTCGGCATGGCGGTGCTGGCCTGTGATCCCTTGTTGGCGCCGGCCGAGATCGAGCGCCGGGGCGCCGCGCCGGTAACGCTGGCGCAGCTGCTGGCCAGCGCTGACCTGGTGTCCCTGCACTGCCCGCTGGACAGCAGCACCGCCGGCCTGTTCGATGCCCGGGCCTTTGCCGCGATGAAACCAGGCGCCTGGTTTGTCAGCACCGCGCGCGGCGGCATCCATGACGAGGCCGCGCTGCATGCGGCGCTGGTCTCGGGCCATCTGGCCGGCGCCGGCCTCGATGTCTGGGATGCGGAGCCGCCCGCCGCCAGCCACCCCTTGCTGGCGCTGGACTGCGTGCTGGCCACCGCCCACACCGCAGGGGTGACACGCGGCGCACGTGCCGCGATGGCGTCGATGGCAGCGGCCCAGATCATCGGACTGGCGCGCGGCCAGATCCCGCCCCGGCTGGTCAATCCAGCGGTCTGGCCGCGCACGGCGGCGCGGCTGCAGGCAGGTTGGCCTGGGCCTCTGCGGGTATCTACTTGATGGATTTTAATGCTACTGACCGGTAGCATCAGCCTGGCTCAACCTCACTGCACAAGGGTTCCCATGTTCCGAAAAATCTTGGCATCGACGCTGCATCGCAGCGCCGCTGTGGCACTGCTGTTGGCCGGCTGCGCCAGCCCCGCCGCCTGGTCCTTCGAGTCGCCCGGAGACGGCGTCTACAAGGACCGCATCGACTGGGGCGTGATGATGGACCTGTCCGGCCCCACGGCCGGCAACGAGGTGCCCTGGACCCGCGGGGTGCAGGCCTACATCCGCAAGTTCAACGAGGCCGGCGGGGTGCATGGCCGCAAGATCAACCTGCTGATCGAGGATGACCGCTATGACACCGCCCTGGTGCGGGCCAACTACGAGCGCCTGGTGACGCAAACCCATGTGCTGGCGATCTCGGGCATGGGCAGCTCGTCGGCGCAGGCCGCGATGATGCCGATGATCAAGAGCGGCAAGGTGCCCATCGTCGGCGCCTATGCCCTGGCCAAGTCGGGCTATGAGCCAGCCAACCCGATGTATTACGCGGGCTTTTGCGGCAACAAGGAGATGGCACAGGCGGGGGTGGGCCATTTCAGTGAGAAGCTCAAGCTGAAGGCGCCCAAGATGGCGGTGGTGCACCTGGACGTGGCCGGCGGCAAGGAGTTTGCCGACTTCGTCAATGCCGAGGTGACCAAGCTGGGCGGCTCGTCCAAGGCCCTGCCGGTCAAGCCGGGTGCGGCGGACGTCACCTCGCAGGTGCTCGACATGATCGCCAGCAAGCCCGACCTGATCGCCATCTACGGCGTGCCCAGCAACTCCATCCTGACTCTTCGCACCATGGCCCAGTACGGCCTGAAGACCCCGGCCTTTGCCATCACTCACCTGGGCACGCTGGAGATCTACAACGCCATTGGCGCCGAGGCTGCGGCCAACTACAACTTCATGAGCTGCTTCACGCCCACGGATTCTGAAGACTCGCCGGCGCTCAACGAGATGTCCGCCAGCGCCGACAAGTACGGCTACAGCAGCTTCAAGAGCAACATCAACTATGTCGGCGGCTGGGTGGTCGGTCAGCTGATCGCCGAGGCCGCCACCAAGGTCGGGCCCGAGCCCACCCGGGACAAACTGGTGGCCATGCTCAACGCCGGCTTCCAGATCGACACCAAGGGCGTGTCGGCGCCGGTGAAGTACACCCCCACCGACCACCGCGGCATGACGGGGTTGCGCGCCTACACCTACGATTTCCAGGCCAAGAAGTTCAAGGCCACCGGCCAGTACGCCGACTACGAGAAGTTCATCAAGTGAGCCCAGCGTGATGCGCTGCTTCCATCTCGCCCGTTTCGGCCAGCCGCTGTTGGCACAAGACCGGCCGCTGCCCGAACCCACCGGCACCCAGGTGCTGCTGCAGGTGCTGGCGGCCGGTGTCTGCCACAGTGACCTGCACATACAGGATGGCGAGGTCGACCTGGGCCAGGGGCAGACGGCGTCCTACGCTGCGCGCTGCAACCTGCCGCGAACCCTGGGCCACGAGACCAGCGGCCGGGTGCTGGCCTGGGGGCCGGATGCGCCGGCTGCGGCGCAAGGCCTGGCGCCGGGCGATCTGGTGCTGGCCTACCCCTGGATCGGATGCGGCAGCTGCTACTCCTGCCTGGCCGGCAATGAGAACCATTGTGTCGATTCCCGCTTCCTCGGGGTCAGCCGCGATGGGGGCTATGCCGATCACATCCTGGTGCCGCATCCGCGCTACCTGGTCGGGCTGGCAGGGATAGACCCGGTCGCTGCTGCGCCGCTGGCCTGCGCCGGCGTCACCACCTATGCGGCGATGAAGAAGGCTGGCGCCTGGCTGCAGTCCGAGCCCCTCGTCATCTTCGGCGCGGGCGGCCTGGGCCTGATGGCGCTGGGCGTGCTCAAGCTGATGGGCGGCCGCGGCGCGGTGGTGCTGGACATCGACCCGGCCAAGCGCCAGGCGGCGCTGGCGGCCGGTGCGCTGGCCGCCATCGACCCCGCCGCAGCCGACGCCGACGCCCAGGTGCGCCAGGCGGTGGGGGGGCCGGTGCGCTTCGTGCTGGACCTGGTGGGCGGCGACGCCACCGCCAGCCAGGGCTTCCGGCTGCTCGACAAAGGCGGCATGCTGCAATTGGTGGGTCTGCTGGGCGGCGCCATGAGCCTGCCGCTGCCGGTCTTGGCCACCAAGGCGGTGATGGTGCAGGGTTGTTATGTCGGCAACCTGGCCGAGCTGCGCGCGCTGGTCGACCTGGTGCGTGCCCGCGGCCTGCCAGCACTGCCGATGGACCGGCGCCCGCTGGACCAGGCCAACCAGGCCCTGGACGATCTGCGCGCCGGGCGGGTGGTGGGGCGGGTGGTCTTGCTGCCCTGAACCTGGCGGTCGACGCGCCCCATTCTGCCCATCAAGGAAACCCTCCCATGCAAGGCATCGTGTTCACCGGCGCGCGTCAGATCGAGCTGCGCCATTTCGACGACCCGACCCCCGGCCCTGACGAGGTGGTGCTGCAGATCAAGGCATCGGGCATGTGCGGCAGCGACCTGAAGTTCTACCGCTCGGCGCCGGGCGAAGCCAACAAGGCCCTGGGCATCCCGGTGGGTGCAGCGGTGATTGCCGGGCATGAGCCCTGCGGCGTGGTGGCCGCCATAGGGTCCCAGGTCAGCCCCAAGCGCGCCCGGCTGGGCCAGCGGGTGATGGTGCACCACTACCGCGGCTGCGGCGCCTGCCCGCATTGCAATACCGGCTGGCAGCAGCTGTGCGTGGAGGGCGTGGCC
>JANNZD010000411.1:0-14074 GCA_031410435.1 Betaproteobacteria bacterium | reverse complement strand
CCGGTCGCTGATCGCGCCGTTTCGGTCGAAAGCCGGCGACCCGATGCCGCCCATCGCTTCGCGGGCCGGGGGTCAGCAGTGCAGCGGGAGGAGCCGGTCGCCGTCAGCCCCCGAACTCACGGTCCCGGACACCTTGCAGTCGTTCGGGCGCGCACCGGCTGTCGCCACCACCGGCCGCTCACAAGGGTAAGGCTGACATTGCCAGTGACCGTGGCGGCGAATTGGGCCGGCGCGCTGCGGCTGCCGTCAAACTTCGTCAAGGCCCGAACGAACGACTGCTCCTCTTGGGTCCGACGGGTCGTTGACGACCCCAAGGTGAGCTAGGAGCCTGTCGGGCTTGGGGCGTCGAAGCAGACGGCTAGAGGCGACGGCGAGACCGCTGACTTACGGAAATATCAACAGACACATTTCAAATCCAGCACTGCTGCAAAGTCTGCAGCACGGTCTTCAGGGCTGCTTCGCGCCAAAGTTAGCCGCGTAGAAAGCCAGCAAGTCCAGGTCAGCCTCGGGCACTTGGCTGAGCGCTTCTGACATAGCACGTGTGTAGCCGGGCCGCTTGCCGGTCTTGAATCCGTGCAGGGTCTGCGTGAGGTACTCCTCCTTCTGGCCGCCGATGCGCGGAACCTGCTGGCCGCCGGCAAGATCTGCGCCATGGCAAAAGCTGCACTTGTAGTCATGCGCGAGCTTCTGACCCCGTCTCATCCGCTCGGCGTCGAGCGGCGCGGCCGGCGCCGGAGCGGGCGCCGGCGCAAGAGTGCCGATGTACTCGGAGAATCCGCGCAAGTCTGCATCGGTCATCTGCTTGGCCAACGCGATCATCGCGACGTTGTCACGCCGGGCCTCCCGGAACAGGAACAATTGCGTGATCGCGTAGAGCGAGTATTGCCCCGCCAAGACTGGCACGCCAGGCATGTCGCTGCGCCCGTTCGCACCGTGGCATGAGGCGCAGACCGCGCCGAATCGCTCGGCATAAGTCGGGCCGGCGGCCGGAGCAGGTGCTGGGGCCGCCGGCGCAGCCGCTCGTGCCGTGCCGACGGCTTTTTCAGGGCGAGTGGTCTGCGCCCCGGCGACCACCACGAGCGACGCGACCGCCATCGCGGCGGCGAGGCGTCGCCACAGCCTCATCTCACTTGCCTCCGTAGCTAATACGGTAGATCGCACCCGCGTGGTCGTCGCTGACGAGCAGCGAACCGTCCTTCAGTATGAGGAAGTCCACAGGACGGCCGAGGTACTGGTTGTTCTCGACGAAACCGGTCATGAACGGCTCGACCCTCGCGCCGCCCTTGCCGTCAGGCCAGGCCACGAAGACGCCGTTGTACTTCTTCGTCCGGTTCCAGGGTCCGTGCTTTGCAATGAACATCGCTCCTTGGTACTTCTTCGGGAACATCTTGCCGGTGTAGAACTTCATGCCCAGCGTGCCGGCGTGCGGCCCGAGGAGGGCGGCCGGTTGCGTGAACTCCGTGCAATCCTTGCCCCAGCCGAACTCGGGATCCGGCAGGCTACCCTGATGACAGTACGGGAAGCCGAAGTGCTGCTTGCCCGGCTTGGTGACATGGTTCAGCGTGTCATGGGGCAGTTCCTCGCTCAGCCAGTCGCGGCCGTTGTTGGTGAACCAGAGGTCGCCAGTCTTGGGGTCAAAGTCGAAGCCGACGGTGTTGCGCACGCCCGACGCAATCGTCTCGATGTTCGAGCCGTCGAAGTTCATGCTGTAGATCTTTGCGAGCTCGCCGGGGTCGCAGATGTTGCAGGGCGCGCCGATGTTGTAGTAGAGCTTGTCGCCGCTGATGCGCAGGAACTTCCAGCTGTGGTCGCTGCCGCCGGGCAGGTCGCCCTTGAGCACCTTACTTGGCTCGCCGAGCGGGCCGCCGAGCTTGCCGTCGACGTTGTCGTAGCGGACGATCTGCTTGTGCGTCGCGAAGAACAGCGAACCGTTCTTGTATTCGATGCCGGTCGCCTGCTCGGTCTTGTCGATTATCACGGTGGCCTTGCGGTTGCCGTCGGTCGCCGCTTCTGGCATCGAGTAGACCTTATTGCCGACGAACAAGGTACTGACGATGATCGTCCCCGGCGGGCCCTGGCGCAACTCGCGCGCGTCGAGCACGCCGCTGGCCCAGGTCTCGACCTTGAAGCCCGGCGGCAGCTTCAGTTTTTTCGTCGGAAGTTGGTCCGGCGCCGTAGGAATCGGGAACGCCGGTACCGGAGCCATCTTCATCGCAGTGTCGGTCTTCGGCCGGCCCTTGGCCCAGCCGGGTTCGGCCTCCTGCGCCAGGCTTAGTGCGGCTGCGCACAGCAATGACAGCGCGGTGGCAGCGCGAAAATAATGTCTCTGATGCATGACCAACTTCTCCTTTATGTTGAGGGCGCACGAGCCCTAAGAACGGCAGGTGCCGGTGCTGACGGCACGGTTCAGCGCTTCGGATCGGCTCAGGCTGGCTGCCTCTGCTCATCACCATGCCAAACCCCCGGTAGTCTTGTCGCGACTAGCCGTAGGCACAACAAGGGTATGCGCGAATGCAGTTGCTGCGACGCCATTTTGCGGTGCGGACATCCGCGCCAAGTTCACCCCTTTTTGGAAATAGGTGTTGCCGTCGACGACTATCTCCGCTCGATGGCCGTGGTCTATCAAAGCGATGGTGGCAGCCAAAACTGCAGACGGGAGTTCCAGCCTTGCTGAGGGCCTTCGAGTGCCGATGCCCCGCAGCGATATCAGGACCCGTGCAGGGTACTCCGAACCGGACAGTGGCGAGCACCCGCTGTTGGCCGTGTGTGTGAGATCACGAGCGGCTGCTTCGTAGAAGCGAAACAAGAAAAACGATGGCTCGCCGTCAGGCAACTTCGGAGCAACCCGGCTGGCCGGTTTGGGTCTGAAGCGGGCGCCCAGTCGGGGCCTGCCAAAATCAGCGGATGGCCGGTATCTGACCCACTGCGCCACAGGCCCAAGGTCGGTTGAACACCACCCTGCAGACACCCTGGCCGTCGGTCCTTGCGGCCTCGACAGAGAAGTTTGACCCGCGCCCCGGATTACCCACTTCAGAGCGTGAAGTCGTAGTCGATGATCAGCGGCGCGTGGTCGGAGAAGCGCTGCGCCAGGTAGATGTGCTCGGCCTTGGCCTTGGCGGCGATGCCGGGCGTGGCCAAGTGGTAGTCCAGCCGCCAACCCACGTTCTTGGCCCAGGCCTGGCCGCGCGCGCTCCACCAGGTGTATTGCTCGGGATGCGGGTTGAGCCGGCGGAACACGTCGACCAGCCCGGCCTCGTCGAGCAGCTGCGTCATCCAGCCCCGTTCCTCGGGCAGGAAGCCCGAGTTCTTCAGGTTGCCCTTCCAGTTCTTCAGGTCGATCTCTTTGTGCGCGATGTTGATGTCGCCCACCAGGATGAACTCGCGCTCGGCCTTCAGGGCCAGCAGGTGCGGATAGACATGGTCGAGGAAGCGGAACTTCACCGCCTGGCGCTCGTCCCCCGACGAGCCGCTGGGAAAGTAGCAGCTGATGATGCTGAGCTTGCGGCGGGCGTTGTCATACTGCGCCTCCACATAGCGGCCCTCGGCGTCGAAATCGGCATGCCCCAGGCCGACGATCACCTTGCTGGGCTTCTTGCGGCTGTAGATGCCCACGCCCGAGTAGCCCTTCTTCTCGGCACAGTGAAAATGCCCCTGCATGCCGGCGATGGTCTCGAAACGGCCGGCCAGGTCGGACTGCTGGGCCTTGAGCTCCTGCACCCCCATACAATCCGCGCCCGCTTGGGCCGCCCACTCGAGCAGGCCCTTGCTGGCCGCTGAACGGATGCCGTTCAGGTTGAGGGTGATGAGTCTGAAAGCCAAGGGATCTCCATGAATCAAGCCGCCGTTTCATCCACCCGAGCCGGCGCCGAGACGGCGCAGGACTTCGTGCAGTTCGCGGTTGAGGCGGGGGTCTTGCGCCTGGGTGAATTCAAGACCAAGGCGGGGCGGATGTCGCCCTATTTCTTCAATGCCGGGCTGTTCGACGATGGCGCCAAGCTGGGCCGGCTGGCCGGATTCTATGCACGCCGCCTGATCGATTCGGGTCTGCAGTTCGACATGATCTTCGGCCCGGCCTACAAGGGCATCCCGCTGGCGGCAGCCGTGGCGGTGGAGCTGGCCCGGCAGGGCCGCAACCTGCCCTATGCCTACAACCGCAAGGAGGCCAAGGACCACGGCGAGGGTGGCACGCTGGTGGGCGCAGCGGTGCGCGGGCGGGTGCTGATCATCGACGACGTGATCTCGGCCGGCACCTCGGTGCGCGAGTCGATCGCGCTGATCCAGGCCGCCGGCGCCACGCCGGTGGCGGTGGCGATTGCACTCGACCGGCAGGAGAAAGCCAGCGAGGACGGGGTCGACCTGGCCTGGTCGGCGGTCCAATATGTCCGGGATCAATTGAAACTTGATGTAGTCGCCATTGCTGCGCTGCAAGACCTGCTGCAGTATCTTCAGTCAACCCGCGCGCCCGACCTGGCGTTGCACCTGCAGCGCGTGCGCGCCTACCGAGACCGATACGGAGTCTGAATGCCCCTGGCAACCCGCAAGACCGCCCCCAAGCAAGGCCCCCGATGGCTCAAGCCGTGCCACGGCAGCCTGGCGGCTGCGGCGGTGGCCCTGGGGGGCCTGCTGGGCACCCTGCCGGCCTGGGCCCAGGCCGTGCCGGCGGCCAGCAGTGCCGGCATCTTCAGCTGCGTCGATGCCCAGGGCCGGCGCCTGACCTCCGACCGGCCGATCGCCGAATGCACCGCGCGCGAGCAGCGGGTGCTCAATCGCGATGGGTCGGTGCAGCGTGTGCTGCCGCCCACCCTGACCCCCGAGGAACGCGCTGAGCGTGAGGCCGCCGAACGCCGCGCCGTGCTTGAACGCGCCGGCCAGGCCGATGCGGTGCGGCGCGACCGCAACCTGATGTCGCGCTTCCCGAACGAGGCCACCCACCGCAAATCGCGCGAGGCCGCACTCGACACCGTGCGCCTGGCGATCAAGGCCAGCGAAGTGCGCATGAAGGAGCTGTCAGCCGAGCGCAAGCCGCTGGCCGAGGAGGCCGAGTTTTTCAAGGGCCGGCAGATGCCGGCACGCCTGAAGCAAGCGCTGGACAGCAATGACGCGGCGGTCGAGGCCCAACGCGGCGCGGCAGCCAACCAGGAGGCCGAGCTGGTGCGCATCAACAAGCTGCACGATGTCGAGCTTGAGCGCCTGCGCCGCCTGTGGGCCGGCGCGGCGCCCGGCTCGCTGGGCCCGACGCCGGCCACCGCCACCACGCCTGCGGCCCAACAGGCGTCGGCGCGTCCGGCCATGCCGGCCACCGGCCTGGTGGCCGCGCCCGGCGCGGCGCGCGTCCGGTCCAACTGAGGTCGGCCCGGGCAGCCCGGGCCCGGCGGCGCGGCCGCGCCTTCCACAGGCTTGACAAGGGCGGCCGGCCCTGCCGCTGGGCAAGGCCGTCCGCGCATGCGACCATCTGCCTGCTGCGAGACCTTCGCATCTGCTGACCACAGGTCCGCCCGCGCAACAGGACTGCCATGCCCTACGCCAGCGCCTTCGAGCGCGACATCTTCATCAGCTATTGCCACACCGACAACGAGAACCCGATCGGTGACGGCTGGATCGAGGTCTTCCACCAGATCCTGGCACTGCGGCTGCGCCAGATCCTGGGCGTGCGCAGCCCCGAACAAGAGGTGCATTTCTGGCGCGACACCCGGCTGCAGGGCAACGAGGCCTTCGCGGCGGTGTTGGAGCAGGAGCTGGCCAAGGTGGCATTGGTGGTGTCGGTGATGTCGCCCAGCTATGTGCACTCCGACTGGTGCAAGCGCGAGTTGCGCAGCTTCTGCTGCGCGGCGCAGGGCCGGGGCGGGCTGACCGTGGGCAACAAGACCCGCGTCTTCAAGGTGATCAAGACGCCGGTCGAACGCGACATGCACCCGGCCGAGTTGCAGGGTCAGATCGGCTATGAGTTCTTCACGCTGGACAAGGACACGCGGATCCCGCGCGAATACACCCTGACCCGGGGCGACAGCAACGAGTACAAGGCGCTGGAGGTCATCAATGAGCTGGCCTACAACATCCGCGACACGCTCGACCAGGTCAACCAGACCGTGGCGGCGGCGGCGCGGCAGCCCGGGCCGGCGCTGCTGGCGGCCGGCGCGGCCCGGCCCATGGCGGCCAACGAGACAACACCGGCGCCCGAGGCCCCGCGCCACAGCGTCTACCTGGCCGAATCCTCTTTCGAGCTGGACGACGAGCGCGGCCAGATCCGCCGCGACCTCACCGCCCGCGGCATCCGTGTGCTGCCCGAAGGTGAGCTGCCGGTGCGCCATCCGCAGCAGTTCCGCCAGGCGGTCGAGGCGGCGCTGGCGCAATGCGTGCTGGCGGTGCACCCGATCGCGTCCAGTCGCGCGCTGGTGCTGCCGGGCGGGCTGGACGACACCGTCTGCCTGCAAAACCTGATCGCGGCCGAGCGTTGCCTGAGCAGCCCGCTCGCGCGGCTGATCTGGATCCCCCAGGACGGGGCCCTGCCGGTCGAAGACGCGCGTCAACGCCAGTTCATCGCCAGCCTGCATGACGACCCGGCGGCCCACCGCAATGCCCAGGTGCTGACCCAGCCGGTGCAGTCGCTGATCGCACGCATCCATGACACGCTGCGCAAGCTCGACGAGCCGCGCACCCGCGCGGCGGCGGCGCCCGCGCCCGGCGCGGCGCGGGCCCTGGTCTACCTGCTGGTGCACCCCGACGACGAGGCACTGGCCGAGCCGCTGCGCGACCACCTCTTCAACTGCGGGCTGGAGGTGCGCGACATGCTCAGCGACCCGTCGGCCAGCGAGAAGCAGATCTTCGAGTCGCACAAGGCCAGCCTGGTCGAGTGCGACGCCGCACTGGTGTGCTACGGCCGCGCCGGCGAGCTCTGGCTGCGTGCCCAACTCAGCGACACCCAGCGCGCGGTGGGCTGGCGCGACGGCCGGGCCATGGCCGCGCGGGCGGTCTACCTGGGCCCGCCGGACCTGCCGGCCAAGGGCCGGCTGCGCATCCACGACTGCCTGCTGCTCGACGGCCGCGCCGGCTTCGGCCCGGCCCTGCTGCAACCGCTGCTCGACGCGCTGGCCGCCCCGCCCGGACCCGGCGCATGAGCCTCGACCCGGCAGCGCCCAATCCCTATCCCGGCCTGCGGCCCTTCCAGGCCGACGAGACCGAGTTGTATTTCGGCCGTGACGAGCAGCGCATCGAGCTGCTGCACCGGCTGCGCCTGACCCGCCTGCTGGCCATCGTCGGCACCTCGGGCAGCGGCAAATCCTCGCTGGTGTGGGCCGGCCTGCTGCCGGGCTTGCACGGCGGCTTCATGGCCGGGCGCAGCGCAAGCTGGCGCATCGTCGACATGCGGCCGGGCACCAATGCCATCGCCAACCTGGCCAGCGCGCTCGACCGGCCGGGCGCACTGCGCGACACGCCCGACAGCGGCGGCCCCAGCTTCACCGAGGCCACCTTGCGCCGCAGCGGCCTGGGGCTGGTGGAGGTGGTGCGCGAGGCCCGCCTGCCGGACGGCGAGAACCTGCTGGTGCTGGTCGACCAGTTCGAGGAGCTGTTCCGCGCCATCGACACCACCGACCTGCCGCAGACCGGCGACGATGCCAGCGCCTTCATCAAGCTGCTGCTGGAGGCCGCACGCCAGCCGGCGCTGCCGATCTACATCGTGCTGACGATGCGCTCGGACTTCCTGGGCGAATGCGCGCGCTTCCGCGACCTGCCGGAGGCGCTCAACAACGGCCAGTACCTGGTGCCGCGCCTGACCCACGACCAGCGCACCGAGGCCATCGTCGGGTCGGCGGCGATGTTCGGCGTCACGCTGTCGTCGGCCCTGCTCAACCGGGTGCTCAACGATGTGGGCGAGAACCCGGACCAGCTGCCCATCCTGCAGCATGCGCTGATGCGCACCTGGGCCCAGTGGCAGCAACGCCCGCCCGAGCGCGCGGCCTCGCGCGTGATCGAGCTGGCCGACTACCTGCAGGTCGGCGGCATGGCCCAGGCCCTGTCGCAGCATGCCAATGCGGTCTTCGACGGCCTGGGCGCCGGCCGCTCGGCCGAGGCCGCGCAGCGCCGCCAGGCCATCGCCGAGCGCCTGTTCAAGCGCCTGGCCGGCACCGGCGCCGGCGGCCGCCTGGTGCGCCGCCTGGCCAGTGTGCAGGAGGTAGCCGATGTGGCCGGCGCCAGCCCCGCCGAGGTGATCGAGGTGGTCGAGGCCTTCCGCGCGCCGGGCAACAGCTTCCTGATGCCGCCGGCCGGCGAGCCGCTCGGGCCGCAGCAATACCTCGACATCTCGCACGAGAGCCTGATCCGCAACTGGAGCAAGTTCATCGGCTGGGTCGACACCCAGGTCACGCCGCCGCGCAGCCATACCGGCTGGGTCGAGCAGGAGGCCGAATCGGCGCGCGTGTACGAGCGCCTGTCGTCCACCGCGCTGCTGGCCAGCAAGCAACAGGCGGCGCTGTGGGTTCAGCCCGATCTCGGCGTCGCGCTGCAATGGCGCGACACCCAGCAGCCGAATCGGGCCTGGTCGCTGCGCTACAACAGCGCCTTCGAGCCGGCGATGGCCTTTCTGGCCGCCAGCCAGGCCAAGGCGCAGGCGACCGAGGACCGCAACAGCCGGCGCCGACGGACCGGCGCGATGGCCGTGGCGCTGACCTTTGCGCTGATGCTGACCGGCTCGCTGAACTGGCTGAAGGACGAGTTGTCGGCGGCCGACAAGATGGTCAAGCAGGCGCAGGAGACCAGCACGGCGCTGCAGCAGCACCGGGCGCTGGTGCAGCTCTACCAGGTGCGGCTGGCGGGCGGCAGCACGGCAGCGCCGGCGCAGGCCTGCGAAATGCCGGGCCCGCCGGGCGCGCCCTCGGCCAGCCCGGATGCCCTATCAGCCCGGCTCTGCGACCCTTCGCACACCCTGACCGCGGCAGACCAGGCCGAGGCACTGGCGCTCGAGCAGGTGATAGACGGCCGGTGGGTGGAGGCCAGCACCCGCCTGAACGGGCCGGCCGTGGACGGCAGCGATCTCGCGCTGGCACGCGAGTTGCTGAACCGCCTGGCCACCACCCGCAGCCCGGCGGATCGCTACGAGCGCGGGCTGCTGCGCCGGCTCGCAGCCCTGCCATCCGCCACCGATCCCGAGCAAGCACCCGGCACCCAGCAAACCCGGGTCGAGGCCGGACGGCTGAGCCATCCGGTGCACCAGCGCATCGGCCAGCTGCTGGCCCGGGAAGGCCAGACCGCACTCAACGAAGAGGAGCAGAAGCTGCTGGACGCCTACGAAAACGCCGAACAGGCCCGCAGCGACGGCGGCAGCAACACCCAGCGCGAGAACAGCACGGCGCGCGCCACAGCGCTGGCCGACGAACTGCGCCGCCGGCCGCACGGCGCAGCCTATGCCGACCTGGCGATGCTGGCGCTCAAACCCGAATCGCGGGTGATCGAGTTCGTGCAGACCTCGGCCTATTACCTGCGTGACTGGGCCTGGCTGATCGGTATCGTGATGGTCTGGCCGGCCTGGCGCCTGCGCCGCTGGCTGCAACGGCGCCAGCCACAGGCCATCCCCGCGCGGCCGAATCACCTGCGCCGGGTGGCCGCCCACCTGGTCGATTTCACCGTCGCCGGTGGGCTGGCCTTGCTGGCCGGCGGGCTGGTGTCGGCGCTGCTGGGCATCGGCCATCTGCTGGCGCGCGGCGCGGGCGGCACCGGCTGGATCAACGACAGTGGCGGCGCCGCCGGCACGCTGGCCGCCTGCGCCTGGCTGCTCTGCCGAGATGCCTTGAAGCTGCGCTACCGGCGCTCGATCGGCATGGCCCTTTTCGATCTGCGCCCCCTGTGCGGCGCGGGGCCCGACGCCGGCGCGGTCGGCCTGCGGGTCTCCTTGCGCCGAAACGCGGTGCTGATGCTGATCGCGCTGCTGCTGTTGGGCGCGGGTCTGACGGTGGGTACTGTCGGCGTGCTGCTGGCGGCCCCGCTGAGCCTGCTGCTGTTCCCGCTGTTCAACTACGGCTGGACCCGCTGGCACCAGGGCCAGACCTGGATCGACCAGCGGTCGGGGACCCGGGTGGTCGACGCCGACTCGGCCGAGTCGCTAGCGGCCCGCCCCTGAGCGGCGGCCGGCTCAGGCGGCGGCGGCCAGGCGCGCCTTGAGCAAGGCGCCGGCCTGGGCCGGGTTGGCCTTGCCCTGGCTGGCCTTCATCACCTGGCCGACCAGGGCATTGAAGGCCTTGTCCTTGCCAGCGCGGTACTCCTCGACCGACTTGGGGTTGGCCGCCAGCACCGCCTCGACGATGGCCTCGAGTGCGCCGCTGTCGCTCATTTGCTTCAGGCCCTTGGCCTCGATCACCGCATCCACCCGGCTGGGCTCAGCGGCCGCGCCTGCGCCCAGCGGTGCGGCGTCCCACAATTCGCTGAACACCAATCGCGCAGCGTTGTTGCTGATGGTGCCATCGACGACCCGGGCAATGATGGCCGCCAAGGCAGGCGGCCTGACCCCCGCGGCATCGATGCCGCTGCCTTCGGCGTTCAGCCGCTTGCTCACCTCGCCCATCAGCCAGTTGGCCACCAGCTTGGGGTTGCCGCAAGCATCGCGAGCCTGCTCGTAGTAGCGCGCAAAGCCCAGGCTCTGGGTCATCACCGCAGCCGCGTCGGCGGGCAGGCCGTCGGCGGTCTGGAAGCGCTGGGCCATCGCCGCCGGCAGCTCGGGCAGGCTGGCCCGCACCTGCGCTATCCACTCGGGCGATATCACCAGCGGCGGCAGGTCGGGGTCGGGGAAGTAGCGGTAGTCGTGCGCATCCTCCTTGGTGCGCATGGCCCGGGTCTCGCCGGTGTCGGGGTTGAACAGCACGGTGGCCTGCTGGATCGCCAGGCCGTCCTCGAGCTGGTCGATCTGCCACTGGATCTCGAAATCGATCGCCTGCTGCATGAAGCGGAAGGAGTTCAGGTTCTTGATCTCGCGCCGCGTGCCGAAGGGTGCGCCGGGGCGCCGCACCGAAACATTGGCATCGCAGCGGAAGCTGCCCTCCTGCATATTGCCGTCGCAGATGCCCAGCCACACCACCAGCGCGTGCAGGGCCTTCGCATATTCCACCGCCTCGGCGGACGAGCGCATGTCGGGCTCGGTGACGATCTCCAGCAGCGGCGTGCCGGCGCGGTTCAGGTCGATGCCGGTCTGGCCCTGGTAGTCCTCGTGCAGGCTCTTGCCGGCGTCTTCTTCCAGGTGGGCGCGGGTCAGGTTGACGCTGCGCGGCTGGCCGTCGAGCAGGAAGCTGATGGCGCCGCCCTGCACCACCGGCGTCTCGTACTGGCTGATCTGGTAGCCCTTGGGCAGGTCAGGGTAGAAGTAGTTCTTGCGCGCGAAGATCGACACCGGCGCCACCTTGGCGCCCACCGCCAGGCCCAGGCGGATGGCACGCTCCACTGCCGCCCGGTTCATCACCGGCAAGGTGCCGGGCAGGGCCAGGTCCACCGCGCAGGCCTGGGTATTGGGCGCCGCGCCGAAGGCGGTGCTGGCGCCGGAGAAGATCTTGCTCAGCGTCGACAGCTGGGCATGGGTCTCCAGGCCGATGACGACCTCGTAGCCGCGGATCAGGGGGGGCTTGCTGTTCATCTCAATAACCCGCCGGCGCTTGCCGGTGCCAGTCGGTGGCCTGCTGCAGCGCATGCGCGGCATGCAGCAGTTGGCCCTCGCCAAAGTAGTTGCCGATCAATTGCAGGCCCACCGGCATCGGCGTGCCGTCCTCGGCTGCGGCCAGGCCGGCGGGCACGCTCATGCCGGGCAGGCCGGCCAGGCTGGCAGGCAGGGTGAAGATGTCGGCCAGGTAGGCCTGCACCGGGTCGGCATCCTGCGCGCCCAGCTTCCAGGCCACGCTGGGTGCCACAGGGCCGGCGATCAGGTCGCACTGGGTGAAGCAGCGCTGGAAGTCGTCGGCGATCATGCGGCGCAGCTTCTGCGCCTGAAGGTAGTAGGCGTCGTAGTAGCCGTGGCTGAGCACATAGGTGCCGATCATGATGCGGCGCTTGACCTCGGGGCCGAAGCCTTCGGCCCGGCTGCGCTTGTACATGTCGAGCAGGTCGCCATGCTGGGCCGCGCGGTGGCCGAACTTGACACCGTCGAAGCGGCCGAGGTTGGAGCTGGCCTCGGCCGGGGCGATGATGTAGTAGACCGGGATCGACAGCTGGGTGCGCGGCAGGCTCACCGGCACCAGGCTGGCGCCCAGGCGCTCCAGCTCGGCCAGCGCGGCCTGCACCGTGCGGGCCACGCCGGCCGACAGGGTGGCCGGGAAGAACTCCGCCGGCAGCCCCACCCGCAGGCCCTGCAGCGGCCGGCCCGGGCCGGCGCCGGCGCGCGCGGCCAGCATCTGGGCCTGGAAATCCTGCGGCGGGCGCTGCGCGCTGGTGGCGTCGCGCTCGTCGAAGCCGCTCATCGCCGACAGCAGCAGCGCGCAGTCCTCGGCCGAGCGGGCCAGCGGGCCGGCCTGGTCCAGGCTGGACGCGAAGGCGATCATGCCGTAGCGGCTGCACACGCCGTAGGTCGGCTTGATGCCGGTGGTGCCGGTGAAGCTGGCCGGCTGGCGGATCGAGCCGCCGGTGTCGGTGCCGGTGGCCGCCGGCAACAGGCGTGCGGCCACCGCGGCGGCCGAGCCGCCCGACGAGCCGCCAGGCACGCGCGACACATCCCAGGGGTTGCGGACCGGGCCATAGGCCGAGTTCTCGTTGGCCGAGCCCATCGCAAATTCGTCGCAGTTGAGCTTGCCCAGGCTGATCGCACCGGCACCCGGCGGCCCGCCCGGCACACCGGCCTGCAGCCGCGCCACCACGGTGGCGTCGAAGGGGCTGCGGTAGCCGGCCAGCATCTTCGACCCCGCCGTGGTGGCATGGGCGGTGGTGACGAAGATGTCCTTGTGCGCGATCGGCACACCCAGCAGCGCGCCGCTGGCGCCGGCGGCGCGGGCCTGGTCGGCGGCACGCGCGTCTGCCAGCGCGGCGTCGCCATCGACCTGCAGAAAGGCGCCCAACCCGGCGTGGCTGGCGATGCGGGCGAGCAGGTGCCGGGTGAGCTCTTCGCTGGACACCGCCTTGCCAGCCAGTGCCCGGCCGATATCGGCCACGCCCATGTCGTGGAGCTTCATTCGATGACCTTGGGGACCAGGAACAGGCCGTCCTCGACCAACGGTGCGCTGCGCTGGTTGGCCTCGCGCTGGTTGGTTTCGGTCACCCGGTCGTTGCGCAGGCGCAGCGTCACCGACTGCACCGCCGACAAGGGGGTGTAGAGCGGCTCGACCCCGGTGGTGTCGACAGCAGTCATCTGCTCGACCACGCTGGTGAAGAACTGGTTGAGCTGGACGAGCATCTCCTGAGCCTGCTCGGGCGGCAGCTCCAGGCGCGCCAGATGGGCAATCCGGCGGGTGTCCTGCAAGGTCAGGGCCATGGTTCAGGGTGGCCGGCGGTGGGGGCCGAAACCATTAGATTGGGGGGGGATGGGGTATTATCTATGGTTATCCCTTTGCCCTGGCGTGTTGCGTCGGCGGCCGCCACCTGCGGATTTGCAGTGGCCGCCGACGTGGTGACGTCAGGCCGGCTTTACAACCCAGAACACTCCTCTTGCCGCGTCCGGTGCGGCGGCTCTTGTGCCGCTGCAAATGCCGGGCCGGCTCCAGACAACCGACCAGCAAAACGGCCTGCGGCCGCCCGATGGTAACCACGCACGGGCGGGTTGCGCGGCACCGCACCGGGGGGCTGGTCCTGACCGCCCGACTGTCCCATGTACGGATTTCTGCGCAGTTACTTCTCCACCGATCTCGCGATCGACCTCGGCACCGCCAACACGCTGATCTATGTGCGCGGCAAGGGCATCGTGCTTGACGAGCCCTCGGTCGTGTCGATCCGCCACGAGGGTGGCCCCCAGGGCAAGAAGACGATCCAGGCGGTGGGCAAGGAAGCCAAGGCCATGCTGGGCAAGGTGCCCGGCAACATCGAGGCCATCCGGCCCATGAAGGACGGCGTGATCGCCGACTTCACCGTCACCGAGCAAATGCTCAAGCAGTTCATCAAGATGGTCCATCCGCGGTCC
>JANNZD010000410.1:0-3657 GCA_031410435.1 Betaproteobacteria bacterium | reverse complement strand
CACCGCATCCGCATCAATGCCATCGTGCCGGGCTTCATCGCCACCCATATCTTCGGTGCCGGCATGAACCTGGATTTCGAGCAAGCCGAGGCGCTGGCCCGGCAGATTGCCGAACGCAGCGGCAAGGCCAACCCGATCGGCCGGTCCGGCCTGCCGCGCGACATTGCCGAAGCCGCGCTGTTCCTGGCGTCGGATGCGGCCGGCTTCATCACCGGCACCCACCTGACGGTGGACGGCGGCATCACCATCGGGGCCCGCCATGCCTGGGACCCGAACGTGGCCGGCCCGTTCAGCGACGCGCTGGGCATCAGCCCGGCCGAGTTGCACGCCCGGCGCGCCGCGCGCCAGGGCTGACGCCCTCCCCCCTCCCCCCGCACCCAGAGATTGCCCATGCCCAAGGTCACCTTCATCGCATTCAACGGCCAACACCATGAGGTGGAGGTGCCGGCCGGCCTGTCGCTGATGCGCGCGGCCGTCGACAACAACGTGCCCGGCATCGATGGTGACTGCGGCGGCCAATGCGCCTGCGCCACCTGCCATGTCTTCGTGGCGCCCGAATGGGCAGAACGGGTAGGCCCGCGCCATGCCAACGAGGACGAAATGCTGAACTTTGCCGCCGAGCTGCGCGAGACCTCGCGCCTGGCCTGCCAGATCCCGGTGACCGACGCGCTCGACGGCCTGGTGGTCTCCATGCCCGAAGGGCAGCATTGACACCCCAGCCCGCGGCGGGCTTGCCGCCGCTCCACACCCATCAACCGGGAGGCCCCATGAATACCGCCACCGCCGAACGCAGCACCCTGGACGAGGCCCGCGAGCGCATCAACGCGCTGCCGCTGGACACGCTCAACCCGGTCGACATCGCCTATTTCGCCAACGACACCGCCCCGCTGGTGTTCGAGCGCCTGCGCCGCGAAGACCCGGTGCACCGCTCGTTCAGCCCGGTGCCGGGCATGGGCCACTACTGGTCGGTCACCCGCTACCAGGACATCATGGCGGTGGACACCAACCATGCGGTGTACTCGTCCGACTTTGCCAAGGGCGGCATCACGCTGATGGATTTCCCGCCCGGTGAGCAGCAGCTGCAGATGTTCATCGCGATGGACCCGCCCAAGCACGATGTGCAGCGCAAGGCGGTCAGCCCCATCGTGGCGCCGGCCAACTTGAACAACTGGCAGGACCTGATCCGCCAGCGCACCGTGGCGGTGCTGGAGGGCCTGCCGCGGGGCGAGACCTTCGACTGGGTCGACCGGGTTTCGATCGAGCTGACCACCGCGATGCTGGCCACGCTGTTCGACTTCCCCTTCGAAGACCGGCGCCTGCTGACCCACTGGTCGGACATGGCCACCTCCAACAAGGCCACCAACCCCGACGCGCCCGAGCCCGAGGTGCGCATGGGCGAACTCAAGAAAATGCTGGGCTACTTCACCCGGCTGTGGAACGAGCGGGTCAATGCCCCGCCGCGCACCGACCTGGTGTCGATGCTGGCGCATGGCGCGGCCACCCGCAACATGGGGCCGATGGAGTACATGGGCAACCTGGTGCTGCTGATCGTGGGCGGCAACGACACCACCCGCAACTCGATGACCGGCGGCCTGCTGGCGCTGCACGACCACCCTGACCAGATGGCCAAGCTGCGCGCCAACCCGGCGTTGATCGACAGCCTGGTGCCCGAGATCATCCGCTGGCAGACTCCGCTGGCCTATATGCGCCGCACTGCCACCCAGGATGCGGTGCTGGGCGGCAAGCAGATCAAGGCCGGCGACAAGCTGGCGATGTGGTATCTGTCGGGCAACCGCGACGAGACCGCGATCGACCAGCCCGACCGTTTCATCGTCGACCGGGCCCGGCCGCGTCAGCACCTCTCCTTCGGCTTCGGCATCCACCGTTGCGTGGGCAACCGCTTGGCCGAGCTGCAGCTCAAGATCCTGTGGGAAGAGCTGCTGCAGCGCTTCCCCAAGATCGAGGTGATGGGCCCGCCGACACGGGTGAAATCGGGCTTTGTGCGCGGCTACACCAGCCTGCCGGTGCGCATCCCGGCATGATCCGCCAGCGCTTGCAGGCCCGCCGGCCGCGCTTGGGAGCGCGCCGATGATCGTCGGCATGAACCATTTCACCATCCTGGCCGAGGACGAGACGGCCACGCTGGATTTCTACGTCGGCCTGCTCGGGCTGACCGTGGGCCTACGGCCCGACCTGGGCTTCCCCGGCGCCTGGCTGCATGCCGGCGGGCCACAGGCGGTACTGCACATCGTCTTCGGCCGGCCGCTGCCCAGCCAGCGCGCCGGCGTGATCGACCACATGGCCTTCAGCGCAACCGACCTGAAGGCGGTGAAGGCCCGCTTCGACGCGGCCGGCGTCAAGCATGACCTGCGCCAGCAGGCCGGCTCGGGCATCTGGCAGCTGTTCAGCTTCGACCCCAATGGCGCGCGGGTGGAACTCGATTTCGACCCGGCAGAAAGCCTGTGACCGACTGAGAGACTGAGAGGTCAACGGGCCCGGCAGTCGCGCGGTGCTCAATACCGCACCCGCGCATAAAAGGTCTTCTGCGCCGCCTCGCGCACCTGGCCCAGGGTGTGCAAGCCCATCGCCGCCAGCAGCGGCACCAGCTGGAGGAAGACCTCGGCGGTGACCACCGCATCGCCCAGCGCGGTGTGGCGGCCGGCCACCACCACGCCAAGCCGTTCAGCAATCGCGTCGAGCTGGTGCGACGTCTGCTGCGGGTGCACCAGCGCCGACAGCAGCAGGGTGTCGAGCACCGGCTGGTCGAAGCACACGCCGGTGCTGGCCTGCTTGAGCTGCAGAAAGCGCATGTCGAAGGCCGCGTTGTGGGCCACCAGCACCGTGTCCTGGGCAAAGGCATGGAAGGCCGGCAGCACCTGGGCGAGGGTGGGTTGGCCGCGCACCGTCTCGGGCCGGATGCCGTGGATGGCGATGCCGGCCTCGGGAATGCTGCGCTGCGGGTCGACCAGCTGCTCGAAGGCCTCGTGGCGCAAGAGCTTGCCGTTGAGCAGGCGCACCGCGCCGATCTGGAGGATCTCATCGCCCTGGGTCGGGTTCAGGCCGGTGGTCTCGGTGTCGAAGACGGTGAAGGCCAGATCGGCCAGGCGCCGGTCGTCCAGCGCATGGCCCTGCTCAGTGACCTGGAACAGGTCGAAGTCGTAGTACTCGGGCCGACTGCCCTGGGGCGTCGGAATGACCTCGGCGGCCGCTGCCGCCTGGGCATCGCAACGCGGCAACAGGAAGCGGAAAAAGGCCTGGTGGCGCACCCGCTCGCGCTCGAACCAGAACTCGCCGCCATGGCGCTGCACCACCTCGCGCACCGTCAGCGGCGTGGTCTGCTGGCCGAAGCGCATGGGGTCGGCTTCCCAGCTCATCACCGTCTCGGTGCTCAGGCCCAAGCCGGTCCACACCAGGTCCAGGTGGGCACGCTGGCCAGCCCCATCGGCCGGCGCCAGGCGCAATTGCACCAGCGTGATGCCGTATTCGTCGGCCAGGCGCCCGGCCAGGTAGGCCAGGGCCTGCAGCAGCGAGAAGCTGTCGACCTTCAACCACAACGTCTCGTCCAGCGTGTCGGCGGTGGCGCGCAGGCCGGGCAAGGCCTGCAGCCGGCGCAGCGCGGCCGCTACCAGGTCGGCACCCAGCATCTCCTCCAGCGGC
>JANNZD010000409.1:0-8681 GCA_031410435.1 Betaproteobacteria bacterium | reverse complement strand
ACCGGCTCCAGGTCCTGGCCGAAGGCCTCGCGGTAACGGGCATAGGGCCGGCACAGGCGCAGGCCCAGGTGGAACAGCGGGATGTCGTGGTTGCCGGGCAGCGCCAGCAGCGGCGCGCCCAGCCGGCTGGCAAAGGCGCGGGCGGCCTGGAACTGCCGGCGCGTGGCGCGCTGGGTGATGTCGCCCGACAGCACCAGCAGGTCGGGTCGCACCTGCTGCGACAGCGCCACCAGCGCGTCCATCACCGCTGCCTGTTCGGTGCCGAAATGCGGGTCGGACCAGTGCAGCAGCAGCGCCATCAGCTGCCGCCCTGGGCCAGCCCGGTGGCGGCCGGTCCGCCGGGTGCCTTCAGCAGCAGCAGCGGCCGGTCGGCCACACGGAAGACCAGTGGCAGGCGCAGCCGGTCGACCTCGCCGTCGAAGGCCACCTTGATGCTGCGGCCGGGCCAGGCCAGCTGCGGCCGTACCACCAGGCGCTGGAAGCTGAAGCTTTCCAGGGTGGCGGCCTCGCCCAGCGTGCCCATCGCGCCGCGCGCCAGCAGCCCGAGCAGGGCCAGCGCCCCCACCGGCCGCAGCATCACCGCCGCGATGCGGCCTTGGTCCAGCGCCGGCGCCAGCGGCAGCCCGACCTGTTCGAGCTGCAGCCGGTTGTTGCCGACGAAGAGGGTGGTGGTGCTCACCTCGCGCATCTTGCCGCCGATTTCGATACGCAGGCGCAAGCGGCGATGGCGCCCCAACAGCGTGGCCAGAGCAGCCCCGAAGGCCACCAGCCGGCTGCGGCCGAAGCGCGCCTTGTAGGTTTCGCGGTCCTGCAGCAGGTCCGGGTACAGCCCCAGGCTGGCATTCACCAGGAACACCCGCTCATTCACCTGGCCCAGCTGCACCGCCACCGGCTCGGCCGCCAGCAAGGCCTGCAGTGCCGGGCCCAGGTCGGTGGCGATGCCATGGGTGCGGGCAAAGTAGTTGAAGGTGCCCTGCGGCAGCACCCCCATCGCGCAGCCCTCGGCATGGGCGGCCTGGGCCACCGCATTGAGCGTGCCATCTCCGCCCACCGCCACCACTGCGGTGTGGCGCAGGCGGGCGATGCGCGCAGCGCGGGCGGCCGTGCGCCCCAGTTCGCCCAGCGGCGGCAGATGGAATTCAGCGCTGCGGCCGGCTGCGGCCAGATGGGTCTCGATCAGGCTGCGCGTGGCCGCCAGGTCGTGCTGCCCCGATGCCGCGTTGATGACGAACTGCAACGGCATGTCGGGGTTGATCCCTGGCAAGGCCGTGGATCGACGCGCATCGGGCGCGGGCGGGGAGCAGGGCAGGTCGGTCAAGGGCGTCTGGCTGGAAGGCGGCATAGGTGCAACAGGCTGGCCCGGCGTGTGGACAAGGTCCGGCCAAGCCCGGCGCGGCGCTGGCCGACTGCAGTATCGCGGCGCCGCAGCGGCCGGTCTGTCAGACAAGGCCCGGCCCGGCAGCCGGCGCCGGCCGTTTCCGCGATGCCCGGTTTGCGCTTCGGCCACCCTCTGCACAATCCGCCGCCCGGCATCGGCGCAGCAGGGCGCCGCCGCCGCGGCGCCGGGTTACTTGGCAGTTACGGCGCCGCTCCCTTGAAAAAGGGCGAAATACAGCGCTTTCTTGCGGCATGATGCGCCGCGCAAGCGTCGGGAAACGGCCCGGCGCGCGATGTTCAACTGGGGCCGGGCGCCGTTCAAAGCCGGTTCTTTCCAATCATGTTTCGAGGAGACCCCATGAAGATTCAGCACAAGATCATCGCCGGCGCCCTGCTGGCCGCCTATGGCGCCCTGGCCCTGGCCCAGACCACCGTGGGCGTGAGTTGGTCCAACTTCCAGGAAGAGCGCTGGAAGACCGACGAGAAGGCCATCAAGGACCAGCTGGCCAAGATCGGCGGCAGCTATGTGTCGGCCGACGCCGGCGGTTCGCCCGAAAAGCAATTGGCCGACATCGACGGCCTGATCGCCAAGGGCGCCAAGGCCCTGATCATCCTGGCCATGGACAAGGACGCCATCGTGCCGGCCCTGGCCAAGGCCAAGGCCAAGAACATCCCGGTGGTGGCCTATGACCGCCTGATCGAGGCGCCCGGCGTCTTCTACATCACCTTCGACAACAAGGAAGTGGGCCGCATGCAGGCGCGCGCGGTGCTGGCTGCCAAGCCCAAGGGCAACTACGTGATGATCAAGGGCTCGCCCACCGACCCGAACGCCGACTTTCTGCGCGCCGGCCAGCAAGAGGTGCTGGCCGATGCGATCAAGAAGGGCGACATCAAGATCGTCGGCGAGGAATACACCGACGGCTGGAAGCCCGAGACGGCGCAGAAGAACATGGAGCAGATCCTCACCAAGAACGCCAACAAGGTGGATGCGGTGGTGGCCAGCAACGACGGCATGGCCGGCGGCGTGGTGGCCGCACTGTCGGCCCGCGGCCTGAAGGGCGTGCCGGTGTCGGGCCAGGACGGCGACCATGGCGCGCTCAACCGCGTGGCCCTGGGCAGCCAGACCGTGTCGGTCTGGAAGGACGCCCGCGACCTGGGCCGCGAGGCCGCCAGCGCCGCCGTGGCGCTGGCCGGCGGCAAGAAGGTGCCGGGCGCAGCCACCTGGGCCGAGGGTGCCAAGAAGGTGCCGATGGAAGCCATCTTCCTGAAGGCGGTGCCGGTGACCCAGGCCAACCTGGATGTGGTGGTCAAGGCCGGCCACATCAGCAAGGACCATCTGTGCAAGGGCGTCGATGTGGCCAAGGGCCCGGCCGCCTGCAAGTAAGCGGCCCGGGTGGTCAGCCCACCCGGCAGCGCCGGGCCTGATCGCCTGATCTGAAGCCGCCCCGGGCCTGGCGCCCGGGGCTTGACCGGACCTGCCCCATGCTGAACCGCCTGCAAATCAGTGCGCTGGACCTGCGCCTGTCGATCATGGCCGCCGTTTTGATCGTGATGGCCGCGGTCTTCCATGCTTTGACCGGCAACTTCCTGACGCCTGAGAACCTCTACAACATCGCCCAGCAGACAGCGGTGGTGGGCATCGTCGCCGCCGCCGTGGCGCTGATCATCGTGGCCCGGCAGATCGACCTGTCGGTAGGCTCGGTGATGGGCGTGGTGGGCGTGCTGATCGCCTTCCTGATGTACACCAAGGGCTGGCACTGGCTGCCGGCATCCGGCGCCGGGCTGGCGCTGTCGCTGGTGATCGCGCTCTACCAGGGCTGGCTCACGGCCTATGTGGGCGTGCCGGCCTTCGTGGTCACGCTGGGCGGGCTGGTGTCGTTCCGGGGTGCCGCCTTCCTGGTGGCCGACGGCAAGACCCAGCCGGTCAGCGACGCCACCTTTCTGATGTTTGGCGGCGGGCTGGACGGCTCGCTCGGCCCGACGCTGAGCTGGGCCCTGGGCGCGGCCGCGGCGGCGCTGCTGGCCTGGAACACCGTGGCCCGACGACGACAGGCGATGGCCCATGGCTTCCCGCTGCGCCCGCTGTGGCTGGACGCCGCGCTGACCGGCTTCTTCATCGCCGCGCTGCTGGGTTTCGTGGCCACGATGAACGCCTATGTGCTGGCCGACAAGGGTGCCGGCCAGGGCATCCCGATCCCGGTGCTGATCTGGGGCATGGTGGTGATGAGCATGGCCTTCATCGTCAACCGCACCCGTTTCGGCCGCTATGTCTACGCCATCGGCGGCAACCCCGAGGCCGCGCTGCTGGTGGGCATCCCGGTCAAGAAGGTGATGCTCAAGCTCTTCCTGCTGCTGGCGGTGATGGTCACGGTCGCGGCGGTGGTCTCGGTGTCGCGTCTGAATGCCGGCACCAATTCGCTCGGCAAGGACCTGGAGCTGTACGTGATCGCTGCGGCGGTGATCGGCGGCGTGGCGCTGTCGGGCGGCGCCGGCACGGTGCTGGGCTCGGTGCTGGGCGCGCTGATCGTGCAATTTCTCGAAAGCGGCCTGCTGCTGATGGATGTCAGCATCGGCCTGCGCATGGTGATCATCGGCCAGGTGCTGATCATCGCCGTGGTGTTTGACGTGGTTTACCGCCGGGCCACCGGGGAGCGCATGACATGAGTGCCGTGATGAATCCGAATGCGCCTTTGGTCGAGCTGCGCGGCATTCACAAGGCCTTCGGCGGCGTGCAGGCGGTGCAGGACGTGAGCCTGACCGTTTACCCCGGCGAGGTGGTGGCCCTGCTGGGCCACAACGGCGCCGGCAAGTCCACGCTGATGAAAATGCTGGCCGGGGCCTACCCGATCGACAGCGGTGAGGTGCGGGTGGCCGGCCAGGTAGCCAGGATCGACAACCCGGCCGATTCACAAAACCTGGGCATCGAGACCATCTACCAGACCCTGGCGCTGGCCGACAACCTCGACAGCGTGGCCAACCTGTTCCTGGGTCGCGAGCTGATGACGCGCTGGGGCACGCTGGACGACTACGCGATGGAGAAGGCCGCGCGCGATGTCTTCCACCGCCTGAACCCCAATTTCAAGAACATCCGGGTGCCGGTGCGGTCACTGTCGGGCGGCCAGCGCCAGGTGGTGGCGATCTCGCGGGCGCTGTACTTCAATGCCCGGGCGCTGGTGATGGACGAGCCCTGCGCGGCGCTCGGCCCCGAGGAGACGCGCATGGTGCATGAGCTGGTGCGCAAGCTCAAGGCCCAGGGCGTGGGCATCTTCTTGATCTCGCACGACATGCCCGATGTGTTTGGCCTGTCCGACCGGCTGTCGGTGATGAAGAACGGCAGGACCGTGGGCACCTACCGCACGTCGGAGGTGACCGAGGACGAGGTGCTGGGCATGATCATCGCCGGCAAGAAGGTCACCCGGGTGGCCGAGCAGTTCGGGCCCGTCGCGATGATTGGCCGCCCGGCGTGAGCGGGGCCGGGGTGCCGCAGGGGCCGATGGCGATCGGCCTGGACCTGGGTACCTCGGGGGTCAAGGCGGTGCTGCTGTCGGCCGACGGCCAGCTGCTGGCCGAGGCGACGGCGCCGCTGACGCTGTCGCGCCCCCAGCCGCTGTGGAGCGAGCAGGCGCCGGCCGACTGGCTGGCCGCGGTGCACGGCGCGATGGCGGCGCTGCGGGCCCAGGCCGACCCGGCGCATTGGTCGCAGGTGCGGGCAATGGCCGCAGCCGGCCAGATGCATGGTTCGGTGTTGCTGGATGCGCAATTGCAGGTGCTGCGCCCGGCCATCCTGTGGAACGATGGCCGTTGCCAGGCCGAGTGCGATGCGCTGGAAGCGCGCGAACCGCGGACCCGCCAGATCACCGCCAACCGCGCGATGGCCGGCTTCACCGCGCCCAAGCTGATGTGGGTGGCCGCGCATGAGCCGGCGGTCTTTGCCCGGGTGGCCCGGGTACTGCTGCCCAAGGACTGGCTGGTGTTGCAGCTCACCGGCTTCTGCAGCAGCGAGATGAGCGACGCCGCCGGCACGCTGTGGCTGGACCTGGCTGGCCGCCAGTGGAGCCCGGCGATGCTGGCTGCCAGCGGCATGCGCTTGGACCAGATGCCGCCGCTGCACGAAGGCCCGGACGCGGTGGGCCGGCTGCGGCCCGATCTCTGCCGGGCCTGGGACCTGCCCGCTGGCGTGCAGGTGGCCGCCGGGGCCGCTGACAACGCCGGCGGCGCGGTGGGCGTGGGCGTGGTGCAGCCGGGCCAGGCCTTGCTGTCCCTGGGTACCTCGGGCGTGATCCTGGTGGCCAGCGCCGGCCCCCAGGCCAAGCCCGAACGCGGCGTGCACACCTTCTGCCATGCGCTGCCCGGCACCTGGTACCAGATGGCGGTGATGCTGACGGCCAGCAGCGCGCTCAGCTGGTGGTGTGGCATCACTGGCCTGGCGCCGGCCGACCTGCTGGCCAGTCTGACCGTGGGTGAGGTGCGCCAGGCCGCGCCGCTCTTCCTGCCTTACCTGTCGGGTGAGCGCACGCCGCATGCCGACCCGGCTGCCACCGGCAGCTTTCTGGGCCTGACCCATGCCCAGGGCCGCGACGACCTGAGCTATGCCATGCTCGAAGGCGTGGCCTTTGCGTTTGCCGATGGCCTGGCCGCGTTAAAAGAGGCCGGCAGCCGGCCGGTAGGCCTGCTGGCCATCGGCGGCGGCGCCCGGTCGGACGCCTGGCTGCAACTGCTGGCCGATGTGCTGGGCCTGCCCTTGGACCGCCCGGCCGGCGCCGAGGTAGGCCCGGCCCTGGGCGCGGCAAGGTTGGCGCTGCTGAGCCTGGGGCTGGACCGCGCGGCGGTCGTCAGGCCGCCGCCTATCGCCCGGACCTTCCAGCCACTGCCGGCAAACCGGCCCGTGCTGCAGGCCCGCCTGGCCCGCTACCGCGCGGCCTATGCGCCGCTGCGCGCCTTGTCCTGAGCTTGCCGATGGTCAGCGCCCGGGCAGGATCGGCCTTTTCGGCAATCTCGTCCCGCCTGCTGCGGCCCGGCGCGGCTGGCCCCGCTCGGCCACCCTTACACCCGCGGGGCGCCGTGCCCGTGGCTGGCCACCTGAGGGCAGCCGCCGTCCTGGCAGGTGGCGCGGTGCTGGCGGCGCTGGCCGCGCTGGCCCAGCCGGCGGTGCCGTTGCTTCCACCGGTGCCGCGCTTCGTCGAGGAGACCGACAGCGCCGGCCTGCAGAGCCGTTTCGACGGCGAGGGCGAGTACCTGGTGGGCGGCGGCGTGGCCGCCTTCGACTGCGACGGCGACGGCCTGCCCGATCTCTACGTGACTGCCGGCGTCAACAAGGCCAAGTTCTACCGCAACAAGAGCGCGCGCGGCGGCGCCATCAATCTGCTGGAGGAGCGTTCGGGTCTGGAGCTGACCAATGCCATCGGCGCCTATCCGATCGACATCGACGGCGACGGCCTGGCCGACCTGGTGGTGCTGCGGGTGGGCGAGGTGCAGGTGTTTCGTGGCCTGGGCAACTGTCGCTTCGAGCGCGCCAACGCGGCCTGGAAGTTGAGCACCGGCAATGCCTGGCACACCGCCTTCGCGGCCACCTGGGAGCGCGGCAATGCCTGGCCCACGCTGGCCATCGGCACCTATGTTGACCGCAGCAAGCCCGAGTTCCCCTGGGGCAGTTGCACGCCCGGCAGCCTGTGGCGGCCGGATGCCTCAGGCAAGGCCTTTGCGCCCGCTGTGGCGCTTCTGCCAGGCCATTGCGCGCTGTCGATGTTGTTCAGCGACTGGGCCCGCAACGGTGAACCCGCGCTGCGCGTGGCCAATGACCGCGAGTACTACAAAGGCGGCCAGGAGCAGCTGTGGAAGCTGGCACCCGGCCAGCCCCCCACGCTCTACACGGCAGCCCAAGGCTGGAAGCCGCTGCAGATCTGGGGCATGGGCATCGCCAGCCACGACCTGGACGGCGACGGCTACCCCGAGGTTTTCATCACCAGCATGTCCGACAACAAGCTGCAGACCTTGGCTGCCGGCGCCGGCCAGCCCAGCTACACCGACATCGCCTACAAGCGTGGCGTCACCGCGCACCGGCCCTATGTGGGCGGCGACGTGCACCCGTCCACCGCCTGGCATGCGCAGTTTGCCGACGTCAACAACGACGGGCTGACCGATCTGTTCATCGTCAAGGGCAATATCGGCGCGATGCCCGACTTCGCCACCCTCGACCCCAACGATTTATTGCTGCAGCAGCCCGATGGCCGCTTCGTGCAGGTGGGCCAGCTGGCGGGCATGGCCAGCTTCAAGCGCGGGCGCGGCGGCCTGCTGGTGGACCTGAACGGCGACGGCCTGCTCGACATGGTGGTGGTCAACCGCTGGGACAAGGCCCAGCTGTGGCGCAATGTCGGCGCCGGCACGGCCGACAAGCCGGCCGCACTGGGCCATTGGCTGCAGCTGCGCCTGCGCCAGCCCGGCGGCAACCGCGACGCGATCGGCGCCTGGGTGGAGGTGGACCTGGGCGGCCGCGTCATCCGCCAGGAGCTGACCATCGGCGGCGGCCATGCCAGCGGCCACCTGGGCTTTCTGCACTTCGGCCTGGGGGCAGCCACGGCGGTCAAGCTGCGGGTGCAGTGGCCGCAGGGTGCTTGGAGCGATTGGCAGGGCGCCGCCGCCGATGGCTTCTACCTGTTCGACCGCGATCGCGGCCTGAGCCCGGGCAGCGCGCCATGAGCCGCGCCGGTGGGTGCTTGGGATGGCTGTGGCGCCTGGCCATCGGCACCTGCGTCGCCGTGCTGGCCGGCCCGGGCCTGGCGCAAGCCATCGACACCCCCCGCCCCGCCAGCGCCTACAGCGCCAACGTTGCCACAGACTGGTTCAACCTGGCCCTGCAGCTGGCCCAGCAGACCCCCGGCTTCAGCCCGCCGGTGGCCGCCCGCGCCTTCGGCTACCTGGGCCTGGCGCTGTACGAGGCGGTGGTGCCGGGCATGCCGGCCCACCAGAGCCTGGCCGGCCAGTTGAACGAGCTCAGTTCCTTGCCCTGGGCCCAGCCCGACGAGCCCCTGCACTGGCCCACTGTGGCCAATGCCGCGCTGGCGACTATGACGCGGATGATGTGGCCCAGCGCCAGCGCCGAGAACAAGGCCCGCATCGACCTGCTGGAGCGCACACTGCCTTTGAAGCAGAGCGCCGATTTCGACCCGGCCAGCGTCTCGCCCGAGGTCATCAACCGCTCCGACAGCTTCGGCCGCCTGATGGCCATGGCGATCATGACCTGGGCCCGCACCGACGGCGGCCACGAGGCCTGGGGCCCGCTGCGGCGCGGCCGCGAGACCTATGTG
>JANNZD010000408.1:0-4445 GCA_031410435.1 Betaproteobacteria bacterium | reverse complement strand
GCATGAGCTCTCTTTTCGACCCCATCCGCCTTGGCGACATCACACTGCCCAACCGCATCGTGATGGCGCCCCTCACCCGCAACCGCGCCCCCAACCAGCTGCCCAACGAGCTGATGCGCGCCTACTACGTGCAGCGGGCCTCGGCCGGGCTGATCATCAGCGAGGCCACCCAGGTCTGCCCCCAGGGCCAGGGCTACCTGGACACGCCCGGCATCCATAGTCCGGCCCAGGTGGCCGGCTGGCGCAGGATCACCGACGCGGTGCACGCCGCGGGCGGCCGCATCATCGTGCAGCTCTGGCATGTGGGCCGCATCTCGCATGTCAGCCTGCAGCCGGGCGGCGCGGCGCCGGTGTCGTCCACCGCACGGCCGGCCATCGGCAAGACCTTCACCACCGAGGGTTTTGTCGACTGCTCGCCCCCGCGCGCGCTGCGCACCGACGAGATCCCCGGCGTGATCGAGGCCTACCGCCATGCCGCGCGCTGCGCGATCGACGCCGGCTTCGACGGGGTCGAGGTGCACGGCGCCAACGGCTACCTGCTGGAGCAGTTCCTGCGCGACAGCATCAATGACCGCCACGATGCCTATGGCGGGCCCATCGCCCACCGCACCCGGCTGCTGGTCGAGGTGATGCAGGCGGTGGTGGCCGAGGTCGGTGGCGGGCGCACCGGCCTGCGCCTGTCGCCGATCACGCCGGTCAACGATGCCGGCCAGGACAGCGATGCCCAGGCCCTGTACGGCCATGTGGTGCGTGCGCTGGAGCCGCTGGGCCTGGCCTTTCTGCACCTGATCGAAGGCCAGACTGGGGGCGCGCGCGATCTGTCGGACAAGGGCGTCAAGCCCTTCGACTATGCAGCGCTGCGCCGGCTCTACAGCGGAGCCTGGATGGTCAACAACGCTTACACCCGGGCGATGGCGATCGAGGCCGTGGCCTCGGGCGCGGCCGACCTGGTGGCCTTCGGCAAGCCCTTCATCAGCAACCCTGACCTGGTGCGCCGGCTGCGCGAGGACGCGCCGCTGGCCCGGCTGGTGCCGGCCACGCTCTACGGCGGCGGCGCAGCGGGCTACACCGACTATCCGGCGCTGGAGGCGTCGCCCGCCCCGGCCTGAGGGCCGGGCCGCCTGCGCGACCGGGCGGGCGGAGGCGTCAGCGCCTGGCCCGCATCCGGGCCATGAACAACTCGCGGATATTGACCTCGCGCGGGCCGGGCAACAGCTCGATCACATCGCCAGCGCTCAGGTGCCCGGGCTCGATCACCGCCAGGTAGCTGCCGCACCAGCCCGACTGGCTCATCATCTGGCTGGCCTGCTTGAAGCCCATCACCGCGTTGAACTTGAAGCAGGGCATGCGCGGCTCGCTCACCGCCAGCACGCAGCCGGGCAGGCGCCAGCGGTCGCCGATCCACATCTGCGCCTCAGTCAGGCCTTCGATGGTGAGGTTCTCGCCCAGAAAACCCTGCGGCAGGGCCGCATCGGCCGGGGCCACGCCGGCTTGCGCCCGCACCCCCTGCCAGAAGGCGTAATGCGCCGCCGGGTAGGCATAGATCGCCTTGCTCAGCCCGCCGTGCACCGACAGGTCGGCCTGCTCATCGCCACCCAGGCCGAGCGGGCCGACGGCCACCGGCCCGGCCACTGCCCGCTTGGCGATCGCGCTGGGCACAGCCTGGCCCTGGATCCAATGGACCTGGCTGCGCGCGACATTGACGCTGAGGATTTTCATCGGCGGATTCTCGCCCGCCGCAGGCCTTGTCAGCCTGGCGACAGCCGCCTGGCGGGCTGGGCATGGAGTCATGCGGATTTTGCATGACCCCCTAAAGCCCGGTGGTTACCGCACTATTACACTGGTTTGACAATGCGCTCCCGGCTACCGTCGGGCTGCGCTCGTCAGGCTCCGGTGTAACCCGCCGTAACCCAACGCGGCCGGGGTCAAACACCCAGCGGCCGCGCGCGATGCGGCATTGCATGAGCCCCCCGCCCCTGGCCCGCGCCGCAGAGGCTCACGCAATCCCGTTTCTTGGCATCTTTCGATGATTGGAGTTGTGATGAACCAGCCCGTGATGGAAGGGGTGCGATTGAACGTCCCTGCCTATGTCAAACACACCCGCCTGGTGGCCTGGGTGGCCGAGATGGCCGCGCTGACCGAGGCCGCCGAGGTCTACTGGTGCGACGGCAGCCCAGCCGAGTACGACCGCCTGTGCGCCGACTTGGTGGCCGCCGGCACCTTCAAGCGCCTGAACCCCGCGCTGCGCCCCGGCAGCTACCTGGCCTGCAGCGATCCCAGCGACGTGGCCCGGGTCGAAGACCGCACCTTCATTTGCAGCGCGCGCGAGGAGGATGCCGGCCCGACCAACAACTGGATGGCCCCGGCGGCGATGCGCGCGCTGTTGCAGGGTGGCCAGGCCGACGGCACGCCGGCGTTGTTCAAGGGCTGCATGAAGGGCCGCACGATGTATGTCGTGCCCTTCTCGATGGGCCCGCTGGGCTCGCACATCGCGCACATCGGGGTCGAGCTGTCCGACAGCGCCTATGTGGCGGTCAACATGCGCATCATGACCCGCATGGGCAAGGCGGTGTTCGACGTGCTGGGCGACGATGGCGCCTTCGTTCCCTGCATGCACAGCGTGGGTGCGCCGCTGCAAGCCGGCGAAAAGAGCGTGGCCTGGCCCTGCAACAAGACCAAGTACATCGTGCACTACCCCGAGACCCGCGAGATCTGGTCCTACGGCTCGGGCTATGGCGGCAATGCGCTGCTGGGCAAGAAGTGCTTCGCGCTACGCATCGCCAGCACCATGGGGCGCGACCAGGGCTGGCTGGCCGAGCACATGCTGATCCTGGGCGTCACCAACCCCGCCGGCAAGAAATACCACGTGGCGGCGGCCTTCCCCAGCGCCTGCGGCAAGACCAATTTTGCGATGCTGGTGCCGCCCCGGGGCCTGGACGGCTGGACCGTGACCACGGTGGGCGACGACATCGCCTGGATCAAGCCCGATGCCCAGGGCCGGCTGCATGCCATCAACCCCGAGGCCGGCTATTTCGGCGTGGCGCCGGGCACCAATTACAAGACCAATCCCAACTGCATGGATTCGCTCAAGCGGGACGTGATCTTCACCAACGTGGCCCTCACCGACGAGGGCGATGTCTGGTGGGAGGGCATGGACGGCGAAGCCCCGGCCCATTTGATCGATTGGCAGGGCAAGGACTGGACCCCGGCGCTGGCCAAGGAAACCGGCGCCAAGGCCGCCCACCCGAACGCCCGCTTCACCGTGGCCGCCACCAACAACCCGGTGCTCGACCCGCAATGGGATTCGCCCACCGGCTATGCCATCGACGCCTTCATCTTCGGCGGCCGCCGCAGCACCACCGTGCCACTGGTCACCGAGGCGCGCAATTGGGCCGAGGGTGTGTACATGGCCGCCACCATGGGCTCGGAGACCACCGCCGCCGCCGCCGGCCAGCAGGGCGTGGTGCGGCGCGACCCGTTCGCGATGCTGCCCTTCATGGGCTACCACATGGGCGACCACTTCAGCCACTGGCTCAAGATGGGCGATCGTCTGGCCGCCACCGGCGCCAAGCTGCCGGCCATCTTCTGCGTCAACTGGTTCCGCAAGGGCGCCGACGGCAAGTTCGTCTGGCCCGGCTATGGCGACAACATGCGGGTGCTCAAGTGGATGCTCGAGCGCGTGGACGGCACGGCCGGCGGCGACGAGAACGTCTTCGGCGTCAGCCCGCGCTATGACGACATCAGCTGGTCCGGGCTGGATTTCAGCCGCGCGCAGTACCAGAGCGTGATCTCGATCGACCGCGCCGCCTGGCGGACCGAGCTGGGCCTGCACGGCGAGCTGTTCCAGCAGCTGTCGGCGCGCTTGCCGGCGCAGCTGCTGGCGATCAAGGGCCAGATCGAGCAGCAGCTGGCCGCCTGACGCGCCCCTGGCAGCCTGTCGGGCTGCCGACCCGCCCGCCTACACTGCAGCCGCTCATGCGGCTGCAACTGTTTTCAGACCTCCACCTCGAAACCGAGACCTTCGACCCCCAGCCCGCACCAGGCGCTGAACTGCTGGTGCTGGCCGGTGACATCGACACCCACTGGACCGCGTTGCAGCGCTTTGCCGGCTGGCCGGTGCCGGTGTTGATGGTGGCCGGCAACCATGAGTTTGATGGCCGGGATCTGGTGCATGCGTGGCCGGCCCTGCGGGTGCGGTGCCAACAACTCGGCATCCGCCTGATCGAGCGCGAAAGCCTGGTGCTGACCAGCGCCGCCGGCTTGCGGGTGCGGTTTGTGGGCACCGTGCGCTGGTCCGACTTTGAGCTGTTTGGCCCCACCGGGCGTGACCGAGCCATGCGCGCGGCCGCCTACTTTCTCAAGCTGATGGCGGCCCAACGTGGCGGCGAGGCGATCACCCCCGCCGTGATGCGCGATGAAGCCCTGGCCTGCCGCGCCTGGCTGGC
>JANNZD010000407.1:0-2717 GCA_031410435.1 Betaproteobacteria bacterium | reverse complement strand
AAACCGGTGCCGGTGCCGCGCGGCACCTGCTGCACGCTGCGGTTGAAGAAATCGCGCTCGGTGGCCAGGGTGGTGATGTGCACGACCGACGGTGACAGCCGCCTGAAGACATCGATATTGGCCAGTTCCTCGGCGCCGAGTGCGCCGCGTGCGCTGACCGCCCGGGGCGCCGCGTCGCCCCGTGGGGTCTGGGCTGCGGCGGGCACAGCCAGCGCAGCGGCCAGCAGCAATGCACCGACCCGCCAGGCCAGGCAGGGGCGGCAGAAGGGGCGGGCAGTCAGACGGTGCATGGCAGGGCAGGGGCGGTGACCACGGGGCTCGATGATAGGCAACTCGGCCCGGCGATATGCTCGGCGCCATGACCCAGCCCCCCCCGCCACGCCGCAGCGCCGCCGAGCAAGGCCGGCTCGACGCCGCCCTGACCGAGCTGGTCGAGCACCGCATGACCTTCAATCAGCTGCTCGGTCTGAAGGTGCAGCAGTTGCTGCCACAGCTTATCTTGCGCTTTGACATGCGCCCCGCGCTGGTGGGCCACGACCACTATGGCCGCCTGCATGGCGGCGTGATCTCGGCGGTGCTGGACGCCTTGGGCGGCAGTGCGCTGATGGTGGCGCTGGGCGAGAAACATCCGCATGAGAGCACCGAGCAGGTGATGCACCGCTACCTGAAGGTAGGCACCATCGATCTGCGGGTGGATTTCCTGCGGCCCGGCCTGGGCAGCCACTTCCTGGCCACGGCCGAGATCACCCGCCTGGGTGGCCGGGTCGGGTCGACCCAGATGCGCCTGCACAACGACCAGGGCGATCTGATCGCCACCGCGGGCGGCGCCTACATCGTCAGTTGATGGGCGGGGCCCTGCCGCCGGGCGCGGTGCGGCGCAATCTGCCCGGTCGCCGGCCTCAAGCCGGCGCGCCAGCGGCCGAAATGGTCGCATGAGCGCCGTTCTGCCACCCCTACACCCCGCTTCATCCCGCGCGCAGTTTGCTTCACCGAGGGCTGAGCCATGTTGAGCGACAGCGCTGCGCTGCTGCGCAAGCAGCGCCTGTTCGTGGTGCTGGGCTGCGGCCTGAGCGCCGCGCTGGGCGGCGCCGGCGTTGGCGTGGCGCTGGCTGCGCCTGGCCCGGGGCTCTGGCCGGCGCTGGCCCTGGCCGGCCTGGGGGCCTTGGGCGGAACGCTGTTCGCGCACTTGCGTTACCGGGTGGACGCCGCGGCCGCAGCGCGCCCGGCCCCGCTTGCGCCCACCGAACTGGCCAACCTGGTACGGGTGACGCTAGCCCAGGTGCAACAGGAGCGCGCGGCGGCGCGCCGCGCTGGCTCGGCCGCTGACCGGCGCCCGCAGCCCGGCGCTGGGCCGGCCCAGCCTGGCCCGGCTGTGCGTCTGCCCGAGGCGCTGCCGACTCCGGCCGGCAGCACGCCGGCACGGCGGCGCCGCGCCGATCGCCCGGTCGAGGCCTGACAGGGCCTGCCGGGGCTCGACAGCAAGGCGCCTGACCGATGATCGATGTCCAGATTGCCAGCGACCTCACCCAGGACGGCGTGGAGGGCGTGCGCTGGGTGCTGGTCGAGCCCGGCGACGCGCCGGCCGACGCACCCGCGCCATCGGCTGGGCCCGCCCAAAAGGCGTCCGAGAGGCCGGCCGGGCCGCTTCTGCGGGTCGGCGCAGGCCCAGCGCCTTCTGCGTTCCTCAAGGCGCTATGGGTTGCGGGCCTACTGCTGGCGTTGCTGTTGACCTGGATCGGGTTGCACCCGGCCCCGGCGGCCAGGCCAGCGGCAATGCCGGCGGGCGCCCAGGCCAGACCGGGCACAGCCGCCCCCACCCCCTTGCCGGATGCCGCCGCCTGGCCTGGCGGCGCGCCAGTGCCGCAGGCCGCTTCGGCCCCGCTGCCGGTGCCGCCAGCCGGGCCGGCATCGGCGCCCCGGCCTGAGCGCCAGATCACCGCGGGCCTGCGATGAGCGATCGTCTGCCCTGGCACCAGGTGGCCGACCTGCTCGGGGTGCGGGTGCGGGCCTATTTCTTCGACCCGGCCGAGGTGGACGCCCGGCCCGATTTCGTCGGCCGGCAATTGCCCATCCTGCAAGGCAGCGCCGCACGCCTGCTGGCGCCCGAAGGGGAGCGACCGACTTACCGGCTGGCGGCCCTGACCGCCCGGCCCGATGCGGTGCTGGCGCATGGCAACGGCCTGCTGTGCCTGAGCTACCGGGGCGGCGATGGCCGGCCCTTCGATCCCGACACCTGGCACCAGCAATGGCGCGCCGATGTGATGCTGCAATGCCTTGCCAGCGCCATGGCCGTGGCGGGGCAGCAGCAGCAGGCCACGGCGGCCCTGTGGCGCGGCCGCAACCTGCTGTGCCAGTTTGACCCCGGGCCGCTGGTGCTGGACTGCCTGGCCACCCAGCTGCCGGCAGCCTGCCAGTACTGGGGCCAGGCCCGACATGTCAGCCCGGCTCAGCTGGCCAGCTTTTGCGAGCCCAGGCTGCGCGCCATGCCCGGCCTGGCCAGGTCCGACAAGGCGCCCGCGCCGGCCTGATCCAGCGGCCGGGGCGCTGCGGCTGCGCGCTGCGGCAGTGCGCAGCCCTCCAGGGCCCAGCCCTCGGTGGCCGATGCGCTGCTGACCCAGCGGCTGCCGCCCACCACCAGGCCGCGCTGGCTGGCGCGCTGCAGCAGCAGTTCGCAATCGGCCGCGCTCAGGCGGGTGGCCAGGCGTTGCCAGCGCCGA
>JANNZD010000406.1:0-8971 GCA_031410435.1 Betaproteobacteria bacterium | reverse complement strand
GCCCTACGGCAATCCATGTATCTAGGCATCTGGTGCTGCTTGAGCCCTCTCGACCTCGTCAAATCAATGACTTACACAACCCAGACACGCCAGAACCGAGGCTATGTGCCCTGGAACTGTCAAAGTCAGGTCTGAGCCGGCCTGGGCCCGCGCCGGCACTGCGGGCCAGGGCCTGCCGCAGCGGCAAGGCCTTGCCAGGCACCGGGCCAGGCCTTGAATCTCACCTGAAACAATGGATTGGAGAAGCACCATGGCAGACCCGATGCGCATCCGCGCCCAGATGGCCGGCGACAAGACCACCGTCCGCGTCCTGATGAACCACGAAATGGAAACCGGCCTGCGCAAGGACGCCGCGGGCAGGACGATCCCCGCCTGGTACATCCAGGATGTCAGCGCTGCGCTCAACGGCAAGACCGTTCTGAACGCAGAATGGGGCCCGTCGGTCGCGAAGAACCCCTACTTCCAGTTCAACATCAAGGGCGCCAGACCGGGCGACAAGGTCACGCTGTCCTGGAAGGACAACAAGGGCGAGACCCGCAGCGATGAAGCTACCGTCTCCTGACCCTGGCAAAGGCGCAGGCGCCTGGTGCAGCAGGCGCCGCACTTGACAATGCAGACATGAAACCCATCCACCTCATCGCCGCTAGCTTGGCGTGGGCTACCGCCGCCAGCGTGAGCGCGCAGCCCAAGTCCACCGCCGACGCCATCGCCCAATACCGCAGGATGCTGGAAGACGGCAACCCGGCCGAGCTTTTCGAGGCCAAGGGCGAAGAGCTCTGGAAACAGCCGCGCGGGCCGAAGCAGATGTCGTTGCAGCAATGCGACCTGGGCCTGGGCCGCGGCGTGGTCAAAGGCGCCTGGGTGCAGATGCCGCGCTACTTTGCCGACACCGGCCGGGTGCAGGACCTGGAATCGAGGTTGCTGACCTGCATGGAGAGACTGCAAGGTTTCAACGCCGCCGAGATCGCCAACACCGGCTTCGACAAGGGCGAGCAGGCCACGCTGGCCGCGCTGGCCGCATGGGTTTCGGCCGAATCCAAGGGGCTGAAGTTTGCGCTGCCCCAGAACCATGCCGAAGAACGGCGCTTCTATGAACTGGGCAAGCGCGGCTTCTACTTCCGGGGCGGGCCGATGGACTTTTCCTGCGCCAGTTGCCACGGCGAGGAAGGCAAGCGCATCCGCCTGCAAGACCTGCCCCAGCTCACCAAGAACCCGGGCGACGGTGTCGGCTTCGCGTCCTGGCCGGCCTACCGCGTGTCCAATGGCGAGATGTGGAGCATGCAGCGGCGCCTCAACGACTGCTTTCGCCAGCAGCGCTTTCCCTACCCGGGCTATGCGTCAGACCTGACGGTGGCGCTGGGCGTGTACATGGGCGTCAATGCCCGGGGCGCCGAGTCGATTGCGCCGGCCCTGAAACGCTGAGCCAGCAATGCCGCAAGCCATGCAACGCTTTTTTCACCCCGCCCTGGCTGCGATCGCCGCTGCGTTACTCGCCCTTGGCTGTGCCACCGCGCCGACCCCGGCCGACCTGGACCAGCAGGCCCTGCGCATGATCCAGGCCTCGTTCCGCGCTCAAGGCATTGCCACGCTCGACCGCCTGGCCCAAGACCCGGGCCAGCAAGCCTGCTCGTCGCCCGAAGCCCCGCCCGACGCCGTGGGCAAACAGATCGAGGCACAGGCCCTGGCCAGCGTGCGCTGGCCCCAGGACGGCCAATACATCGGCAATTGGCGCGAGGGCGAAAAACTGGCCCAGAGCGGGCGGGGCATGACCTGGACCGACAGCAGCACCGCACCCAGCGCCAACGGCGCCCAGTGCTACAACTGCCACCAGATCGACAAGAAGGAGCTGTCTTTCGGCACCCTCGGCCCCAGCCTGTGGAACTACGGCAAGCTGCGCGGCGTCAAGCAGGTGAGCGACCCCGCCTCGGCCGCCATCGTGCAATACACCTGGGCCAAACTGTGGAACAGCAAGGCCTATGCGGCCTGCTCCAACATGCCGCGCTTCGGCCATGCCAAGCTGCTCGACGAGCAGCAGATCCGTGACGTGATGGCCCTGCTGCTCGACCCCCAATCGCCCGTCAACCAGTAAGGCTTGCGCCGCGCGGGCTTGCCCGCGCAAGGCCCCAGCCCCGCCGCCCGCTGCCGATCACCGACCCGTGAGCCTCTCCAAGCGCGACTTCCTCCAGGTCATGGCCTCGGCCTCGGCCGCCGGCATGGCGCTGGGGCGGTTTGCCGACGCCGACGCGGCCACGGCCGAGCAGGGCCTGTACGACCCGCCACCCTTCGGCAATCTGTCGCTGCTGCACATGACCGATTGCCACGCCCAGCTCAAGCCCACCTACTTCCGCGAGCCCAGCGTCAACCTGGGCTTGGGGTCCCTGCAGGGCCAGATGCCGCACCTGGTGGGCGAGCACCTGCTCAGGGCCGCCGGTGTGCGCCCAGGGTCGGCGCTGGCGCATGCCTTCACCTACCTTGACTTCGACAAGGCCGCACGCCGCTATGGCAAGGTGGGCGGCTTTGCGCACCTGTCCACTTTGGTCAAGCGCCTGAAGGCCAGCCGCCCCGGCGCCCTGCTGCTGGACGGCGGCGACACCTGGCAGGGTTCGGCCACTGCCCTGTGGACCCAGGCGCAAGACATGGTGGACGCCAGCAAGCTGCTGGGTGTGGACGTGATGACCGGCCACTGGGAGTTCACCTACGGCATGGACCGGGTCAAGGAGATCGTCGAGAAAGACTTCAAGGGCCAGATCGAATTCATCGCCCAGAACATCAAGACCCAGGATTTCGGCGACCCGGTGTTCAAGCCCTACCTGATGCGCAGCATCAACGGCGTTCGCCTGGCGATCATCGGCCAGGCCTTTCCGTACACGCCCATCGCCAACCCGCGCTACCTGGTGGCCGACTGGTCCTTCGGCATCCAGGAAGAGAATATGCAGCGGATGGTGGACGAGACCCGCGCCAAGGGCGCTCAGCTGGTCGTCATGCTGTCGCACAACGGCATGGACGTCGACCTGAAAATGGCCAGCCGACTGCGCGGCATCGACGCCATCTTTGGTGGGCACACCCATGACGGCGTGCCCGTGGCGCTGAAGGTCAAGAACCCAGGCGGCACCACGCTGGTGACCAATGCGGGCAGCAACAGCAAGTTTCTGGGCGTGATGGATTTCGAGGTCAAGGGCGGCAGGCTGGTGGACTACCGCTACCGCCTGCTGCCGGTCTTTGCCAACCAGCTGCGGCCCGATGCCGAGATGGCTGCGCTGATTACCCGGATGCGCGCCCCCTTTGAGACCCGGCTCAACGAGAAGCTGGCCATCACCGATGGCCTGCTCTACCGCCGCGGCAACTTCAATGGCAGCTGGGACCAGCTGATCTGCGATGCGATGATGGACGTGCAGGGCGCCGAGATCGCCTTTTCGCCGGGCTTCCGTTGGGGCACCAGCCTGCTGCCGGGCGACACCATCACCCGCGAACTGCTGATGGACCAGCTGGCCATCACCTACCCGCATGCCACGCTCACCGAGATGACCGGCGAGACGATCAAGACGATTCTGGAAGACGTGGCCGACAACCTCTTCAACCCCGACCCCTACTACCAGCAGGGCGGCGACATGGTGCGCGTGGGCGGCCTGGCCTACACCCTGAGCCCGGGCCAGCCGATGGGCAAGCGCATCGACCAGCTGCGGCTCCAGGGCCGGCCTCTGGACGCCAGCAGGATGTACAAGGTGGCCGGCTGGGCGCCAGTGGCCGAAGAAGCCCGGCACCTGCCCGGCGTGAAGCCAATATGGGACCCTGTCGAAACCTGGCTCAAAGCCCAGGGCGGCCGGGTCAAGCCGCGCCAGATCAACACCCCTGAACTGCTTGCAGTGCAGGGCAACCCGGGCATCGCCCCTACCTGAGTCCCCCGCCATGCGCCCTGCTACCCTGCCCGCCGCCGCTGCCGCCCTGCTGGCGCTGGGTGCCCAGGCCGCATGCGCGGCTGGCGCCGCCACTTACAGCGTCAGGCAACTCAGCCCCGAGACCGCACTGAGCGCCGCACAGGCAGCGCTGGCGCATTGCCGCCAGGCCGGCCACCAGGTGACAGTGGCGGTGGTAGACCGCGCCGGCCTGGTGCAGGTGTTGCTGCGCGACCGCTTTGCCGGCGCGCACACGCTGGACATCGCGCCGCAAAAGGCCTGGACGGCGGCGAGCTTTCGCATCCCGACCGCTGCCCTCGCCGCAGAAACCCAAGCCGGCAGGCCCATGAGCGGCATTCGCCACGCGCCGCATCTGATGGCCATCGGCGGCGGCCAGGTGATCGAGGCCGGCGGCGCAGTGCTGGGCGCCATCGGCGTGTCGGGTGCCCCAGGCGGCGAGGCCGACGACGCCTGCGCGCTGGCCGGCATCCAGGCCATCATCGAAGCCATCGAGTTCTGAGATGGTTGCGCCAGCGGCCCCGCGCGCCCTGTTCACGCTGGAGTCCTCCGTGCAGCCCAAATCCTGTCTCGCCGCCGCCCGGCTCTGCCTGGTTGCGGGCGCCAGCCAGGCCCAGGACAAGGTGGCCCACCACATCGACACCGACCCGAACGCAAAGATCACCGTGGTGACCCCTGCCGAGGGCGTGGACCGGCTGATGGAAGGCGCCAAGGCGGCCAACGGTACCGACTACGCACCGCTGGTTTCGGCCTTGAAGGCCCGTGGCGTGGCCTTCGAGGTGGGCGCGATCAGGCTCAAGAAGCGCGGCCTGACGCCCGACCACCCGGCGGGCCAGGGCAGCGTAGCGGGGGGATGCCTGCATCGGCGCCTGCTGATACATTGATGGCTTGTTCCATTGCTGCAAGGCATCGCATGGCCACCCAGGGCGAAGAAGACCTGGTCTTTGAATCCGCCGCCGAGTTGTTCGGGCTGCTGTCCACCCCGGTTCGGCTCAAGATCATCAGCGCCGTCTGCCAGGGCGAACGCAATGTGTCAGAGCTGCTCGCGCAGATCGACACGACCCAGCCCAATATGTCGCAGCACCTGGCCACGCTCTACCGCGCCGGCGTGCTCAGCCGGCGGCGTGAGGGCACCCAGATCTTCTACAAGTTGCACAGCGAGCGGGTTGCGCTGCTGTGTCGGGCTGTCTGTACGCAGGTAGCCATGGAACTTGGCGGCGACGACAGCCTGCCCGCTGCAGACCGCCTGACCCGCGCCATGCACCGCTGACCCACGCCGGCGCAGCGGCCCAGGGGCAAGACCGCAACCCGGGCCCGCCCAGCCACCGGCGGGGCGGCCTGACCGGCCGGGCCTTCGCGGCGCGGCGCGGTAGCGCGGCAGGCCTGCGGGCGGCCAGATACCAGGCTTGCGCAGCACCAGAAAGTTTTTTCATACACGGCCACATTGCCTGTCAACCGCTATGGCCGGGCCGGCGTTTCCGGTGGGCCGCGCCAATGCAGCGCGGTAATTTCAAACCCAACTCTCTGGATCGATCCCATGAACAAGTTCGTCGCCGCCCTGGCCCTTGCCGCCTTCGCCACCACCGGCGCTTTCGCCGCCGATGCCAAGAAGGAAGACAAGGCTGCTGCCCCCGCCGCTGCCGCTTCTAAGGCTGACGCCAAGAAGGACGTCAAGGCCGCTGCCCCCGCCGCCGCCGCTGCCTCGGCCAAGAAGTAATTCAGGCCCGGATAGCCGGCCAAGGCTGGCCGGCTGCCGATGCAAACGCCCGGTTCGCCGGGCGTTTTTCATGGTCAGCCGGGGTGGTTGACCGCCCCGCCCCACCGCCCCAGGGCGATCAGAAACCGCACCAGGCCGCCAGCCGCGGCCACAGGCCATGGCCCAACGCCCAGGCCGACGCCAGGGCCAACGCCGCGCCTGCCCAGCGCACCGCTGCCCGGCTGGCCCCCGCAGCGCCGCTACCCGGCCCGACCAGTCGCCGCCACAGTGCCGGGCCTATCAACAGGCCAGCGGCCGAGGCCAGGGCAAAACCGGCCATCACCATCGCCCCCGCCGCCGCCGAATTGGCCAACGCGGCCACCAGCAGGGCCGATTGCAGCAGGCCGCATGGCCAGGCCACCCAGGCCAGGCCGGCGCCGGCACTGCGCGCCGGCCCGCTCACGCCTTGCCAGCGCTCACCGGCCCGGTGCGCCACCGTGCCGCCGCGCCGGGAGCGGCCCCACTGCGCCATCCAGGCAGGCTGGCGCCCCTGCCAGAGCAGGAACAGGCCCAGACCCAAGGCGGCCATGTGCACCAGGGTCCAGACCGGGCGCAGTGCCGCCACCGCCTGGCCCAGGGCCGCCAGGCTGCCCACGCTGGCGGCCGCTACCGCCCCGGCCAGGGCGTAGGCCAGCAGCCGCCCCAGATGGAAGGGCAGCAGGCCCTGCCAGCGCCCGCCCTGGGTGGCGGCGGTGCAGGCGGCGCCACACATGGCCAGGCAATGCGGCGTGCCGGCCAAGCCCAACAGCATCGCGCTGATCAACAGGGCCTGGTCCACGGGTGGCGGTCGGATGCGGAAAGGGTCAAAGCCTGCAAGGGGCGTAGGGCGGCCGTCAGATGATGCGCGAGAAGCGCTCACGCTGCTGGTCGCCGCGCAGGTGGCGGTCAAAGACCATGGCTACCGCGCGCACGAAATACCAGCCGGTGGCCGTGACCTGCAAGGCGTCCGCCTGCAGTGTGCACAGGCCCAGGGCCTGCAGTTCGGCCAGGCTGTCGAGCTCAGGCTTGAAATAGTCGCGCACCTTGATCAGGTGGGCCAGCTCGATGGATTCGAACTCCACCCGGCCCTGGCACATCAGGGCCATCACCACAGCCCGGCGCACCAGGTCATCGCGGGTCAGTGTCAGGCCGCGCACCACCGGAAACTGGCCCTGGCGCACCGCGTCGCAGTAGTCGTCCAGGGTCTTGGCGTTCTGGCTGTAGGTGGCGCCCATGCGGCCGATGGCCGACACACCCAGCCCGATCAGGTCGCAATCGGGCTGGGTGCTGTAGCCCTGGAAATTGCGGTGCAGCCGCCCCTGCCGCTTGGCCACGGCCAGAGTGTCACCGGGCAAGGCAAAGTGGTCCATGCCGATATAGGTGTAGCCCTGGCTGACAAAGCCGGCCAGCGCACCGCCCAGCATCGCCACGCGGTGGTCGGGCGGCGGCAATTGCCCGATCACGATGCGGCGCTGCGGCTTGAAGCGCTGGGGCAGGTGGGCATAGGCGTACAGCGCGATGCGATCGGGTCGCAACTCGGCCACCTGGGCCACGGTGCGGGCAAAGGATTCGGGCGTCTGCCGGGGCAGGCCGTAGATCAGATCGGTATTGATCGACTCAAAGCCGATGCGCCGGGCTGCGGCCATCAGGTCGCGCACCGACGCCAGCGGCTGTAGCCGGTGCACCGCCTTTTGTACATCCGGGTCGAAATCCTGCACGCCAAAGCTCAGTCGATTGAAGCCCAGGTCGGCCAGGTGCTGCAGCCGGTCGGGCGAAGCGGTGCGCGGGTCGACCTCGATCGACAGCTCGGCACCCGCCGCCAGCTTGAAGTTCTCGCGCAGCATCGCCATCAAATGGCTCAGTTCGGCGTCGCTCAGGAAAGTCGGCGTGCCGCCGCCCAGGTGCAGTTGCGACACGCTCTGGCCACGGCCCAGCACCGCGACATTCAAGGCCACCTCTTGGGCCAGCACCTGCAGGTAATCGGCCGCCTTGTCGTGGTGCCTGGTGATGACCTTGTTGCAGGCGCAGTAGTAGCAGACCGACTCGCAGAAGGGGATGTGCAGGTAGAGCGACAAGGGCGGGCGCCCGCCCACGGTGGCGCCACTGGCGCGCTGGGCCAGGGCCTGGGCATACTCAGTCGCGCCAAAGGCCTCGACGAAGCGGTCGGCGGTGGGGTAGGACGTGTAGCGCGGGCCGGGCCGGTCGAGGCGGCGCAGCAAGGCCTCGGTAAGCACGGGAAGCTGATCGGAAACTGACTTCAACATGCAGGCGACTGTGCCAAACCAGGCTGGATGCACCTTGATTTGGCTCAATTCATGAGCTGAGCGCAGGCTGAACAATCTGGCCGTAGTCGATCAGGCCCCCACCCTGTAGGGCAGCAAGCTTCTTGCGCAACCCTGTCAACCATTGGGCCTGCCGCTGCCCATAATGCCCCCATGAACACCGCCACCGAATCCACCAAGCTGCGCCTCGAACCCTTCAAGGTGGCTTGCTCCAGCTGCAACTTGCGGGAACTGTGCCTGCCCGTGGGCCTGAACCGCGAGAACCTGGAGCGGCTGGACGATCTGGTGGCCTCCCGGCGCGCGGTGCCGCGTGGCGAGGCCCTGTTTCGCGCGGGCGAGAACTTCCAGTCGCTGTTCGCGGTGCGAACCGGGTTTTTCAAGACCTGTGTGTCGTCCGAAGACGGCCGCGACCAGGTCACCGGCTTCCAGATGGCCGGTGAATTGCTGGGCCTGGACGGCATCAGCACCGACACCCACACCTGCGACGCGGTGGCCCTGGAAGACTCGCAGGTCTGCGTGATCCCCTACAGCCAGCTCGAGGGCCTGTCGCGAGAATTCACCGAACTGCAGCACCAGTTCCACAAGATCATGAGCCGCGAGATCGTGCGTGACCATGGGGTGATGCTGCTGCTGGGCAGCATGCGGGCCGAAGAGCGGCTGGCCGCCTTTTTGCTCAACCTCACCCAGCGGCTGCAGGCGCGCGGCTTCTCGGCGTCGTCGCTGGTGCTGCGCATGACGCGCGAGGAGATCGGCAGCTACCTCGGCCTGAAGCTCGAGACCGTGAGCCGCACCTTCAGCAAGTTCCAGGACGACGGCATCCTGGAGGTCAAGCAGCGCCAGATTCGCATCCTGGCCCAGGACAAACTGCAGGGCCTGGTCAACGGCACCTCGTGCTGAGCCGCGGCTCAGACCTGACTTTGACAGTTCCAGGGCACATAGCCTCGGTTCTGGCGTGTCTGGGTTGTGTAAGTCATTGATTTGACGAGGTCGAGAGGGCTCAAGCAGCACCAGATGCCTAGATACATGGATTGCCGTAGGGCTCT
>JANNZD010000405.1:0-1537 GCA_031410435.1 Betaproteobacteria bacterium | reverse complement strand
CGGCCGGCATCGAACTGCGCGCCGACGATGGCGAAGAAGATGTCGGTCGACAGCACCGCGAAGCCGCCGCCCACCACCACCGGGTTGCCGAAGTCGGCCATGCTCTCGATGAATCCGACCAGGAAGGCATTCGCCAGCCCGGGCTTGAGCAGCGGCAGCGTGATGCTGCCGAAGGTGGTCCAGCGGCTGGCGCGCAGGGTTTGCGCGGCCTCTTCCAGCTGCGGCCCCAGGCCCTGCACCACCCCGCGCATGATCATGAAGGCCACCGGCGTGAACGAGAACATCTGCGCCAGCCAGATGCCGAAGGGCCCGTAGAACCAGCGCGTGGGCGGCAGGCCGAACAGCGACTCCAGCGCCTGGTTGACCAGCCCGGCCCGGCCGAACAGCAGGATCAGCCCCAGCCCCACGACAAAGGGCGGGGTGATGATGGGCAGCAAGGCCAGCACATTCAGCGGCCGCGCCAAGCGCGCATCGCCCCGGTCGGCATACAGCGCGATCAGCGTGCCCATCACGGTGGTGCTGGCCGCCGTCAGCAGCGCCAGCGCCAGCGTGTTCCAGGCCACGCCGCAGCGCATGCCACCCGCCAGGCAGGCCAGGCCCCAGACCCGCTCATGGCCCAGGCGCTCGGCCAGGGCCGCCGGCGCCCATTCCCCCGCATCGTCGACAAAGGCCCCGGCCAGCGCCCGCAGCACCGGCAGTGCCACGAACAGCGCCAGCAGCGCCGACGCCACCACCACCGCGGCCGCGACGAACAGGTCGCCCTTGAAATAACCGAGCCGGGCAATGGCCGCGCCGAACAGCACCAGCAAGGCCCCCAGCACCGCCGCTGCACCCAGGCCCAGGCCGGGCTGGCCCGCTGGCAAGGCGCCCCATCGGGCACCCAGGCTGTCAAAGGCCCAGCCCTGGGCGCCGATCAACACCGCCGGCCCCAGCAGGCCGGCCAGCGCCAGGGCCGTGAAGCCCAGTAGCCAGGCCCCCTGGCGCCGGCCCGGCGCCCCGGCCAGCGCCACTGCGGCGCCCAGCAGGCCCAGGGCCGGCAGCGCCAGCCAGGGCCGGCCATGGCGCAGCACCTGCACCGCAGCGCTGGCGCTGTCGGCGCCGCCCCAGGCGCCGGCCAGCGCGGCCCAGGCCGACAGGTCCTGCGGCAGGTACCAAGGCAGCGCTGCCCAGGCCAGCGCTGCCAGCGACCACCAGGCCCAGAGCAGGCGGCGCTCGCGCCGGCCAGCGCGGCCGGGCAAGGCCGGGCTCATCGCGGCAAGGAATTGACGTCCTTCTCCCACTTGCCGATCAGGCGCTTGCGCTCGGCCGACGCGCCGTACTTGGCGTAGTCGTAGTTGATGAACTTGATCTTCTTGAAATCCGGCACCCGCGCATCCACCGGCGTGGCCTTGTTGCTGGGCAGCTGGAACTGCCTGGCCGCGGCGCCGAACTGCTGGGCCTGCGGCGTCAGCGCCCATTCATAAAAGGCCTTGGCCTGCGCCAAGTTGCGGGCGCCCTTGATGATCGACATCGAGCCGATCTCAGCCCCGGTGCCCTC
>JANNZD010000404.1:0-6869 GCA_031410435.1 Betaproteobacteria bacterium | reverse complement strand
AGCCCTACGGCAATCCATGTATCTAGGCATCTGGTGCTGCTTGAGCCCTCTCGACCTCGTCAAATCAATGACTTACACAACCCAGACACGCCAGAACCGAGGCTATGTGCCCTGGAACTGTCAAAGTCAGGTCTGAGGCCGCAGGCTCAGGCGGCCCAGGCCCGCGCCAGCGCGGCTGCCGCCACGGCCTGGGCCAGCCCGGCCTCCTTCAAGGCGCGGCCCATCTTGATGAAGTCATGGGTCAGGCCGCGATAGATCTCCAGCTCGACCGGCACCCGCGCGGCACGCAGCTGGTCGGCGTAGGCGATGCCTTCGTCGACCACCGGGTCGCATTCGGCCAGGATCACGCAGGCCGGCGCCACGCCGTCCAGGTCGTCGGCCTGCAGCGGCGCAAAGCGCCAGTCGCGCCGGTGCTGGTGGTCGATGTAGTGGTCGAAGAACCAGGCCACCGTGGCCTGGTCCAGCAAGAAGCCGTTGGCAAACAGCTGGTGCGAGGCGGTGTCGCCGTGGGCGCTGGTACCGGGCGTGATCAGCAGCTGCAGCGCCAGCGCCAGGCCCCGGTCGCGCGCATGGATGGCGCAGGTGGCGGCCAGCGTGCCGCCAGCGGAATCGCCGCCCACTGCCAGGCGCCGGCCGTCCAGGCCCAAAGCTGCGGCGCCGGGACCGGCCAGCCAGCGCAGTGCGGCCCAGGCATCGTCCACCGCGGTGGGAAAGCGGTGCTCGGGCGCCAGCCGATAGTCCAGCGCCAGCACCGCCCCGCCCGAACGCAGTGCCAGCTGGCGGCACAGGCTGTCATGGGTGTCCAGGCCGCCGACGACGAAGCCACCGCCGTGCAGGTAGAGCAGCAGCGGCAGCCGATCATGGCTGGGGGCATACAGCCGGGCTGGCAGCGGCGTGCCGTCGGCGGCCGGCAGGCTGAGCGCCTGCACCCGGGCCAGCGCGGCGCGCGGCAGGTCCAGCACCTCGGCGGCCTTGGCGTAGTCGGCGCGGGCCTGGGTCGGCGTCATCGCATGAAAGGGTGTGCGGCGGGCGCGCTGGATGCGCTCGAGCAGGCCGGCCATCACGGGGGTCAGGCGCTGGGCTGTCACCAAGGGTCACCGCGGCCAAAGGGGGTGCAAGCATACTGCCGGCCTGCCCCTGCCCCTGCCCTGCCCCGGAGACCCCTGAATGGCCCGCATCGTCTACCTCACCCAGATCGAGATCGACCCCGGCGCGGTGCGCATCCTGCCGGACGAATGCCAGCGTGTCGGCATCCACAAGCCGCTGATCGTCAGCGACGCCGGCGTGCGCGATGCGGGCGTACTGGCCCAGGCCCTGGCCGCGCTGGGCGACCTGCCCCATGCGGTGTTCGACCAGACCCCGAGCAACCCCACCGAAGCCGGGGTGCGCGCGGCGGTCGCGCTGTACAAGGCCCAGGGCTGCGACGGCCTGATCGCGGTGGGTGGCGGCTCCAGCATCGACCTGGCCAAGGGCGTGGCGATCCTGGCCACCCACCCCGGGGCGCTCAAGACCTACGCCACCATCGAGGGCGGCAGCCCGAAGATCACCGACGCGGTGGCGCCGCTGATCGCCATGCCCACCACCGCCGGCACCGGCAGCGAGGTGGCACGCGGCGCGATCGTGATCGTCGATGACGGCCGCAAGCTGGGCTTCCACAGCTGGCACCTGATGCCCAAGATCGCCATCCTCGACCCCGACTTGACACTGGGTCTGCCGCCCGGGCTGACCGCCGCCACCGGCATGGACGCGATCGCGCATTGCCTGGAGACCTTCATGGCGCCGGCGGTCAACCCGCCGGCCGACGGCATTGCGCTCGACGGCCTGGCCCGCGGCTGGGACCATATCGAACGCGCCACCCGCGACGGCCAGGACCGCGAGGCACGCTGGCACATGATGAGCGCCAGCATGCAGGGCGCGATGGCCTTCCAGAAGGGCCTGGGCTGCGTGCACTCGCTGTCGCACAGCCTGGGCGGGGTCAATCCGCGGCTGCACCACGGCACGCTCAATGCGATGTTCCTGCCGGCGGTGGTGTTGTTCAATGCGCCGGCCCACAGCATCCAGAATGAACACCGCCTGCAGCGCATCGCCCAGGCCATCGGCCTGCCCGGCTGCAGCGCCAGCGGTGCCGAGGTGGCCGAGGCGATCCGCGCCCTCAATGCCCGGCTCGGCCTGCCCAGCGGCCTGGCGGCAATGGGCGTGACCGAAGATCTCTTCGAGCGCGTGATCGACGGCGCGATGGCCGACCATTGCCACAAGACCAACCCGCGCATCGCCACCCGCGACGACTACCGGCAGATGCTGATCAGCTCGATGTAGGCCCGCACCGGCCCTGGCAGCCGAGGCCTGCCGGCCCCCAGCCGGCGGGCCTCGCCACTTCTGCAGCCTGTCGGCGCAAGCTGCAGCCCGTCGCAGCACCGGGGGACCGGCCGGCGGGCTGCGTTATGGTGTGCTAGCTCACCAACACACCAGCGGAGGGCCTGCCCACCATGCAGACCTGGGATCAGCAAAGCCCCATCTACCAGCAGCTGGCCGACCGCCTGACCGCCTGCCTGCTGGACGGCGAACTGGCCGAGGGCCAGGCCATGCCCTCGGTGCGGGCACTGGCCAGCCGCTACCTGCTCAACCCCTTGACCGTGAACCGCGCGCTGCAGGCCCTGGGCGAGGGTGGCCTGCTGGAAACGCGCCGCGGCCTGGGCTTCTATGTGCGGCCGGGCGCTCGCGAACGCCTGCGCGAAGTGGAACGCCAGCGATTCCTGAACACCGAATGGCCCGTGCTGCGGGCACGCCTGCGCCGGCTGGGCCTGGATGCCAACGATTTGAACTGGGAGGCATGAGATGGACGCCCTGATCGAGGCGCGTGGCCTGACGCTGCGCTACGGCAGCAAGACAGCGCTGGACGACCTGAGCTTCACGGTGCCCAAGGGCCGGGTGGTCGGCCTGCTCGGCCACAACGGCGCGGGCAAGACCTCGCTGATGAAGGCCCTGGTGGGGCTGGCCCCGGTCGAGGGCGAGCTCAGCGTGCTGGGCCTGGCGCCGCGCCAGCAGCGGGTGAAGCTGCTCGAATCGCTGGCCTACATCCCCGACGTGGCCATCCTGCCGCGCTGGGCCAGCGTGGCCCAGCTGATCACCCTGATGAGCGGCCTGCACCCCAGGTTCTCGGCCGACCGGGCCCGCACCCTGCTGCGGCGCACCAGTGTTGGGCTGGGTGACAAGGTCAAGACCTTGTCCAAGGGCATGGTGGTGCAGGTGCACCTGGCGCTGGTGGCGGCCATCGATGCCCGGCTGATGGTGCTGGACGAACCCACCCTGGGGCTGGACCTGCTGTCGCGCAAGAGCTTCTACGAGATGCTGCTGGACGAATGGTGCGACGGCGAGCGCAGCGTGCTGATCAGCACCCACCAGGTCGAGGAGATCGAGACCCTGCTGTCGGACGTGCTGATGCTCAACGAGGGCCAGCTGGTGCTGGCCATCAGCCTGGAGGACATCGACCGCCGCTTCGTCGCGCTGGGCCACGACCCGGCCGCGGCCGAGGCGATGGCCGCCGCCCACCCGCTGCTGCGCTACCGGGTGCAGGGCGGCAGCGCGGCGCTGTTCGACGGGGCGCCGCCCGACGCGGTGATGGCGCTGGGCCAACAGCTGCGGCCCAGCCTGGTCGACCTGTTCATGGCGCTGACCCGCCAGCCCGAGATTGCGCGCACCCAAGGCCTGTGAGGAGCCCAAGACCATGAATCAATTCATCATGCTGATGCGCCGCGAGTGGATGCAGCACCGCATCGGCTGGCTGCTGGTGATGCTGGCGCCCACCGTGCTGCTGCTGGCACTGGGCCTGGTGGACGGCGGCATCCAGATCAATGTCAACAGCGACAAGGTCGATTTACCGCCGTTCGCCCACGCGCCGGCCCTGGTGCAGACCGGCTTGCTGGTCACCGCCGTCACCGGCGTCACGCTGGCAATGGCGCTGTTGTCGCTGGGCTTCCAGGCACCGGGGCTGGCCTGGCGCGACCAGCAGGACCGGTCGATCGAGTTCTGGAATTCCTTGCCGGTGGGGCATGCCAAGGCGGTGGGCGCGATGCTCGTCGCCCAGGCCTTGCTGATGCCGATGGGGGCCATCGCGGTGGGCATTGTTGGTGGCTTGCTGGCATCGGTGGTGGCCATCGGCGCCACCCACGGGGCGATGGCCTGGCTGGGTCTGCCCTGGGGCCAGGTGGCCCTGGTCAGCGGCCTGCTGCTGCTGCGCATGGCCGTGGCCCTGGTGGTGGCGATGGCCTGGCTGTCACCACTGCTGTTGCTGACGATGGCCGCATCGGCCTGGCTGCGTCGTTGGGGCGTGCCGGTGGTGGCGGCGCTGACGCTGGCCGGCACGCTGTTGCTGGACAAGCGCCTACCCCAGCCCCTGATCGGCCCGGCGCTGTGGCGGCCCACCAGCGAGGCCCTGCATGCCTTGCTGTACTTCGACGCCGTGCGCGATGCGCATGTGAAGCAGGTGCAGGACGCGGTGGACCTGCTGCCCGGCCTGCCGCAACGCCTGCTGAACGACCTGCCGGCCATGCTGGGCGGTCTGGCCTCGCCGGCCTTCCTGGCAGCCCTGGCCGGCGGCGCCCTGGGCTTTGCGCTGCTGGTACTGCGGCGCCAGCGCGGGGCTTGACGCTGTCGAGCCCCGGCGCGCTGACCATCCGCTTCAAGCCCCCCGAGCTGGGCCAGTTGGCCTACCATCACCGGCAGGAGTGGCGCCGGCGCTGATGTGGCGCTGTCAAGATGTCGCGTCCTGGTTGACCCACCGATATGCACAGGCGCTTCGCCGTCGGCCTGCCCTGGGTCGCCCTCGCTGGCGCCGGGCTTCATGGCTTGGCGCGAGGTGCCGAACCGCACAAGCCCGCACGCATCGGCCTGTTGACGGTCGAAGCAGAGGACTTCAGCTTCTTTGAACGCTACCTGAAGCAAGCAGGCCTGGCACTGGGGCAGGACTTCGTGCTGGTGCAACAGCGCGCCGCCCGCCCTGAACTGCTGCCCAGCAGCGCGCTCGATCTCGTGCGCCAGGGCATCGACCTGATCGTGGTGCCGTCCACCCGGGAGACCCGCGCCGCACAACAGGCAACGCGCACGATTCCCATCGTCATGCTGTATGGCCTGGCACCCGAGGAGTTTGGCTTCGCGGCGTCCTTGGCACGGCCCGGCGGCAACATCACCGGGACCGTGGCCTACCCACTGGAGTTGATTGGCAAGTCGATCGAGGTGTTTCGCGACCTGCAGCCACGGCTGCGCAGGCTGGCCTTGCTGCTGGACACCGGGCCGTTCGCACCGGTGTTCCAGCGCGAGGCCGCCCGCGCTGCGCAGCAGCTGGGCCTCGCGACCGACAGCCTGCTTGTGAGCCAGGAATCCGAGCTGCCGGCCGGGTTTGCCCAGGCCCAGCGTCTGGGCGCCGACGGGCTGTTCGTGGCGCACGATCTCTATCCGATGTACCTCCGCATCAGCGTCTTGGCGGCCGCCCATCGTCTGCCCGTCCTGTATCCGACGGTTCCGCCGGTTCGCGATGGTGGCCTGATCGCTGTCGCCCCCGACCTGCCGGTGGTCTACCAGAGCGCGGCGAACATCGTTGCACGCTTGCTGGCGGGCGCACGGCCGCAGGAGACGCCAATCGAGCAGCCGACACGCTATGTGATCGCCCTGAACCTGCGCGCCGCCAAGGCCCTGGGCCTGCCGGTGCCGGCATCGGTATGGATGCGCGCCACCATCGTGGTCGAGTGACAGGCGACCAGCGCCGGCTGGCGAGGTCGCGATGGCCACTGACGCAACAGCTGCCGCTCAGCGGCGCTGCCAGCGGCCCGGCTCGGCCCGCCACCCTTGGCCGTCGTGAGCCCAGCGATGGGGCTGCCACTGATAACCCGGCCGGCCCGCCTCCCAGCGGCCGCCGGTCCAGAGGTGACGGCCACCGACCCAGTTCCAGAACCCACCGATCCAGAAATAGCCCGGTCCTGGCGCCACGCCGTAGACCTCAGCCTGTGGCGGCGGAGGCGCCACTATCACGGCGCCGCCACCGTAGCCGGCATTGCCGCCATGGCCGCCGGCCGGCACCACGATGCAGCCCGCCAGCAGCGTGGCCGCCGCTGCCGTCAGCCCCCGCGCCAATGCACTTCGAAATGGCGTTCCTGGCGATGGGTTCACGGGCCTGCTCCTGCGGTGGATAGGCCCGTTCAACGCGGTTGCTGCGGGCGCCGCCGACGCTTGGCCCAGCCTTTACGCCAGCTTCACAGGCCGAGGCCGGCGCGCCTTGGTGCCGTCACCCGGCAGCGCGGCCCCAAAGCACAGCGGCGCGGCCCTTTTGGGGCCGCGCCGCTGGCTGGTTGCCATCGACACGGCCCGGGCAGGCCGCGTCGAGGTTTGCCGATCAGCCGTGCTTCTTGTTGTCGAAGAACTGCTCGTCTTCGGTCGAGCCCTTGAGCGCGCCGGTCGAGGCATTGGCCTCGATGGTGGTGGTCACCGCGTCGAAGTAGCCGGTGCCCACCTCGCGCTGGTGCTTGACGGCAGTGAAGCCGCGCTCGGCTGCGGCGAACTCTTTCTGCTGCAGTTCGACAAAGGCCGACATATTGTTGCGGGCATAGCCATAGGCCAGGTCGAACATGCCGTAGTTCAGGCTGTGGAAGCCGGCCAGCGTGATGAACTGGAACTTGTAGCCCATCGCGCCCAGCTCGCGCTGGAACTTGGCGATGGTGGCGTCGTCCAGGTTCTTTTTCCAGTTGAAGCTGGGGCTGCAGTTGTAGGCCAGCAGCTTGCCCGGGAACTTGGCATGGATGGCGTCGGCAAACTGCTTGGCAAAGGCCAGGTCGGGCGTGCCGGTCTCACACCAGATCAGGTCGGCGTAATCCGCATAG